>CANJDH010000040.1 GCA_947473125.1 Burkholderiales bacterium
CGCAGGCCGTAGGGTAGGCTTGGGTGAAGGAGGTGTTCGCAGCTGCGCCAGAATTCGATGCGGTGCAGGTGCTTGACGCCGCTGTTTACTTGGGTAGCCGTAGTGGGCCGGGGCGATGAGGCGCAGCGGGGCGCCGTGTTCCTCAGTTTGCTTCGGGCAGAGGTTGGCCGTCGAGGTGGTCGGCGAGGAGGGAGTCGCCGCTGAAGGTCTTCGAGCGGCAGGCTGGTGCGGGCGCCATCCTGGGCGCGCAGCACGACGAAGCGCGCCGCAGCGGGGTCTGTGGCCGCTTGTCCGCTGGCGGGGCCGGGCCGGCATAGCGGCACGACGATCTGTTCGTAGAAGTCGCCGTAGTACTCAATGCGGCGCACGCCGCCCCACTGCAGGCCGCGGCGGGTCCAGGTGGTGACGCAGTGAAAGTCCGAGGTTTGCTCTACGCGCGGGAGTTGCGCGAGCGGGTTGCGTACATCGGTGCCGACGTTGGTCGGGGAAGCTGTCGAAGGCGTGGCGGCGTCGTTGCTGTCGGGAAAGCTGACGTGCAGGTCGATGCGCTCGGTCTGGCTGGGGAAGCGTGTCGCGAACGGGGTGAGGCCGAAGCGCGGGAAGTCAGGGCGTTCGCGTTGGCCGGGGGGTAGGGCGCTACGCATCACAGACTGGGGTCGCAGCTCGGTCGATCAGGCGGCAAGCCCTCCTTCTGTCGGCCGGATGAGACTTTCCGCCGGAATCCCGAGATTCTTGTGCAGGCGCCAGATCATCTTGAGCGAGAGAGGCCGCTTGCGGTTGAGCACCTCGTAGATGCGATTGGGGGCGCCGATCATCGGCACCAGGTCTTTGACAGAGAGGCCGCGCTGCTCCATCGCGAATTTGATCGCTTCTACGGGATCAGGCAAGTCGATGGCGTAGTGTTTGCGCTCATAGGCTTCGACCAGCGTGACCAGCACATCGAGCCGCTCGCCTTCCGGCGAGTTGAGCTTGGCCATCATCAAGGCTTCGATTTCCTTGAGGGCAGCACGATGGTCGGCTTTCGTCTTGATGGGTTTGATATTCATGGCTTACCTCGTTCAAATCGTTTGCGCGTAGATGTCGTCATACTCGGCGTGGCTGCCGATGAAGCGGATGTACACCACGCGATACGGGTAGTTGATCCAAACCACCAGGCGGTAATGATTGCCAGCAATGTTGAACACCACCCGGTTATCTTTGAGAATGCTGGCGTTGCCAAAATCCGCCTTCACACTTGCCGGAGACGCCCAGTCGGCCTTGAGCGCGTGACGGTACCAGGCTAGTGCCGCTTCCTTCGCGCCCGCGCCTGCCGGGTTATTTGTCCAATAAGCCTTTAAGGTCGAGAGGGAAATGACGCGCATAGTGTGAAAGGATAGTCCCAAATTGGGATATGGGCAAGTCAAATTCGCCAAATGTAGTCAGGTCTAATCCGGTTCAATCAGGTCATTATTCGGGTGTCATGAAAACCGAGACCATCCAAATCACGCCAGAATTGCTCATGTTGTTGAGCGAGGTGGACGAGTTCAAGGGCGCTTGGCACGCCTTGGACACGCTGGCACTTGAGCGTTTGAATTTGCTGCGGCGCGTGGCCACGATCGAGAGAATCGGCTCATCACTCGCATCGAAGGCAGCAAGCTCTCCGCTCGGAACGCCGCAGCCTCAGGCAGTGCGTTGCTCGTGCTGCAGGTTCGGCAGCAGCCAGGCCGCCAGGCCGATCACCGGCAGGTAGGAGCAGAGCTGGTAGGCGAACACGATGCCGCGCGCGTCGGCGACGGCGCCGACCATCGCTGCGCCCAGCCCGCCCATGCCGAAGGCGGCGCCGAAGAACGCACCGGACACCAGGCCGACACGGCCCGGCAGTAGTTCGTAGGCGTAGACCAGGATCGCCGGAAACGCCGAGGCCATGAGCAGGCCGATGATGATGATCAGCACCGAGGTCCAGAACAGGTTTGCGTAGGGCAGGGCGAGCGTGAAGGGCAGCGTGCCGAGGATGGAAATCCAGATCATCGGCAGCCGGCCTACGCGGTCGGTGAGGGTGCCGCCGACCATGGTGCCGACCGCGATCGCCGCCATGAAGATGAACAACTGCACCTGCGCGGCCTGCACCGACAGTTGAAACCGGTCGATCAGGTAGAAGGCGAAAAACGAGGTCAGGGACGAGCTGTAGACGTGCTTGGAAAACACCAGCAGCATGAGCACGCAGACCAGGAAGATCGCGCGCCCGCGCGGCACACCTTGCGCGGCGGCGCTTGCACGCGCCGCACCCTGCGCGCGCTGCAGTCGTGCCGAGTACCAGGTGCCTACCCTGGTCAGCAAGATGATGGCCAGCAGCGCGATCACCGAAACCCAGGCAATTGCGCCCTGGCCGCGCGGCAGCACAAGGAATGCCGCCAACAGCGGCCCGGCCGCGCTGCCGACGTTGCCGCCGACCTGGAACAGGGCCTGCGAGAACCCGTAGCGCTGGCCTGCTGCGAGGCGCGCGACCCTCGATGCTTCAGGATGGAACACCGCTGATCCGATGCCGATCAACGCCGCCGCGAGCAGCACCGTCGCGTACTGGACGGCCATCGAGAGCAGGATGAGGCCGATCAGCGTCGATCCCATGCCGAAGGCCAGCGAGTACGGCTGCGGCTTGCGGTCGGTCCACATGCCGATCGTCGGTTGCAACAGCGACGCGGTGAGCTGGGTGGCCAGCGTGATCAGGCCGAGCTGCGTGAAGTCGAGGTGCAGATCCTGTTTCAGCAAGGGATACAGCGCCGGGATCAGCGACTGCATGAGGTCGTTGAGCAGGTGGCAAAAGCTGAGCGTGATCAGGATCGGGAACACCACGGCCTGGGTCGACACCGGCGCGGCCGTCCCTGCGGAACTCGGGCCTGACATGGCGGCATCGGCGGTTGCGGTCTTGTGCATCGGCTGCGCTCGTGTAACGTGAACAGCCGGCATTATCCGGCAATCCCGTTGATCATTGATGGGTCATGCGGTCACTGAGGCCCATCATTTGGCCTATGATGCGATTCCCTTTATCCCATCCCCTCTTGCCCGGGATTCAACATGCGCAACTTTGCGGCAACCAAACTCACCGCGCCGAGCCTGCGTCGCCGCAAGGCCCTCGCGCTTCTGGGCGGCCTGCTGTGCGTGCCGGGCAGCGTGCGTGCCCAGGCGTTTCCGACGCGTCCGGTGCGCATCATCGTGCCGTTCGTGGCCGGCGGTTCGTCCGACGTGGTCGCGCGCGCGTTCGCGCCGCGGCTCTCGACCATTCTCGGCCAGCCGGTCGTGATCGAAAATCTTCCCGGTGCAGCCGGCAATATCGCCGTGGATGTGACTGCCCGCGCCGCGCCGGATGGGCACACCATGCTGCTCGGCTCGCCGGGTGGTGTCATCGTCAATCCGCTGCTCTACCGGCAGCTCAAGACCATTCCGCTGCGTGACCTGACGCCGGTGTCAATGGTCGGCCATCTGGAACATGCGATCACCGTCACGCGCAACTTCCCGGCAACCACTCTTTCCGGCTTTATCGAATACGCACGTGCCAACCCAGGGCGGGTGAGCTACGGCTCGGCCGGCACCGGCACCACCACACACCTGGCGGGCGCCCTGTTCGCCCTGCGCGCCGGCATCAGCCTGCAGCACGTCGGCTACCGCGGCTCGGCGCAGGCGATGACCGACCTCATCTCCGGAACCATCCAGGCGATGTTCGACCTGCTGCCGTCGTCGATCAGCCAGATTCGCGGTGGCCTGATTCGGACGCTGGCGACCACCGGCACTGCGCGGTCCGCGCAATTGTCCGACGTGCCGACCGTGATCGAGGCCGGCCTGCCGGGGTTTTCGACCACCTCGTGGCATGTGCTGATGGCGCCTGCGGGTACGCCTGCGCCCATCGTCGAGGCGCTCAGCGCGGCGATTGGTCAGGCGCTGCGCGATGCAGATGTGATCAGCCGCCTGCTCGCGATGGGCGAGACGTCGACGCCCACCACGCCGGACGCCACCGCGCAGTTCCTCAAGAGCGAGGCGGTGCGCTGGACCGAGGTGATACGTGCCGGCAACATCACCCTTGACAATTCCTAGCGTGTCCTTGAGAGGACGCTTGCCACGCCACCGGAGGATGCACCGATGACACAGCCGGCCCCATCGCTTGCTCCCACGCTGCCGCCGATCATTGCGGGGGCCCGCGACGAGATTCCCGTGCTCGATCTGGCCCCCTTGCGGCGCGCCGCGCCGGGTGCACGCGAAGCTCTGGCTGCCGAGCTGCGCCATGTGTTCGAGAACGTCGGCTTTTACTTCATCACCAACCACGGCGTGCCGCAAGACCTGGTCGATCGCATGTTCGAGGAAGTCAAGCGCTTTCACGCCCAGCCGGTCGAAGCCAAGCTCAAGCTCAAGATCAACCAGCATAACGTCGGCTACATGCCGATGCGCGGCGCGACCACGCGCCACAGCCAGCTGAGCCTGCGCAACAAGCCGAACCTGAACGAGGCCTTCTTCGCCAAGCGCGATTTGCCGCCCGACCATCCCGACGTGATCGCCGGCAAACCGTTCCGTCCGGCCAACCAATGGCCGGATGATCTGCCCGGCTTTCGCGAAACCGTGGTGGCCTACCAGAACGCGCTCGAGGGCGTCGCCACGTCGTTGCTGCCGGCCTACGCGCTCGCACTCGACCTGCCCGCCAACGCCTTCGACGAAGCCTTTCGCGAGCCGACCTACACGTTGCGCATGACCCACTACCCGCAACAGGAGGTGGAAGAAGAGGGCGAGTTTGGCCTCGCACCGCACACCGACACCTCGTTCATGACCTTGCTTGCGCAGAACCGCATTCCGGGTCTGGCGATTCGCCTGCCGTCGGGCAAGTGGATCGACGCACCGGCAATCGACGGTGCATTCCTGGTCAACGGTGGCGATCTGCTGCGGCGCTGGACCAACGACCGGTTCCTGGCAACGCCGCACCGCGTGGCCAATCGCAGCGGCCAGCCGCGCTATGCGATCCCGCTGTTCTTCGACTGCGGCACCGAATACGTGATGAAGCCCTTCGCGAGCTGCATCGGGCCGGACAATCCGTGCCACTACGATCCGATTACCTACGTCGAGTACATCACCTGGTACCGCAACCAGAACTTTGACCACGCGCGCGGCAAGGATGGCGTGGCGCTGGCGGCTTCGTAACCGACTTCCGAGGCGGACACGGCGTGCCTGTTGCACCCGCGTAGCGCCGTCCTCGCACGATCACATCAGGGACATCAGGGCACCACGATTGCGCTGCTACTTGGCAGGCGCGTTTGACTGAGGAGCTTCGAGGACGCGCGTCGCCACCAGCCCGAACACCAGCCCCCAGAACGCGGCGCCGATGCCAAAGATCGGCACGTCCGCCACGGTAACCAGAAAGCACACCAGCGCCCCCAGCGTGTATTGGTCGCGGAAGGAAGACACAAACGCGGTTTGCAGCACGCGCAGCATGGCCAGACCCGCCAGCGTGGCGATGAAGGCCGGCGGCATCGCCAGCATGAGGCGCGTGAAGAAGGGCGCGAACAGCCCGAAGCCCAGGCCGAGAATGGCGACGAGGATCGCCGAGGTGTACTGCCGCTCCTTCTCGCCGCTGGACGAGATGAGCGCGTTCACCGGGCCGGTAAGGCAGGTCGAGACCGTGCCGACCAGGCCCGAGACAAACGCGCCCACACCGCAGGCGATGGTAATGGCGTTGATCGGCGGGTTGTGGCCATTGGCGCGCAAAATCGCGATGCCCTGGCCGTTCTGCACCACCAGCACGGTGATGGCGAGCGGTACCACCAGTTCGAACATCGCCGTCCAGCTGAACTGCGGCGTGTAAAGGTTGGGTTGCACCATGCCGAAGAGCGCGCCGGCTGGCGGCTTGTAGGCGCCGAGCAGCCACACCGCAACGGCACCCACCACCAGTGCACCGACCAGCGGCGGGAACACGCGCGCCACGCGCGGCCACACTGTGAGGCCGACGAACACCAGCGTCATTGGCAGCGCCACCCAGAGCTGCTCGTGAAAGGCGCGCACCAGGTCAAGGCCGAAACGCAGGAACACGCCAGCCACCATCGCCATCACGATCGGCATCGGCACGGCGTCCATGGCGCGCTTGACCCAGCCCGAAAGGCCGAGCACCAGCATCAGCACACCGGTGGCGAGGAAAGCGCCGATCACCTCGGGAAAGGTGAGGTGCGTGAGTGCCGGGCCGACCAGCACCGCGCCGGGGATGCTCCAGAACAGCACCAGCGGCTGGCGGTAATAGAGCGAGAGCGCAATGGTGAAAAAGCCGTTCAGAAAGAACGCGCCGAAAATCCACGACGAAATGTCGGATTCGGACAAGCCGCCGCGCGCGCCGGTGGTGAGGATGATCGCTACCGGGCCGGTGCAGGCGAACAGGAAGCCGACCACGGCGTTGAGCGCATAGACGCCGCCGAAATCGGCGAAGAAGCCGCCCGCAGCAGCAGAGTTTGTGGCCGATGAGGTGGCCGATGCGGCGGCCGGCGGCCGTGCCGGCGCTTCGAACGGGTTGCGCATCACCGGGCCCGCATGCTGCCGTGGGGATTAGGCAGTGGCCGAGTGACGCGCGGCGACATCAGGCGCCGATCTGGTGGTGCTTGGACATCATGTCCTGCATGTTGATGTTGGCCATCACCAGGCGCTCGGCGAGGATCGCCGAAAGATTCGACATCGTGTAGTAACCGATGCGCGGTACATCGCGCATCAACTGCTTGAGCGGCGCGCAGGGGATGGCGAGGATGGTGACATCTTCAAGCGCGCGTACCCGGGCGCTGCGGCGATGGCCGAACAAGGCCAGCTCGCCGAACACGTCTCCCTGCATGACTTCGTAGGCGCGCTGGCGATAGGTGTTCTCGCCGATGCGAACGTCGATCCCCACCATGCCGTGCGGCAGGATGAAGAGCTCGTCGCCGGTGCTGCCTTCTTCCATGATCACGCTGTCTTTTTTGAAGGCTTTTTCCGTGCACAGCGCGACGATCTTGTTGATGTCCTCGTCGGAAACATTGCGGAACAGCTCGGTTGCCTTGACGATGTCGAATTGATTCATGGGGCGATTTTCCTGGGGTAAGGTGAATTGTGTGTGGGCGAAGGGGCAGCGGGACGGTGTTTGGTGTGCCTCGTTTGGCAGCGCGCGCACTCTCAATCATACCGTTTGTCAGGGCGAGGAGTGGATGCTTGAGGCACGATGAGTGGCTGCGCAGGGGGCGGTGTGCCTCCGGGGCCTCCCTATAATCGATGGTTAGCTTCGCCGTTCTGATCTGCCGAACGTCGCCATTCCACCTCCTCTTCAGGACTTTCTTGAAAACTGCCATTGTGATCGGCGGCTCGCTCGCCGGCCTGGCCGCCACCGCCTTGTTGCGCGGCGCCGGCTGGAGCGTTGAGCTGTTTGAAAAAGCCGGCAGTTCTCTCGAAGGGCGCGGCGCCGGGCTGGTGACGCATGCCGAGTTGCATCGCGGGCTGGCGCGTGCCGGCTGCGTGATCGAAGACCTCGGCGTGCCGGTGCCGCAGCGCGTGGTGTACGACCGTGACGGGTCCGTGCTGGAACAGTGGGATCACCTGCAGGTGTTCACGGCGTGGGGCAAGCTCTATGCGGTGCTGCGTGCGCAGGTGCCACCCGAGGTGATTCGTGGCGGCGTGGCCTTTGCCGGCTTTGCCGAGCCGCCGGCGGCCGGGCGCCGGGTAGTGGCGAACTTTTCGGACGGCAGGCAGCGCAGCGCAGATCTTCTGGTGGCGGCCGACGGCCTGCGCTCCACCGTGCGCGCGGCGCTTGCCCCCGAGGTGCAGCCCGAATACGCCGGCTACGTGGCTTGGCGCGGCGTGGTTGAAGAATCGCTGTTGTCGCCGCGCACGCGCGCCGTGCTGATGGACAAGTTTGCCTTCTGCATCCCGCCACACGAGCAAATGCTCGGCTACCCGGTGGCCGGGCCGCAAGGCGAGGTGCACGAGGGCCGGCGCCGTTACAACTTTGTCTGGTATCGCCCGGCGGATACCGCATCGGAATTGCCGCGCCTGATGACGGGTACCGACGGCAAGGTGTATCTGGACGGCATTGCTCCGCACCTGCTAGACCCCAAGATCATTGCCGAGATGCGCGCTGACGCGGTGCGTTTGCTCACCACCGAGTTTGCCGAGATCACCACGGCCACGCCGCAACCGTTGATCCAGCCGATATTCGACCTCACCTCGCCGCGTATGGCGTTTGGCCCGGTGGCTTTGATGGGCGATGCCTCGTTTGTGGCGCGGCCGCACTGCGGCATGGGTGTCACCAAGGCGGTGAGCGATGCCTGCACGCTGGTCGACAGCCTGGCAGCGCATGCCGACATCAGCACCGCGCTGGAACACTACTCACGCCAGCGTGTTGCTGCCGGCGACAAGGTGGTGGACTACGCACGGCAACTGGGCGCCTACATGCAGGCGCAGGTGCAAAGCGAAGCGGAGCGGGCGCGCGCCGAGCAATTCCGCACACCGCATGCGGTGATCCGCCATACGGCGATTGCGATGCATTGAGCGCACTGGGCGCCCCGATTCAGATATGGTTCAGGCGCGGGCGGCCGCCAACGCTCCCAACGCTCAATTGTCGGCTTTGATACCGAGCTCTTGCGTCAGGGTTTTCCAGCGCACCAGGTCTTCGCGGATGAAGCGGCCAAAAGCATCCGGCCCCAGGCCGGTGGGCTCCAGGCCCTGGCCACGCAGGGCCTCAGCAATCTCCGGCAGGGCCAGCACGGCAGCGGTGTCGGCGCCGATCTTCTCGACAATTGCGCGCGGCGTGCCCGCCGGTGCAAACATGCCGAACCAGCCGCTGGTGTCGAGCTTGGGCACGCCGGCCTCAGCAAAGGTCGGCACCTCGGGCATCACCTTGGAGCGCACCGCGCCGACCAGTGCGAGGGCGCGCACGCGGCCGCTTTTCAAATGCGGCATCGCCGTGCCGATCGAATTGAACGAGCTCACCACCTGCCCGCCGATCAGATCGACGATGGAGGCCGATTCGCCCTTGTAGGGGATGTGCGTCAAGTCGATGCCGGCGCCGCGCTTGAGCGCTTCGCCATAGATGTGGAATGACGAGGCGTTGCCGAACGAGGCGTAGTTGAGCGGCGCGCCGGCGGCCTTGGCCGCTTTGGCAGCAGCAATGAATTCGGGCAGCGTCTTGTACGGGGCATCGGTTCGCACCAGCAGCACCACTTCTGAACGAATGAACTGCACGATCGGCACAAAATCGCGCTCCGGATCCCAGGGCACCTTGGCCATCAGCGCGGGCGCCTGCACGAACGAAGTGAAGGTCGAGAGCAGGGTGTAGCCGTCGGCCGGGGAGCGTGCCGCGACTTCGGTGCCGATCACGGTGGTGGCGCCGGGCTTGTAGTCGATCACCACCGGCTGGCCCCAGCGCACCGCAAGCTTGTCGGCGACCATGCGCGTCACGCGGTCCGGGCTGCCGGCGGGCAGGCTCGGCATGATGATCTTGACCGGCTTGGTGGGCCAGGCCTGCGCCTGCACTGCTGCCGCATAAAAGCCCAATAGCACGCCTGATACGGCGATGCTCAACACGCCAAGAATGGCTCTGGGAAAGGGTTTCATGGGTTTCCTCAAGCGGCTAGACGGGTGGCCAGGCGATCCTGGATGTAGGGCATGACATCAGTGGCGAAGAGCTCGACCGAGCGCAGCGAATCCTCGTAAGCCAGGGTGCCGAAGGCGAAACGCGTGAGGATGAAGTTCACGCCAGAACGCTCGATCTGTTCCGCCAGCTGCTCGCGCACCATCTCAGGCGTGCCGGAGAGCGCGCGGCCCGCCTCAACCAATTCATCCCATGTCGAGGGAAAGTAGGCGCCCGGCTTGGTGCCGTTTTTCACCCACAGGTGCATGAAACTCTGGTACCAGCGCGCGTAGGCGCTGCGCGCGAGGTCTGCCGCTTCGCGTTCGGTCGGCGCGATCACCATGTGGCGGGTGGTGCCCATCAGGGGCAGTGCGCCGGCGGGATGACCGGCTTCGAGCCACTCGCGGCGATAGCGGTCGGTCATGGTGCGCACGCCATCGAGCGGCGCGTTGCTCACGACGTTGCAGCGATTGGCCACGCACCAGGGCACGCTATCCGGATTGCCGATGCCGTACCAGAGCGGCGGGTGCGGCAACTGCTTCGGCGCCATGGTGAGCGGCACCTGGTTGAACTGGTAATGCTGGCCGGTGAAGCTCAATTCGCGCGGCTCGCGCTGCGCGTTGGCCAGCGCCTGCATCACGACCTCATAGGATTCGAGGTAGCGCGCCTGCGCTTCGGCTGGGTCGACGCCGTAGTACCCAAGCTCGAAAGGCGAGATGCCGCGCCCGACACCAAGCTGGAAGCGCCCGCCGCTCATGTGGTCGAGCATGCAGATTTCTTCGGCCAGGCGCAGCGGGTGGTACAGCGCCAGGGTGTAGACCAGCGGCCCGAACAGGATGCGTTTGGTGCGTTGGGCAATCGCCGAGTGAAGCACGGAAGGCGAAGGCGACATGCCGAGCGGTGTGGCGTGATGCTCGGCCGTGAGATACACATGGATGCCGACGCGTTCGTAGGCTTCGACCAGGCGCAGCCGGTTTTCATAGAACTCGCCGAGCGGCAGGCCGCTGTCGTCGAGATGGTCGAATACACCGAATTTCATGGGAGGTCGGGAGCCGGTTGCAAGCCTCAAAGACGCCGAAGCGCCGCGGCATTGTCGCCCGAAAGTGGTCGGGCCTTAATCGGGATAGCCCAAAGCAGGCTGGCTGAAACCCTCAGCCGCACGCCAGCCCGGCAATTTGGTGAAGAGGTTGGAGAACATGCTGCCGACGTCGTAGCTTGGCCAGGGCTTGCCGCCGTACTTCTTGTCGTACTCGTCGCGAATGTCCTTGGTGTTCTTGTACCAGGGCACCTTGTTCATGTAGCGCGACAGGGATTGCCCGCGCCAGCCGGCGTCCTTGATGTCGGGCCAGACCTGGTCGGCGTATTTGATGTTCCAGTCCTTGTCGAGCTTCCAGGCTTCGTGGCCGAGCACGTCGCCGAAGATGAACAGGCGCCCTTGGTAAATTTCCCACGAGGTCGGGTCGCTACCCAGTTTCAACGCAAACGCTGCGCCCGACGAGCAGAAGCCGCCGTACTGCGGTTCGAACCTGGCCGGGTTGGCGTCGAACTGCTGTTTGTTGGCAGCAGAGGAGAAGTAGTAGGTACGGTTCGGCAGCGCCGACGCGATCGCCTTGTCACCACGCGTCGGTTTGCCGGCGGTGAAATAGGCCACCGGGTCGTAGCCGAGCAGCATGACGTCGTCGCCGCGCGGATTCTGGGTGGTGGCATAAGGTGTGCCGCAGGCCTGCAGCAGCAGCGTGAGGGAAAGCAGGGCAAGCAGGCGCAATGTCGATCTCATTCTCTCGTTCCTTTGTCAAAACCGTTGGTGGGAGCCATTCTCCAGTGGTGCCGCGCGTCGCCCCCGGCTAGGGGCTGGCAAAGAATACGCCAAACCAGCCTTTCTCGTCGGTCCAGTGTTCCACCTTGCCGAAGCCGGCGCGGGAGAGCAGCGCGCGGAAGGCATCGGGCGTGTACTTGTAGGAATTTTCGGTGTGAATGCGCTCACCCTTGGCGAAGGCGCGCGTGGTGGCGCCAAGCGAGACAGTATGGGCCTCGCGGGCTTCGAGGTGCATTTCGATCCGGCTGTGATCCGGGTTGAACAGTCCGATGTGGTCAAACATTCCCGCATCGAAGTTGGTGCCGGCCAATTTGTTTACATGGTTGAGCACATTCTTGTTGAACGCTGCCGTGACACCGGTGGCATCATCGTAGGCGCGCCGCAGGACTTCATGATCCTTGACCAGGTCGACGCCGATCAACAGGCCGCTGCCTGCAGTGGCGCAATAACGGCGGGTTTGTTCCATGAAGTGCACCGCTTCAGCGGGGGTGAAGTTGCCGATCGACGAGCCGGGGTAGAAGAACGTCACCGGCTCCGGCCCGAATATGCCTTCCAGGTTGAGGGTGCTGGAAAAATCGTCAATCAGCCCGATGAAATCGGTGCCAGGCATTTCCGCAGCGAATTCGGCCAGCGCCGATTCGACGATGCCGCGTGCCACATCGACCGCGATGTAGCGGCAAGGGTCGAGCGCAGGAAACCAGCATGCCGCTTTCTGGCAATCGCCGGCGCCCAGGTCGACCAGCTGGTGCTGCGTACCCGCCGCCTTGGCAATGGCGGTGCGGTGCGCTTCGAATACCGCGGCCTCGGTACGCGTGACGTAGTACTCGGGCAGCTCGCAGATCGCCTGAAACAGACGGCAGCCTAGCGCATCATAAAAATATTTAGGCTCGATCGAGGCGGCCGGCGCCGCGACGCCGGCGATGATTTCGGCAGCGCTATCCGGGCTTGCATGCCCCGCGAGTCGGTCAATGATGCGAAATGCCGGCTTGCCGGCTTCAGCGTGGTTCAAGGGAACTCCGGGAATGCGACAGTGAACGGCAGCAGTGCTGCAGGGTCAGGCATTTTGCGCGGGAACCCCGCGCTTGTCGAGTTTATGGCGGCAGGACGCTCTCGGACGCAGCGGCCCGCGTGGCCTGGCCTGGCCGTGGTGCTCAGGCCGCCTTTTTCTTTTCCTTGAACAGCGGCGCGAGGTAATGGCCGGTGTAACTGCCCTTGACGCGTGCCACCTCCTCGGGCGCTCCCTCGGCGATGATGCGTCCGCCACCGTCGCCGCCTTCTGGCCCCAGATCGATCAGCCAATCCGCAGTCTTGATGACGTCGAGGTTGTGTTCGATGATCACCACGGTGTTGCCGTTGTTGCGCAGCTGGTTGAGCACCTTGAGCAACAGGTCGATGTCGGCAAAGTGCAGGCCGGTGGTCGGCTCGTCGAGGATGTACAGGGTGCGGCCGGTGTCGCGTTTGGAGAGTTCGAGCGACAGCTTGACGCGCTGCGCTTCGCCGCCGGACAGCGTGGTGGCGCTCTGGCCGAGGGTGATGTAGCCGAGGCCGACGTCGAGCAGGGTGTGCAGCTTGCGCGCCACCACCGGCACCGGCTCGAAGAACTTGTAGGCGTCTTCGACCGTCATTTCCAGCACTTCCGTGATGTTCTTGCCCTTGTAGTGGACGTCGAGGGTTTCGCGGTTGTAGCGCTTGCCGTGGCACACGTCGCAAGGCACGTACACGTCGGGCAGGAAGTGCATTTCGACCTTGATCACGCCGTCGCCCTGGCAGGCTTCGCAGCGCCCGCCCTTGACGTTGAACGAGAAGCGGCCGGGTTCGTAGCCGCGCTCGCGCGAGGTCGGGGTTTGCGCAAACATCTCGCGAATCGGCGTGAACAGGCCGGTGTAGGTGGCCGGGTTGGACCGCGGCGTACGGCCGATCGGCGACTGGTCGACGGCGATCACCTTGTCGAAATGCTCGAGGCCCTGGATCTGGTCGTGCTCGGCCGCAGGCGCGTTCGACCCGTACAGGTGGTGCGCCACCTGGTTGTACAGCGTGTCGTTGATCAGCGTCGATTTGCCTGAACCGGATACGCCGGTGACGCAGGTCATCAGGCCGACCGGCAGGTTGAGGGTGACGTCTTTGAGGTTGTTGCCGCGCGCACCTTCGAGCTTGAGCATGCGCTTGGGGTCGGGCCGCGCGCGCTTGGTCGGAATCGCGATGCGCTTGGCGCCCGACAGATACTGCCCGGTGAGCGACTTCGGGTTGCGTTCGATGTCGTCAGGCTTGCCTTGCGCGACGATCTCGCCGCCGTGCACGCCGGCGCCGGGGCCGAGGTCGAGCACATGGTCGGCCGCGCGGATCGCGTCTTCATCGTGCTCGACCACGATCACGGTATTGCCCAGGTCGCGCAGGTGCTTCAAGGTGCCGAGCAGGCGGTCGTTGTCGCGCTGGTGCAGGCCGATGGAGGGCTCGTCGAGCACGTACATCACGCCGGTGAGGCCCGAGCCGATCTGCGACGCCAGGCGGATGCGCTGGGCTTCGCCGCCCGAGAGCGTCTCGGCCGAGCGGTCCAGCGACAGGTAGTCGAGGCCGACATCGTTGAGGAAGCTCATGCGCGCGCTGATTTCCTTGACGATGCGCTCCGCGATCTGCGCCTTGTGGCCTTCCAGCGAGAGCTGTTTGAAAAACCCCAGGCCGTCCTTGAGGGATTTGCCCGACACCTTGTAGATGGTCTCGCCGCCGACGCGCACGTTGCGCGCTTCCTCGCGCAGGCGCGAGCCTTCACACGACGGGCAGGTCTTGTTGCTGATGTACTTGGCCAGTTCCTCGCGCACCATCTGCGAGTCTGTTTCCTTGTAGCGCCGCTCGAGGTTCGGGATCACGCCTTCGAACACGTGCTCGCGGATTACGGTGCGGCCGCGCTCGTTGATGTAGTGGAACGGGATTTTTTCCGTGCCCGACCCTTGCAGGATCAGCTCTTGCACCTTTTGCGGCATCTTCTCGAATGGTTGTTCGAGGTCGAACTTGTAGTAGGTGGCTAGTGACTGCAGCATCTGGTAGTAGAACTGGTTGCGCCGGTCCCAGCCCTTGATGGCGCCGCTCGCCAATGACAGGTGCGGGAAGCCGACGATGCGCTTCGGGTCGAAAAACTGGATGTTGCCGAGCCCGTCGCAGGCCTGGCAGGCGCCCATCGGGTTGTTGAACGAAAACAGGCGCGGCTCAAGCTCGGCGATCGAGTAGCCGCACAACGGGCAGGAGAATTTGGCCGAGAACAGGTGTTCCTTGCCGGTGTCGATCTCGAGGGCCAGTGCGCGCCCCTCGGCAAGCCGCAGGCAGGTCTCGAACGACTCGGCAAGGCGCTGCTTCATGTCGGGCACCACCTTGATGCGGTCCACCACCACGGCGATCGAGTGCTTGAAATTCTTCTTGAGTTTCGGTACCGCGTCAATCTCGACCATCGCACCGTCGACGCGCAGGCGCACAAAACCCTGGGCGCGCATGTCGTCGACCAGGTCCATGAACTCGCCCTTGCGCTCGGTGACCACCGGCGCCAGGATGGCGAGCTTGGTCTCGGCCGGCAATGCCAGCACATGGTCGACCATCTGCGATACCGATTGCGCGTTGAGCGCCAGATTGTGTTCGGGGCAGTAGGGTGTGCCGACGCGCGCATACAGGAGCCGCAGGTAATCGTGGATTTCGGTGACGGTGCCGACCGTCGAGCGCGGGTTGTGGCTGGTGGCCTTCTGCTCGATCGAGATCGCCGGTGACAAACCCTCGATCAGGTCGACGTCAGGCTTTTCCATGAGCTGCAGGAACTGGCGCACATAGGCCGAGAGCGATTCGACGTAGCGGCGCTGCCCTTCCGCGTACAGGGTGTCGAATGCCAGCGACGATTTGCCCGAACCGGACAAGCCGGTAATGACGATGAGCTTGTCGCGCGGCAGGTCAAGGCTGACGTTTTTCAGATTGTGGGTACGTGCGCCGCGGATGCGGATGGTTTCATTCATGCATGTTTCCGGAAGGAGGGCGGGGTTTCCTGTTCAGGGGTCTGGCAGTCGGCGCTAAGACCGCAGGTGTCAGACCGGGATACGTTGAAAATCAAATGGTTGCGGATGCGGGCGTGGCCATTTGCGGGCGCGAACAGGGAATCCCCGGCTGGGGCAACCTGCTACTATAGCGGATTCAGGTTTCACGCCTCGTTTACCCCCTTCGCCGCCCGGCTGCTCGCCGGGGCCGCACACATGAATCCCCTGGAATTACGCGCGGCGCTGTCGCTCGCTTCAATTTTTGCGCTGCGCATGTTGGGGCTGTTTCTCATCCTGCCGGTATTTGCGATCCATGCAAAAACCCTGCCCGGTTATGACATCGCGCTGGTCGGGTGGGTGCTGGGCATTTACGGCCTGACCCAGGGCTGCCTGCAGATTCCGTTTGGCATGGCGTCGGACCGTTTCGGCCGCAAACCGGTGATCATTTTCGGGCTGGTGCTGTTCGCGATCGGCAGCTTCGTCGCCGCCATGCCCGGCGACATCTGGACGGCGATGATCGGCCGCGCGATCCAGGGCGCCGGCGCCATCTCGGCGGCGGTGACGGCATTTTTGTCCGACCTCACCCGTGAGGAGCAGCGCACCAAGGCCATGGCCCTGATCGGCGCGTCGATCGGGCTCACCTTCGCGCTCTCGCTGGTCGGTGCGCCGATCCTGTATGCCGCGATCGGCATGGACGGCATTTTCAACCTGACCGGCATCCTGGCGCTGGCCGCGATCGGCGTGGTGCTGTGGCTGGTGCCGTCGGCCAGCCAGGCCCTGCACGCGCCGGCGCCCGGTGTGGTGCGCCCGACGCTTGCCTCGATAGTCAGAAATGTCGAGTTGCTGCGCCTCAACCTGGGTATTTTCTCGCTGCACCTGGTGCAGATGGCGATGTTCGTGGTGGTGCCCCTGGCGCTGGTCGAGTCGGGCGGCCTCGCGGTCAGCTCGCACTGGAAGGTCTACCTGCCGGTGGTGCTGCTGTCGTTTGCCGTGATGATGCCGCCGATCGTCTGGGGCGAGAAGCGCGGCCGCATTCGCGTCGTGCTGCTCGGCGCCGTAGGCATGATGGCGCTGGTGCAACTGGCGTTTGTCGGTGCCGTGCATCACTTCGTGTGGGTCGTGTTTCTGCTGTTCGCCTTCTTCGTAGCCTTCAACGTGCTCGAAGCGATGCTGCCTTCGCTGGTGTCGCGCGTGGCCCCGCCGGCCGGCAAGGGGGCGGCGCTCGGGGTCTACAACACGACGCAAGCGCTGGGGCTGTCGGCGGGTGGCGTGGTGGGCGGACTACTGGTAAAATATTCAGGTGTAGAATCGGTATTTGTTTTTGGTGCGGCGATGATGTTCCTCTGGTTCGTCGCCGCTTTTTCGATGCGCGAGCCGCAGAAGCGACAGCTTCCGGCGAGCGCGAATTCTCATGAAGGAGAACTCAATCATGGCGTCAATTAACAAAGTCATTCTGATCGGCAACCTCGGCAAGGACCCGGAAACCCGCTATACCCCCGACGGCGCAGCCATCACCAACATCACGCTTGCCACGACCGACACCTGGAAAGACAAGGCCACCGGTGAGAAAAAGGAAGCCACCGAGTGGCACCGCGTGTCGTTCTTCGGGCGCCTCGCCGAAATCGCCGGGCAGTACCTCAAGAAAGGGCGCCCGGTATACATCGAAGGGCGCATCCGCACCCGCAAGTGGCAGGACAAGGAAGGCCAGGACCGCTACACCACCGAGATCATTGCCGACCAGATGCAGATGCTCGGCAGCCGGGAAGGCATGGGCGCACCCGGGGGCGACGATGAAGGTAGTAGCGGCGGCGGTAGTTCGCGCCCGCCAGCGAGCAGCAATGCCGGTGGCGCCGGTGCGAAATCGGCGCCGGCCAAGAAGCCGGCAGGCGGCTTCGACGACATGGACGACGACATTCCGTTCTGAAGCCCGCCGCAGCACCCGAGTAGCGGAACCCCGAAAGCCGCGCCCATGTGATGGGGGCGGCTTTTTTGTTGCTTTGCGCTATAATTGCAAGCTTTTGTTTTTGAACCTGTTTTCCGAAATTTGTTGGGGAAATCCATGCCGATTTATGCATACCGTTGCGATGACTGCGGGCACGCGCAAGATTTCTTGCAGAAGATGAGTGATCCGCTCATTGCCGAGTGCCCGAAATGCGCGTCGAAAAACTTTGCCAAGCAATTGAGTGCGCCGCAGTTCCAGCTCAAGGGCGGGGGTTGGTATGTCACGGATTTTCGCGACAACGGCAAAAAAGACGGCAAAGATGCCAAGAAGGGCGACGGCAAGTCGGCGTCCGGCGATACCGGCAGCAGCAGCGAGGCCGGCTCCGGAGAGGCGAAGGCTGAGGCCAAGTCGGACGGCAAAACCAAAACCGACAGCAAGGCGGATTCGTCGAGCGCGCCAGCGCCAGCCCCGGCCAGTTCTACCCCGGCTTCAACCTCGTCGTCATCGACTTCGTCGTCATCGACTTCGTCTTCGGACACCAAGACGACCTGATTGGTCCGCATCAGCGACCCCAAATCATGTTCCGCAAATACCTCATCACCGGGCTGCTGATCTGGCTGCCGCTGGCGATCACGCTCTGGGTGATCCGCTTCATCGTTACCACGATGGACGGGGT
The DNA here is from genome assembly GCA_947473125.1 of Burkholderiales bacterium. Classification (GTDB taxonomy): domain Bacteria; phylum Pseudomonadota; class Gammaproteobacteria; order Burkholderiales; family JAEUOS01; genus CANJDH01. The sequence continues at coordinate 18,031 of CANJDH010000040.1, forward strand.
GTTCCCTTCCTGGATGATTCCCGAGGTGGTCGAGCGCCAGCACATCCCGGGCCTGGGCCTGATGATGGCCGTGCTGCTGGTGTTTGTCACCGGGGTGCTTGCGGCCAATTTCATCGGTGAGCGCCTGGTGGTCTGGTGGGAATTGCTGCTCAACCGCATTCCGATCGTGCGGTCGATCTACTCCAGCGTCAAGCAGGTATCCGACACGATTCTGTCTCCCAACGGCCAGGCGTTTCGCAAGGCGGTGCTGGTGCAGTATCCGCGCGAAGGGGCCTGGACCATCGCCTTCCTGACCGGCGTGCCCGGCCCCGGCGTGGTTGAGCATCTGCCCGGCGAACATGTCAGCGTCTACGTGCCGACGACCCCCAATCCGACTTCGGGGTTTTTCCTGATGCTGCCCAAGTCAGCCGTCATTGAACTCGACATGAGCGTTGACGCTGCCCTGAAATACATTGTTTCCATGGGCGTGGTGGCGCCGGGTAGCTCGGGCAACGGCCGCAATGGCCGTGGCGCCGGCGCCAGCGCCAATTACCCCCCGCTTTGAAGTCTTCCTTGTCTGGAACAACCATGCGTACCGATTACTGTGGCCTGATCAGCGCCAAACACCTAGACCAGACCGTGACCCTGAACGGCTGGGTCAACACCCGGCGTGACCACGGCGGCGTGATCTTCATCGACCTGCGTGACCGCGAAGGCGTGGTGCAGGTGGTGTGCAACCCGGGCCGTGCGGAGATGTTCGCCAACGCCGAAAAGATCCGCGGCGAGTACGTGGTCAAGGTGGTGGGCAAGGTGGTGCGGCGCGAGCCCGGCCTGGTCAACCCGAAGATCAGGAGCGGCGAAATCGAGGTGGTCTGCCACGAGCTTGAAGTGCTGAACGCGGCCATCACGCCGCCGTTCCAGATTGACGACGAGAACATCAACGAGAACGTGCGTTTGGAGCACCGCGTGATCGACCTGCGCCGCCCGCAGATGCAGAAGAACCTGATGCTGCGCTACAAGGTGGCGCTGGCGGTACGCAATTATCTTGACCAGCAGGGTTTTGTCGACATCGAAACGCCGATGCTGACCAAGTCGACGCCGGAAGGTGCGCGCGACTACCTGGTGCCGTCGCGCGTGCATGACGGCATGTTCTTCGCACTGCCGCAGTCGCCGCAATTGTTCAAGCAGATGCTGATGGTGTCGGGGTTCGACCGCTACTACCAAATCACCAAGTGTTTTCGCGACGAAGACCTGCGCGCCGACCGGCAACCCGAGTTCACCCAGATCGACTGCGAGACCTCGTTCCTCACCGAAGTCGAGATCCGCGACATTTTCGAAGGCATGATCCGCAGCGTGTTCAAGTCGGCGATCGACGCCGACCTGCCGATGCAGTTTCCGGTGATGGCCTATTCCGAGGCGATGGCGCTGTACGGTTCCGACAAGCCCGACATGCGCGTCAGCCTGCGTTTTACCGAGCTCACCGACGTGATGAAGGACGTTGCCTTCAAGGTTTTCAGCGGCCCGGCGAACAGCCCGACCGGACGGGTCGCGGGTATGCTGGTTCCCGGCGGCGCGGCGCTGACGCGCGGCGAGATCGACGGTTACACCGAGTTCGTCAAGATTTACGGCGCCAAGGGCCTCGCCTACATCAAGGTCAACGATGTGACGCAACTCAACGAGACCGGCCTGCAGTCGCCGATCGTCAAGAACCTGTCGCCCGAATCGCTCAAGGCGATCATCGAGCGTACCGGCGCTGCAAACGGCGACCTGATCTTCTTCGGCGCCGACAAGGCCAAGGTGGTCAACGATGCAATCGGCGCGCTGCGCGTCAAGATCGGCCACGAAAAGAAACACCTCACCGGCGACAAGTGGCGCCCGCTGTGGGTGGTCGATTTCCCGATGTTCGAGTACGACGACGAGGGCAAGCGCTGGAACGCGATGCATCACCCCTTTACCAGCCCGAAGGACGGCCACGAGGACTACCTCGACACCGACCCCGGCAAAGCCACGGCCAAAGCCTACGACCTGGTGTTGAACGGCTGGGAAATGGGCGGCGGCTCGGTGCGGATCCACCGCGAAGCGGTGCAGAGCAAGGTGTTCCGCGCGCTCAACATCGGCGCCGAAGAAGCACAGTTGAAATTCGGCTTCCTGCTCGATGCGCTGCAATACGGCGCGCCGCCGCACGGCGGCATTGCCTTCGGCCTGGACCGCATCGTGACGATGATGACAGGTGCCGAATCGATTCGCGACGTGATCGCTTTCCCGAAGACGCAGCGCGCCCAATGCCTGCTGACCCAGGCGCCGTCTGAGGTCGACGAGAAGCAGTTGCGCGAGTTGCACATCCGCTTGCGCAATACCAAAGTCGCGTAAGCTGGTGGTACGAGAGGTGCAGCGGCCGGCCGCCGGAGCCGAGTGCGCTGCGGTCAACCGAGGGCGACATGCCGACCTACCTGATTGCCGACATCAGGGTCATCAACCAGCAACGCTACGACGAGTATCGCCCGCTGGTGCGTGACGCGGTACAGTGTTTCGGCGGACGCTATGTGGTGCGCACCAGTGATATCGGGGTGGTGGACGGCGGGTGGGCCCCGCCGCGATTGATCATGATTGAATTCCCGACACGTGCTGCGGCCGCCTTTTACAACTCCCCCGATTATCGCGAGGCACGCGACTTGCGCAGCAACGCCGCGATGATGGACATTGTGCCGCTCCAAGAAGTGCCGGTCGATGATGCGCCGAACAGCACGTTTCTCTAGCGCCGCGCTGCTGTTGGCGGCTTGCTCGTCCGAGGCGCCGTCGTGGCCGCGCCTGATCGAAACGCGCATCGTCAGCCACTACCCTGCAGCCGAGGTGATGCGCGCGGACGATGCGCTCTCCATCCGCTTGAATGGGCGGGTGCACCGCGTCGAGTTGGGGCCGATCGTCCTGCAGTGCAACCGCGGCTTGTCCGATTGTGAACACGCCATGACCGAGATGCTCCTGGACCTGGGCAAGGAGCCGCGTTGACGGCCTTCAAGATCCCGGTCTCGGTGCTGGTGGTGATCCACACCGCCGACCTGCAGGTACTGGTACTCGAGCGCATGAGCGCGCCGGGCTTCTGGCAAAGCGTGACCGGCAGCCTGGACCGTGCCGACGAACCTCTGCGCGAGACCGCGATTCGCGAAGTGCGGGAAGAAACCGGCTTCGACGCCGCAGCGCCCGGGCATGTCCTGAGCGACTGGGGTTACACCAACCATTTTGAAATCTACAAACGCTGGGTCAGCCGCTACGGACCCGGCGTGACCCACAACACCGAGCACGTGTGGGGCCTGCTGATCCCGGAGCCGGCGGTGCCGGTCTTGACCGAACACATCGCCTACGAATGGTTGCCGTGGCGTGATGCCGCCGACAAGTGTTTTTCCTGGAGCAACGCCGAGGCAATCCGCACATTGCTGGAACGCATCGCGCGGTGACGGGCCTGATGGCGATGCAGCAATTTGTCGCGCCCGTCACGTGGCGCACCAGGTTCGGCCAGCGGCTGGTGCGCGAAGGCATCGCGGCCCTGCTGATTGCGTGCACCTGCGGGGCGCTGGCCCATGCGCAATCCCTGCAACTCGAGCTGGAGACTCTGAGCGGCCCCGACTGGAGCGTGCGCAAGCTGCAACTTGCTCTGCAACAAGGTGGTGCGGCACGCCTCGGGCTCCAGGGGCTGGTGGCGCAGGGGCGCGCATGGGGCGACCTGACCCTTGAGTGCAAGCGCTTCACCATGGACCGCAGCGCGCTCAACTGCGCCGACGGCAATCTGGAGGGCAAGGAGCGCTGGCCGCTTTCCTTTACCGCCGACCTCGCGCGCAAGACTTTGTCGCTGCGCGTCGCCCCCGAGGCCGGGGAAGAGTGGCGCCTCGACATCACCGGCGTGGATTGGCGCATCGCCCTCCAAAACGCTTCGGTCGCGCGGCTCGCACCGTTGCTGTCGGGCGCCATAAAACCCACGGCTGGCCGGGTGAGCGGCAACCTGCACCTGGGTGCGGGACGCGTCGACGCCGACCTGCGCATCGTTGACGCCGCGTTCGCTGACGCGACCGGCTTGCGTGCCGGCGAAAAACTGCAAGGGCGCCTGACCTTTGACGCAACGTCACATCCACGCCTCGGCGCGGCCGCAGCACCTGCCGATTGGGCCTGGACTGCGGCGCTGGCGTGGGACAAGGGCGCCGTGTTCTGGGATCCGCTATATCTGGCACACGAAGGGGCCGAGGCGCCGCATCGCCTCGACGCGCGCGGCCGCGTAACGGCCGGACGGGTGGTTGTCGAGCAGGCAAACCTCGAATGGCAGACACTGGGCCGGCTCAGCGGCAGCCTGGACTTCGGTCGCGACGCGTTCGACCTGGGAAGCTACACCGTCACCGGGAAGGGCCTGAACCTTTTCGAGCTGCGCGCACTGCTGCCGCAAACCTGGCTTGACGACAAACGCCTCGGCGATCTGGACCTGAAAGGCACAGCGGACTTGGCCTTGGTCGGCGGCATACGAGGTGTCGAGCAGTTCGCGCTCGCGCTCTCGGGGGTCAGGCTGCACGCAGCGCAGCGCCACCTGGGCATTGACAATCTGGCGGCACGGTTCGACTATCGCTCAAGTGGGCGCGAGCCGTTCTTGTTGAGCATCGACGCCTTGCGTCTTCAGGACTTGCGCATCGGGCCGATCCGCGCCGAAGGGGAGTTGCGCGACGGGCGCCTTTACATTCCCAACCTGATCGCACCGGTGCTGGACGGCATCCTGGCGCTCGCCGAAATCGAAGTGGACCGCGAGTCGTTTTCGCTGCAGGGCGCCTTGACGTCCGTGTCGATGGAAAAGCTCACCGCCGCACTAGGCTGGCACCCACTGGGCGGTCAGCTCTCGTTTGTGTTGCCTCACGTCAGTTACGCCAGGTCAACAATGGCGGTCGATGGCGCGTTACTCTTCAAACTGTTTGACGGAGATGCACAGGTGGATGCGATGCGGCTGGAGAATCCGTTTGGCCGCACCCCGCGGCTGACCGCCAATCTGCACCTGAAGCGCATGAACCTCGAAGCCATGACCAGTGCAGTCAAGTTCGGCACCATGACTGGCCTGGTCGATCTCGATGTCGACGGCCTTGTCATGGAGAACTGGCAGCCGGTGAGCATGGATGCCAGGGTGCTGACCAGCGAAGGCGCCTTCGCCAAGCGGATCAGCCAGCGCGCTGTGCAAAACATCTCGTCGATCGGCGGCGCCGGCGCCGGCGCCGCCATCCAGCGCAGCTTCCTGGGTTTTTTTGAAACTTTCGGTTACGACAAGATCGGCCTGTCCTGCAAGCTGCGCAACGGCATTTGCGAAATGGGCGGGGCGGAGGACACCGCCAGCGGCTTCATGCTCATCAAGGGCGGCGGCCTGCCGTCGGTCAACGTGGTTGGTTACAATCGATTCGTCGGCTGGCAAGAGTTGCTCGATAGAATCCAGGCGGTGATCGACGGCAATTCCCGTCCCGTGTTCCAGTGAGACCTCCCATGCGCGCAACTTCCATCCTTTCAGCCCTCGCCGCGGCAACATTGGCTGCGGCGTGCGTGACGATCAACATTTATTTTCCCGCTGCTGCTGCAGAGAAGGCGGCGGACCGCATCATCGAAGAGGTGTATCAGTTGCGCAAGGATGCCCCCGCGTCTGCTCCCGTGCCTGCCGACAAGAAATGAGTTCCACATGAAAAAACTGCTGTTCGTCCTGCTGCTTGCATTAAGCCCGCTGGCGGCGCTGGCACAGGCCAATCTTGAAATCAACACGCCCGCCATTAACGGCCTCAAGCAGGCCATGGCGGGCCGGCACGCGCAACTGGCAGCACACTACGGCAGCGGCGCCATCGGCATCGCGCGTGACGGCAGCGTCAGCCTGCGCGACGCGAATGCCGTACCGCTGCCGCAACGCGCCGCCGTCAATGGTTTGCTGGGCGCGGAAAATGCCGATCGCGCCGCCCTCTACAAGGAGATCGCCCGCGCCAACGGCAAGCCCGAGTGGGAAGCCGAGATTCGCAATACCTTTGCGCAACGCTGGGCCGAGAAGGCTTCGCCGGGCTGGTACGTGCAGAACGCGCAAGGCCAGTGGGTCAAGAAATGAGCGTTGTGGCATGAACCCGGCGCTGACCAGCCTGCCACCCGGTATCACGCCGATCCTGTCGGTGGTGCCGATGCCATCCGACTCGAACCAGCACGGCGACATTTTCGGCGGCTGGCTGATGAGCCAGGTCGACATCGCCGGCGGCGTGGCGGCGGCACGTCGCGCGCGCGGCCGGGTCGCCACGGTGGCGGTCAATTCATTCACTTTCAAACAACCGGTGCTGATCGGTGACGTGGTGCTGTTCTATGCGTCGGTGGCCAAGGTCGGCCGCACCTCGATCACGGTCGAGGTCGAAGTGTATGCGCAGCGCAACCCGGCGATACTCGAGACGGTGAAGATTACCGAGGCTACGCTGACCTACGTGGCGACCGACCAGGAACGCCGGCCGCGCGCGGTGCCACCCGAGCAATGAAGCGCGGTGCGTGCCGGGTCGATGGCCCAAGAAGCGCTCCCACCAACGGTTTTCAGGTGTCCTTCGGATGACGGACAAGTCGATTCAGGCACGTTTCATCGCGGAAGTGGTGCCGCGACTGCAAAAGCACTGGAGCGAGGGCACCTGGATCGGCTGCGTGTTTCGTGCCGTGGGCGAAACCGACAAGCTGCATGCGCATTACGTGGCTGCAGCGTGGGAACCGCCCGATCGCGGCGCCGCACCGATGATCGCGCGCCTGCCCGACGCTACCTATTTTGCACCGCACGAGGCCGAGCGCGCGCTCATTGGCCTGCTCGATGCCTTGCCCGCCGGTACCAGATTGCACCTCGCCGGGCCGCAGCATATCGATCCGGCACTGGTTACGCAGGTGGTACTTTCCTCAGACCGGAACCTTTCGCCGGGGCTCAAGGAGGCGCTGGCGGCGTTTGTCGGCGCCGAGCAGGCGCGCAACGAGCATTCGATTCGCCAGAGCTATACCGACCGCGACGAGGCTTTCGAAGCTTTCAAGGGCAAGCTGTTCGGCAAGTCGTAGCCGACGCGCGGGCATGCCGATTGGCCGCGGCCTGTCCGCATGGCATTCGCATGCAAGATTTCCTCAAGTTTTGCCGCTGGCGGCCGATAAGCTGCTTGAATCCTTCAATTCGAACAGGAACCCGCCATGAAACGCACCCTGATGGTCAGCCTGATGCTGGCCGCCCCACTTGCCTTTACGATGGCACAAGCCGAAGTTGCCGACACGGCCGTGGCCGGGCAAAAGCTGGACAGTGACCTGGGCAGCCTGCCGGCTTACGGCGAGTGGCATCGCCACGCGCACCTCAAGCGCCTTGTGGTGTCTGATGTCGGCGTGGCCACCGGCGAAAAAATCGACAGCGGGCTGGGCGATCTGCCCCCTTACGCAAGCTGGGGCCGGCATCCCGAGTTGCGCCACTTCGCCTCCCCGGCGATGGCCGGCATCTAGCCAGACTGCACGCCCACGACACCAGCGGCGCTCAGGTCGCGAATGTCGCCGGGTGAATAACCGATCGACTGCAATACTTCCCGGGTGTGCTCCCCGATTGACGGCGGGTCGCTGCGCAGAGGCAAACGCCGGCCGTCCATGGCCAGGGGCAGCAGCGGTGTCCTGGTGGTGCGGCCATCGGGGAGGGCGATGTCGGCCAGCCCGCCGGTGGCGTTGAGGTGCGGGTCGTCGAACAGCTCTTGCGGGCGCGTAATCGGCGCATACGGCAAGCCCCCGGCTTCGAACCGGGCGCTCAACTCGGCGGCGCTGTGTGTCGCCATGCGGCGGCGCAACTCCGGCATCATCCACGCGCGCGCACGCACGCGGTCATTGTTGGTGGCCAGACGGGCATCGGCCTTGAGGTCGGCAAAACCGAACGCCTCGCAGTAGATGGCCCATTGGGTGTCGGAGACCACCGCCAGAAAAATCTGTTCGCCGTCCTTCACCTCGAATACGTCATATACCGCCCAGGCAGAAATGCGGCTCGGCATCGGTGCAGCCGGTTTGCCGGTGACGGCGAATTGCATCATGTGCTGTGCCACCAGAAAAATATTGTTCTCGAACAGGGCAGATTGCACTTCCTGGCCACGCCCGGTCTTGTCGCGCTGGGCCAGGGCCCCCATCGCACCGATCGCGCCGAACATCCCTCCCATGATGTCGTTGACGCTGGACCCGGCGCGTAGAGGTCGACCCTCGGGGCCGGTCATGTACGCGAGCCCGCCCATCATCTGCACCACCTCGTCAAGCGCGGTGCGATGTTCATATGGGCCCGGCAAAAACCCTTTGTGCGACACATACACCAGACGCGGGTTGAGCTTGGATAGGGAGGCATAGTCCAGTCCCAGCTTGGCCATGGCGCCGCCCTTGAAGTTCTCGCTGAACACATCAGCCCTGGCAGCCAGCTTGAGCACGATCTCGCGCCCGCGCGGATCGCCCGTATCGACCGCGAGGCTTTTTTTGTTGCGATTGAAAGTGGGGAAGAAACCCGCGCCCGAGCCGAGCAGGTTGCGCGTCGAGTCGCCCTTGATCGGCTCGACCTTGATCACTTCGGCGCCCATGTCGGCGAGGATCATGCCGCAGGTCGGGCCCATCACCATGTGGGTGAATTCGACAACACCGATGCCAGCCAGCGGCAGGGACTGGGCAGGGCTAGTCATGTTTCGGGAGAGCGGCGAGAGTCATCAGCACACCAGGGCATTGGTCGAGCGCATGTTATTCGATTCGGCAGGGCGGTCCGGCGCCAGCGATAATCGGGGCTGCCACCTACCGGGCGTTGCGCATGACTGCCGATACGATCAGTTTCTTCAAATATCTGTTTCTGGTCTTTGCTGCCATCCTGCCGATCATGAACCCGGCGGGGGCGGCGCCGATGTTTCTCAACCTCACACCCGGCGCCACTCAGGAAACGCGCGCTGCGCTGTCGCGCATGATCGCGACCTTCATTTTCTTCCTGCTGCTGGGGGCGATGTTCATCGGCTCCTACGTGCTCGAGTTTTTCGGCATCTCGATTCCGGTGGTGCGTGTCGGTGGCGGCCTGCTGGTATGCGCGACCGGCTGGCGACTCTTGACCGCGGCTGAATCGCAGGATACGCACGATGCCGTTCAGGCCAGTGCGGTGCGGCGCCCCGGTGAGCTCAAGGCGCGGGCGTTTTACCCGCTGGCGTTTCCGATTACCTGCGGGCCCGGGTCGATTGCGGTCGCGATCACCCTCGGCGCCAGCCTCAAGGATGGCGGCAAGGAATCGTGGCTGCTGATCGGTGCGGCGCTGAGCGGGATTTTCCTCCTCGCCCTCTCGGTCTACCTGTGCTTTCGCTTTGCCGACCGCCTGCTCAAACCGCTGGGCGACACCGGCACCACGGTGTTCCTGCGACTTTCGGCTTTCGTGCTGTTGTGCGTCGGCGTGCAGATTTTCTGGGACGGCGCCTCTGAACTGCTCGCCCCGTGGAAGCCGGCCGTGCCTTGATGCGTGTTTGCAATCAGGCGCGGGGCTGCCGTTTGCGGGCGGTGAGCCAGGTGCCGATGACACCGTTGATCGCGATGATGCAGATCCCGATGAGCGTCCACCGATCTGGTGCGTGGGCAAACACCAGCCAGCCGGCCAGCGTGGCAAAGGCGATCTGGAAATACAGATAGGGCGTCAGGGTTCCCGAGGGTGCGCTGCTGTAGCCCACGATCAGCAGGTAGTGCCCGAGCGTGGAGAGCGCGCCGATGCCGGCAAGGGCAAGCCACAGGTGCGGCGCCCCAAGGGCCTGCCAGAACAGCGGCAGCGCAAGTGTCGTGACGGCGAGGCCGACGGCGCCGGTGTAAAAGTGCGTGGTGCTCGCCGCGTCGTGCTTTGACAGCGCGCTGGTGACGAGCAGAAACCCGGCGTTGGCCAGCACCAGAATCAAGGGCAGCAGCATGGCCCACTCGAAGGCGTCGGTGCCCGGTCGAATCACAATGAGGGCGCCGCCAAAGCCGCCGAATACGAGCGGCCAGCGTAGTGCCGATACCGGCTCCTTGAGCAGCTTCGCCGAGAGCAGCGTCAGCAGCAGCGGGGTGATCATGACGATTGCGGTGAATTCACCGACCGGAATACGCGTCAGGCTCAAAATCCCCAGCGTGCTGCACAGCATCAACAACAGGCCGCGCAGAATCTGGAGGCCGGGCCGTTGCGCCGTCGCCAGGGCGCGGCCGGTACGAGGCAGCACCACTGCCACGGTGAACACCGCCTGAAACACATAGCGCGCCCACAGGATCATCACCAGCGGTATCGAGGCGCTGATGAATTTGGTGCTGGTATCAAGCGTAGCGAAGCAGGCCGTCGCAATGACGACGCAGGCGATGCCGCGCAAAGAGCGTTCTGTAGAAGGCATTGGCCAAGGTGAACCAGGGTGCTCATGCGTTCCCGGTCGGTCCGGCGATTGTAATCTGCGGCGATCGCGCTGTCGCCGGCTCATCATTTAGAGGGGCGGCTCCATTTACCGAAAGGACACACAACTCAATGATTTCATATATTTTTTTATGGACGACGGAAAATTTTGTTGCGTCGCCACATGAAAACTCCTTGACCCGTTGGCTGCTTGCTGCGAAAAAGCACGATCGTACTATTTATTTTTTCTCACGCTGTGCTCTGCCCCAAACCCTCCAAAGGCGAACAAACCCGCGAGCGCATCCTCGACGCGGCGCAGGCCATTGCCAGTCGCGAAGGGCTTGAGGGGTTGACCATCGGCGGTATCGCCGAGCGCCTCAAAATGTCGAAGTCCGGCGTATTCGCGCATTTCGGCAGCCGTGAGGATTTGCAGATTGCCGTGATCGACGATTACGCGCGCAAGTTTCTCGATGCGGTGTTTTTCCCCGCGCTCAAGCTGCCGCGCGGCCTGCCGCGCCTTAAGGCGATGTTCGAGAACTGGTTGCATCGCGTGCAGTTTGTCGAGATTCCCAATGGCTGCGTGTTCGTCTCCGGCGCCGTCGAGTTCGACGACAAGGAAGGCCCGGTGCGCGACCGCATGGTGGCCGTCAATCGGGCCTGGCAGGGCGAGATGCGCAAGGCCGCCCTGCTGGCCATCGACGTAGGCCATCTGAACCAAGACAGCGACCCTGATCAGCTCGTATTCGAGCTCTATGGCGTGATGTTGTCGTTGCACCATGACGCCAGGTTGTTGCGCGATCCGCGTGCGGTGGAGCGCGCGCGGACCAGCTTCGGCCGCACCATCGGTTTCTGCGCCAGTCCACAGGGCGCTGTGCCCGCCGCACCAGCGGCTGCCGCACAGTTGGCCGCAGCATGACCCGGATTTTCCGTTCCCGTTAGTGATTCAATCAAAAAGGTAGTCGACATGGCCCAATACACCCCTCCCCTGCGCGACATGCAGTTCGTGATGCACGAAATGCTGCACGCAGAATCCACTCTCAAGCAACTGCCGGCAGTGGCCGACAACACCCGCGAACTGATGGACCAGGTGGTTGAAGAGGCCGGAAAATTCTGCGCCGAAGTACTGTTCCCGCTCAACCAAGTGGGCGACCGCGAAGGCTGCGCCCTGGACCAAACCACCCACGCCGTGAAGACGCCTGCAGGTTTCAAGGAAGCCTACAAGCAGTTTGTCGAAGCCGGCTGGCCTTCGCTTTCCTGCGACCCCGAATACGGTGGCCAGGGCTTGCCGCATCTGGTGCAGACCGCGTTCCAGGAAATGATGAACTCCACCAAGCAGGCCTGGAGCATGTATCCGGGCCTCTCGCACGGCGCCTACGGTGCCTTGCATCGCCACGGCACCGGCGTGCAAAAGTCGGTGGTGCTCAAGAAGCTGGTGTCGGGCGACTGGACTGGCACCATGTGCCTCACCGAATCGCATTGCGGCACCGACCTCGGCCTGTTGCGCAGCAAGGCCGAACCGGTAGGCGACGGCACCTACAAGATCACCGGCAACAAGATCTTCATTTCCAGCGGTGAACACGACATGGCCGAGAACATTGTCCACCTGGTGCTGGCGCGCCTGCCGGATGCACCGACGGGGACCAAAGGCATTTCCCTATTTCTGGTGCCCAAATTCAAGTTTTCGGACGATGGTACCCTCGGCGAGCGCAACCCGATCTTTTGCGGCGGCCTCGAACACAAGATGGGCATCCACGGCAACGCCACCTGCCAGATGAACCTCGATGGCGCCATCGGCACCATCGTGGGCGAGCCGAACAAGGGCCTCAACGCCATGTTCGTGATGATGAACGGCGCGCGCCTCGGCGTCGGCATGCAGTCGCTCGGCCTGATGGAAGTGGCGTACCAGTCATCGCTCGCGTACGCCAAGGACCGGCTGCAGATGCGTTCGCTCTCTGGCGTGAAGGCGAAGGACAAACCGGCCGATCCGATCATCGTGCACCCTGATGTGCGGCGCATGCTGCTCACGCAAAAGGCCTATGTCGAAGGCAGCCGTGCCTTTGCGTTCTGGATTGCGCTGCAGGCCGACATTGCGCACTACTCTGACGACGAGGACGACCGCAAGGATGCCGAAGACCTGATGGCGCTGCTGACGCCGATCATCAAGGCCTTCATCACCGATGCCGGCTACGAATGCACCAACCTCGGCATGCAGGTGTTCGGCGGCCACGGGTACATCTCCGAGTGGGGCATGGAGCAGTTCGTGCGCGACGCGCGCATCAACCAGATTTATGAAGGCACCAACACCATCCAGTCGCTCGATTTCCTCGGCCGCAAGGTGCTGGGTGATGGTGGTGCAAAAATGAAGAAATTCGGCGCCATCGTCGAGGCCTTCGGGGTAGAAGCTTCCGCGACGCCGGGCATGAAAGAGTTTCTCGAGCCGCTCGAAGAACTGGGCGGCAAGGTAACCGACATTTCCATGTGGGTCGGCATGCAGGGCTTCAAGAACCCTGATGAAGTGGGGGCGGCGGCGGTAGACTACCTGCGTCTGGTCGGCCACTTTGTGTACGCCTACTTCTGGGCGCGCATGGCCGAAGCCGCACTCAAGAAAGCCGAATCGGGCGACAAATTCTACGATTCGAAGCTGGCTACGGCGCGCTTCTACTATCAGCGTCTGCTGCCAGAAACCGAGATGCTGGTAAAGCGCATCAAATCCGGTTCCAAGGTACTGCTAGCCCTTGATGCAGACGCATTCTGAAAACAGGAGACACCATGTCCAACTACATCGTCAAAAAAGTCGCCGTCCTCGGGGCCGGCGTGATGGGTGCGCAGATTGCCGCGCACCTGACCAACGCCAAGGTGCCCGCCATCCTGTTCGACCTGCCCGCCAAGGAAGGGCCGAAGAGCGGTATCGCCATGAAGGCGATCGAGGCGCTCAAGAAGCAGAATCCGGCGCCGCTCGGCGTGCCGCAACTGGCCGACCTGATCACCCCGGCCAACTATGAAGAACATCTTGATCTGCTCAAGGAGTGCGACCTCATCATCGAAGCAATTGCCGAGCGCATCGAGTGGAAACATGATCTCTACAAGAAGATCGGGCCGTTTGTCGCGCCCGGAGCGACCCTCGCCTCCAACACCTCTGGCATCCCGATTCACAAGCTCGCCGAAGCGTTGCCGGCTGACTTGAAGGCGCGCTTTTGCGGCGTGCACTTCTTCAACCCGCCGCGTTACATGCATCTGGTGGAGCTGATCCCGATTGCCACCACCGCGCCGGCGATCATCGACAACCTCGAAGGATTCCTCACCTCGGTGTTGGGCAAGGGCGTGCTGCGTGCGAATGACACACCCAATTTCATCGCCAACCGCGTCGGCACGGCAAGCATGGCGTTCACGCTGCACAACGCCGAGCGCCTTGGCCTCACCTTTGACGTGGTCGACGACCTTACCGGCGCCAAGATCGGCCGCGCCAAATCCGCCACCTTCGGTACCGCTGATGTGGTCGGTCTCGACACCATGGCCAACGTGATCAACACGTTGAAGAACACCCTGCAGGCCGACCCGTGGCACAAGTACTTTGACCACCCGGGCTGGCTCAAAACCTTGCTTGAAAAAGGCGCGCTGGGCCGCAAGACCAAGGGCGGCGTGTTCAAGAAAGTCGGCAAAGACATTCTGATGTTCGATGCGAAAACGGGCGACTACGTGCTGGGCAAAGGCAAGGCGGCACCCGAGGTCGACAAAATTCTCAAGAAGAAAGAGCTGGGCGAGCGCTTCAAGCTGCTGCGCGAATCGGCGCATCCGCAGGCGCAGTTCCTGTGGGGCATGTATCGCGACACCTTCCACTACATCGCCGTGCACCTGGCCGAGATTGCCGACACCGCACGCGACGTGGATTTTGCGATGCGCTGGGGTTACGCCAACAAGATGGGCCCGTTCGAGTTGTGGCAATCAGCCGGCTGGGAACAGGTGGCCAACTGGATTGCCGAAGACATTAAAGCCGGGAAAACCTTGGTGGATGCGCCTCTGCCGGAATGGGTCTTCAAGAATGGCTCTGGCGTTCATTCTCCGGCCGGGTCCTGGTCGGCAAAAGAGGGCAAGTTCAAGCCGCTCTCCAGCCACCCGGTCTATGCACGGCAGGCGTTCCGCGCCAATGTGCTCGGCAGCAATGGCGTCACGCCGGCCACAGGCGGCACGACGGTGCATGAAGATGACGGGGCGCGCATCTGGCACATGGGTGATGAGGCACTCATCATCTCGTTCAAGTCGAAGCTGAACGTGCTCGGTCCACTACAGATCGGCAGCCTGCACAAGGCCCTCGACATCGCTGCGGCCGACTACAAGGCGCTGGTGATCTACCAGAGCGGAGCGGCCGATGGCGGCGCCTTCTCGGCCGGCGCCGACCTGCAGTCGATGCAGCCGATGATCCAGGAGCATGGCCTCGACATTGTCGAGCCGGAAGTCAAGAAGCTCCAGCATGCATTCATGCGCATGAAGTATTCACCGGTGCCGGTGGTGGCCGCGGTCGCGGGCCTGGCACTGGGCGGCGGCAACGAATTGCAGTTGCATGCGGCCAAGCGTGTCGCGGCGCTCGAGAGCTATATCGGCCTGGTGGAAGTCGGTGTCGGCCTGATTCCCGCCGGCGGCGGCCTCAAAGAGGCTGCCATGCAGGGCGCGGCACAGGCGCAGGCGGTGGGCAGTACCAATCTGCTCGACTTCATCAAGGGCCGGTTCCAGACCATTGCGACCGCGACGGTGGCGAAGAGCGCCATCGAAGCGCGCGCACTCGGCTTTCTGCAGCCGACCGACACGATCGTGTTCAACCTCTATGAGCTGCTGCACGTGGCGCGCGTAGAGGCGCTGGCATTGGCCGACGCCGGCTACCGGCCGCCGCTCAGGGCAAAGTTTGCGGTGGCAGGGCGCGCCGGCATCGCCACCATCAAGGCGTCCCTGGTGGGCATGCGCGATGGCGGCTTCATCAGCGAATACGACATGTTGCTCGGCGAGCGCATCGCCTACGCCATGTGCGGTGGCGACATCGAAGCCGGCAGCTTGGTCGATGAAGAGTGGATTCTCAACCTGGAGTGCAAGGGCTTCATGGATTCGCTCAAGGATGAACGCACGCAAGAGCGCATCTATTCGATGCTGACCACCGGCAAGCCGCTTCGGAATTGATTGGAGAAATGACATGAGCAAACAAGTACAGGATGCCTACATCGTTGCCGCCGCCCGCACGCCAATCGGCAAGGCCCCGCGCGGCATGTTCAAGAACACCCGTCCAGACGATCTGTTGGTCACTGCGATCCGCGCCGCGCTTGCGCGTGCGCCTGGGCTCGACCCTGCTGCGATTGAAGACGCCATCATTGGCTGCGCGATTCCCGAAGGGCAGCAAGGTCTTAACGTGGCACGCATTGCCGTGCTGCTGGCCGGCCTGCCGCAATCGGTAGGCGGTGTCACCGTCAACCGCTTCTGCGCCTCGGGCCTCACCACCATTGCCATGGCTGCCGACCGCATCCGCGTCGGTGAAGCAGACGTGATGCTCGCCGGCGGCTGCGAGTCGATGAGCATGGTGCCGATGATGGGCAATACGCCGTCGATGAACGACAAGATCTTCACCGATGAAAACATCGGCATCGCCTACGGCATGGGCCTCACCGCCGAGAAAGTCGCGCAGCAGTGGAAGATTTCGCGCGAAGCGCAGGACGAGTTCTCGGTGAAGTCGCATCAGAAGGCGATGGCGGCGATTGCCGCCGGACACTTCAAGGACGAAATTGCCGCGATGACCATCAGCGAGCGCTTTCCCAACCTGGAGAGCGGCGAGATCATCGCCAAATCGCGTAGCGCCGAAACGGACGAAGGCCCGCGTGCCGATACCTCGATGGAGGGGCTCGCCAAACTACGCGCCGTGTTCGCCGCCAAGGGTAGCGTGACGGCCGGCAACAGCTCACAGACATCTGATGGAGCCGGTGCGCTGCTGATCGTCTCCGAGAAAGCCTTGAAGCAATACAACCTCACGCCCTTGGCACGCTTCGTCTCCTTCTCCATCAAGGGCGTGGACCCGAAGATCATGGGCATCGGCCCCAAAGAAGCGATCCCGCTGGCGTTGAAACACGCCGGTCTGAAACAGGACGACCTGGGCTGGATCGAGCTCAACGAAGCCTTCGCCGCACAGGCACTGGCGGTGATCGGCGACCTGGGACTCAACCCGGCAGTGGTGAATCCGAATGGCGGCGCGATTGCACTCGGCCACCCGCTTGGCGCCACCGGGGCGATGCGCGCTGCCACCTGCCTCTATGGCATGCGCCGCACCAAGGCCAGGTACGGCATGGTGACCATGTGCGTGGGCACCGGGATGGGTGCTGCGGGGATTTTCGAAGCTGTCTGAGGCGATGGCGCGGGCCGGCCCATGGGTCGGCGCCGTGCCTGCTTGAGAACGGAGGATGGATGCAAGCCCCCAATACTGCCTATCGCCAGGTCATCGAAGCCGGTTTTGCCGGCGCCAACTTCGTGCGCGAGTTGGGTATCACGCTCAAGGATTGCGGCCCCGGCTGGGTCGAGGCTTCGCTCGTGCTGGAGCCACGCCACCTGCAGCAACACGGCTTCCCCCATGGCGGGCTGATAGCCACCATGGCTGATCACTGTGCCGGCGGCGCTGCGATGACTCTGCGTGCTCCCGGCCAATACGTACTGACGCTGGAATTCAAAACCAATTTTCTCAAGACCACCAAGGCCACCCGACTGCTGTGTCGCGCTGACGTATTGAAGCCCGGCAAGGCGTTCAGCGTGGTCGAAGCCTGCGTCTATGCAGAGGGTGGTGAGCGCGTGCTGCTGTCCAAGACCACCGCAACGCTTGCGGTGATGAGCCAAACGAAGAAGGAGTGAGATGTCGAAATATCTGCCTGAGCGCGATGTCGCGTATTTCAACGACCGTGGCCCCGGCCATTTTCCCGGCCTGTTGGGCATTCGCATTCTGGCAATTGGCCAGGGCTACCTGCGCGCCGATTTGCCGGTACGCAAGGAACTGTTCGCTCCCAATGGCTTCCTGCACGCCGGCAGCGTGGTCACACTGGCCGACACCAGTTGCGGTTATGGCTGTGTGGCGCACCTGCCCGAAGGTGCGAGCGGGTTTACGACGGTGGAGCTCAAGAGCAATCATATTGGTACTGCGCGTGACGGCGTGATCGAAGTCGAGGCCAAGGCAGCGCACATGGGCCGCACCACACATGTGTGGGATGCGATCGTGACGCACCGCGAGACTGCCAAGACGATTGCGCTGTTTCGCTGCACCCAGATGATCCTTTGGCCGAAGGCGTAGTGGCTGCCGCCGAACGCGTTGCGCTCACTGCGCATGACGGCCACGCGCTCGCCGGCTATCGCTTTGCGCCGAGCGGCGCTCCCCGGGCGAGTGTGGTGTTCGGGCCGGCGATGGCTGTGCCGCAGGCGTTCTATGCACCCTTCGCCGCTTTCCTCGCCGCGCAAGGGTATGCCGTCTGGACCTTCGACTACCGCGGTACGGGTGAATCACTCAAGGGCTCGATGCGCGGCGTCAAGGCGGACCTTTCGGATTGGCTCAAGCTCGATTACGACGCGGTACTGCATGCCGCAGGATCGGAGGGCATACCGGTCTACCTGGTCGGCCATAGTCTGGGCGGGCAGGTGGCACCCTTGCTGCCTTCACGCGACAAGGTAGCCGGCCTCATCAACATCGCGGTGGGCAGCGGCTCGCTGCGCCACAACGTGCCGAGCCTGCGTCGCAAGGCGCCGCTGATGTGGCACGTGATGGCGCCGATTCTGTGCCCGCTGTTTGGCTATTTTCCCGGCGCGAAGATCGGCGTGATCGGCGACTTGCCGACCGGTGCGATGTTCCAGTGGCGCCGCTGGTGCCTTACACCCGACTACCTCCTCACCGGCGAGCCCGGTGCACGCGAAGCCTACGCCAGTGCCGACTACCCGGTTCTGGCCTTGACCTTCGCCGACGACGAACTGCTGCTCGAAGAAGGCTCGCGTATGCTGCATGATGCATATCTGAAGGAGGAGGTCGACTATCGCGTTATCGTCGCCGCTGAGCACGGGCACAAGCGCATCGGGCACTTCGGGTTTTTCAAACCGCAAAGCCAACCCACCTTGTGGCCGATGGTCAGTGGCTGGCTCGATTCACAACTGCAGATGAGGTAGGCAATGAGCGACATTGACATCGGTACCGAACAGGGCGTATTGACCATGAGATTCAATCGCCCGGCCAAGAAGAACGCCATCACCGCAGCGATGTACCAAGTGATGGCCGACACCCTGAAGGCGGCCGATGCGGATGCGGCGGTGCGCGTGGTCCTGATCAAGGGCGCCGCCGACATCTTCACCGCCGGCAACGACCTTGAGGATTTCATGAAGAACCCGCCAGCCGGCAGCGACAGTCCGGTATTCCAGTTCTTGTACAACATCTCGCATGCGAAGAAGCCGCTGGTTGCTGCTGTCACGGGCGCCGCGGTCGGCATCGGCACCACCATGCTGCTGCATTGCGACGTCGTGTACGCCGGCGACAATGCCAAATTCACCCTGCCGTTCGCCGCCCTGGGGTTGTGCCCCGAGGCCGCGTCCAGCCTGCTGCTCCCGGCGATCGCCGGATACCAGCGCGCCGCCGAGAAGCTGCTGTTTGGCGAGCCGTTCGATGCGCACGAGGCCAGGGAGATGGGTTTTGTCAACCAGGTTTTACCGGCCGCCGAGGTGGCCGCGTTTGCGCTCGGGCGCGCGCAAAAGCTCGCGCAGTTGCCGGCTTCGTCGGTGCGCACCACCAAGGCGTTGATGCGCAGTGCGCACCTGAAAGCGGTCGAAGCGCAGATGACAGACGAGGGCGCGCATTTTCGCAAGATGCTCACCTCACCCGAAGCCAAGGAAGCGTTCAGCGCATTCTTTGAGCGCCGCAAGCCCGACTTCTCTACGTTCGCCTGAGCGCCGGTCACCGGCGCTACTGTCTTGATGCACATTGCCCTTGATGCGGCGGCACTGCCGTTCGTGCCGCTGTTGCTGGCGCAAGGCCGGCGCGTGCAGCGGGATACGCCGCGCTTGCCTCCTGCAGCCGGGCCAAGCTGCGGCATGGTCGAAGGCCACGGCATGCCGCTGCGTCTCCTCGCGATCGGCGAGTCCACCGTTGCCGGGGTCGGTGCGGGCCATCATGAGCAAGCGCTGACCGGGCAGTTTGCCCGGGCGCTGCAGGCCCGACACGGGCGCCGCGTTGAATGGCACGCATTCGGCTTGTCCGGCGCCACGGTGGCCCATGCGCTGCAGAGTTTTGCGAACCAGTTGCCGCAACAGCCGATGGACCTGATCGTAATCGCCTTCGGTGTCAACGACACGATTGAGCGCACCTCGCCACGACGTTATGCCGAAGGCCTGAAATCCTTGGTGGGAGCGGCTCGCAGCCGGGTGGGCGGCGATGTGCCGGTGCTCCTGTGCGCAGCGCCGCCGATGCATTTGTTTCCGGCCTTGCCGCGTCCGTTGCGGTACTACCTGGGGGCGCGCGCGGCGCTGCTCAATCGCGCGGCGCGAAACGCGCGCATTGCAAACGCCACGCACGTGGCGTTCCAGGGCAAGGCAGAGCGCCATCTGTTTGCCCGCGACGGTTTTCATCCCTCCGCGGCCGGGTATGCGGTCTGGGGTGTCGAGTTGGCGCGCCTCGCGCTTCAACATCTGTTCGTCCAGGCGCCGACATAAGATTTGACGGCAAAGGTCTTTTCGCCGACGACGCGGTAAGCGGGCGGGGCTCGCTATCGGACGGACCGGTCTGTGTTCTCCGGGCTATCGGTCGCTTGGGGCTCCGCTGATCATGCCCCTGACATTCGGACCCGCCATCGGCGTGACGAACAGAATCAACAGCTTGCAAAAGCAACTTGGGTATTTTGGACTTGATCAGGGATTCACAGTAGTGTCCGGTTAAATCAGGGTGTATCGGCCTGAGAGCCAATACAGGAGCGGGTTTCGAAGGATTTAGAGGTGTCCACGATTTGAATTTTTCCAGATGGATTTGCGATGCTTCCGGGGTTAACG
>CANJDH010000041.1 GCA_947473125.1 Burkholderiales bacterium
ATTACGCACTGTGGCCGCACATGACGGTGCGCGACAACGTCGCCTTCGGCCTGGTGGAACGACGCTGGAAGCGCGCCGACATCGATGCCAAGGTGGGCGAAATGCTCGACCTGGTCGGCCTTGCCGACTACGCGACGCGCCGCCCGAACCAGCTCTCCGGCGGCCAGCAGCAGCGCGTCGCCCTGGCGCGCACGCTGGCGATCAACCCGCGGGTGCTGCTGCTCGACGAGCCGCTCTCCAACCTCGACGCCGGGCTGCGCGTGCAGATGCGCGAGGAACTCAAACGCCTGCAGCGCAAGCTCGGCAGCACCACCATCTTTGTCACCCACGACCAGGAAGAAGCCCTGACCACCGGCGACCGCATCGCCGTGATGGACGCCGGCATCGTGCAGCAGGTGGGCCGCCCCGACCAGCTCTACGACGACCCGGTGAACCGCTTTGTTGCGCATTTCATCGGCACCATCAACCTGCTGCCGGCGCGGATGCAACGCGCCGCCGATGATGCCGACCCGGTCACGCGCACGCTGCGCGCCGTAAAGGTCGAGTCGGACGTGTTCGGCGCCATGACGGTGCCCACCAGTGCGATCCCGCTGGACGATGCGCCGGGCGAGCTCGCACTGCGCCCGCTGGCGATGCATCTCGCACCCGAAGGCACCGCGGCACGGCCCGACGACATCGTCGTGCCCGGGCTGGTGGAAGAATGCGAATTCATGGGCGAATACGTGCGTTACCGGGTGCGCAGCGGCACCACCATGCTGACGGTGGACCAATCGCACCGCGCCCATACGCCGGTGCTGGCGCCGCAGTCACGGGTACGCATTGCCGTGTCACCGCGAGAATTTCGCTACCTGCCATCGTGAAAATCCTTGGTGGGTGCGGGTTTTCAGGCATGTTCGCCTGTGAGGCGCATGCACCAAGGGTTTTGGCGACATCTGCATTTTGATAGAGTCATCGACACCCGTTACCCATCCTCCCCACACCATCCAACCGGACCAAACATGCCAATCCTTAGCAAACACACGATGCACTCCTTCCTGAGTCGATCCGCCCTAGCCGCCGCGGTGGCGCTACCGATGGCTGCAACCGCCGCAGACGACTACCCGACCCGCCCGATCCAGATGATCATTTCCTTCGCCGCCGGCGGCGGATTCGACCAGACCTCGCGCAACTTCGCCCGTGCCTTTTCCGAAGCGCTCAAGCAGGCGGTCGCGCCGGTCAACATCGACGGCGCCGCCGGCAGCATCGGCCTCTCCAAGCTGGCCGGCGCCTCGGCCGACGGCTACACCATCGGCATCACCCCGGCGGTGTCGCTCACCAGCGAGCCGCACCGCAACAAGGGCGTGACCTACAACCTCGATTCGTTTCGCTACGTGTGCCAGGTGTTCGACAACATCTTCTCGATCGCGGTGCCGAAGGATTCACCCTACAAGACCATCGGCGAGCTTGTTGCCGATGCCAAGCGCAACCCGGGCAAGCTCAGCTACGGCACGTCGGGCACCGGCTCGATCCCGCATCTCGCGATCGCCGACATCGAAGCCGCCACCGGCGTCGAAATGACCCACATCCCATATCGCGGCGACGGGCCGATGCAGCTTGACCTGTTGCAGGGGCGCCTAACGTTCGGCGGCGTGCTGCCCAGTTCCTTCCTGGGCCAGGTGAAGGCCGGCAACCTGCGCCTGCTGGCGATGCTGCCGGAGCGCCGCCATCCGGCCTTCCCGGACGTACCGACACTGCGCGAGTCCGGCATCCCGGTGGTGCAGTCGAGCTTCGGCGGCGTGATCGTGCCCGCCCAAACGCCGCCTGCAATCGTTGCCACGCTTGAAGCGGCTTGTGAAAAAGCCGTGGGCTCTCCGGCCATGCAGGCCTGGGCGGCCGGGGCCAGCCAGGTGCTGGCCTACGCAAATGGCGCCACCTTCGCGGCGCGAATCAAGCAGGACAGTAGCGCCAAGGCTGCGACCCTCAAGCGGCTCAAGCTCACCGCGGAGTGAAGCCGCGGTGAGGGCACGCACTAGTCGATTTTCGCGCCCGACTTCTTCACCACCTCGGCAAACTTGGTGATTTCCGCCTTGATGAAGGCGGTGTACTGCTCGGGGCTCATCGACCCGGCGTCGGCACCGAGGTTGACCAGCTTCTCGCGCATCTCCGCCGTTTGCAGGATGCGGTTGATCTCGGTGTTGAGGCGGCGCACCAGTTCCGGCGGCGTGCCGGCCGGCGCGAATACGCCCTGCCACGAGGTGATCGAATAACCCGGCAGGCCGCCCGCGTCGGCAATGGTCGGGATGCCCGGCAGCGCGGCGGAAGGTTTGTCTGCCGTGATGCCGAGGGCGCGCAACTTGCCGGCCTTGACGTGGGGCACCGCGATCAACGCGTTGTCCCACATCATCTGCACCTCACCCGACAGCACCGCGCCGATGCCCGGCGCCGAGCCCTTGTAGGGGATGTGCTGGATCTCGGTGCCGGTCATCGACTTGAACAATTCGCCCGACATGTGCTGCGAGGTGCCGTTGCCGGCCGAGGCGAACGAGAGCTTCGCCGGATTGGCTTTGAGGTGTGCAATCAACTCTTTGACATTGTTCGCGGGCACCGCCGGGTTCACCACCAACACGTTGGGCAGGGTCGCGATCAGGGCGACGTGGGCGAAGTCCTTCAGCGGGTCGTAGGGCATCTTGGCGCCGTACAGGCTGACGTTGATCGCGTGCGAGCTGACCGTGCCGCCGCCGATGGTGCAGCCGTCGGGCCGCGCCTTGGCGAGGATCGCGGCGCCGACGTTGCCGCCGGCCCCCGGGTGGTTCTCGATCACGATGTTGACGCCCAGCGCCTTTTGCAGCTCAGGTTGCAGCATGCGCCCGAGCAGGTCGGTGGTGCCGGCCGCTGCGAAATTGACGATGTACTTGATGGTCGGGCACGGCCATGCTTGAGCCTGGGCCGTGGCGGGTGCGGCGGCGGCGAGAGCCATTGCCGTGAGGGCAAGCAGTCGTTTCATGTTTTCTCCTTGTTAATTGACTGGGAATGGCGCCGCTTCTGTGGCGGCTTGCCAGTGGTGACTACTTCTTGAATTTTTTCGCGAGATTGGTCGCGCCCATGCGCAACACCCCGACATCGCTGCCGACGGCGACGAACAGCGCGCCGGCGTCGAGCATGCGCTGGCCGTCGGCTTCACCGACCAGGATGCCCGGCGCCTTGCCGTTGGCGCGGATGCGCTTGATCGAATCCATGATGGTGCTCTGCACTTCCGGATGCGGGATGTCGCCGAGGTGGCCGAGGTCAGCCGCCAGGTCGTTCGGGCCGATGAACACGCCGTCAATGCCGTCGACCTTGCAGATTTCGTCTAGGTTGTCGAGTGCCAAGCGGGTTTCGGTCTGCACCAGCACGCAGATTTCGCGATTGGCTTTTTTCAGGTAATCCTTGATCCAGCCGTATTGCGCGGCGCGCGAACTGCCGGCGACGCCGCGAATGCCTTCGGGCGGGAAGCGCGTTGCCGCGACTGCCGCGGCCGCTTCCTCGGCGTTCTGCACATAGGGCAGCAGCAGCGTCTGTGCGCCCGCGTCGAGGTAGCGCTTGATCAGCACCAGGTCGTTCCAGGCGGGGCGCACCACCGCCTGCGCGGTGCTGCGTTCGTTCTGCATCGCCATCAGCTGCATGCTCACATGCGCCGGGTCGTTCGGGCAGTGCTCGGTGTCGAGCAGCATCCAGTCAAAGCCGGCCGGGGCACAGCTCTCGACCACCTGCGGCGACCAGTAGCTCATCCACAGGCCGATCTGCGGCTTGCCCGCGAGGATGTTTTTCTTGAAATGGTTGACGGGCAATTCCACGGTGAAGCTCCTTTTATCAAACAGAATGCGATGCGTAACGGGGGTTGGCGCTATTTCTTCGGTTCTTTAGGCCGCCATGACTGCCGCCCTTCAAACTTGAGGTTGCAAATTGCAGCCTCAAGTTGGCGAACTCAGCTTCATTGAGCTGAAACATGAAATCATTGGGAAAGCGTTCGAGGTTGCGTGTGGGCATCGATTGATCTCAGCGTACTTCGCCTAGCGATAAGCGATCCGAATAATTTCAAGTTCTTCGCGGCCGGCCGGCGTCATCAGGTGCACCAGGTCGCCTTCGCGCGCCTTGAGCAGGGCACGTGCCACCGGCGAAATCCAGCTGATCTTGCCCTTGAGCGGCTCGGCCTCGTCGACGCCGACAATCTGCACCGTGTTCTCCATGCCGCTGGCCGGCGCATAGGTCACGGTGGCGCCGAAAAACACCTGCTCGGCATTTTCCTGGCGCGCCGGGTCGACCACTTCGGCGGCTTCAAGGCGTTTCGACAGGAAGCGAATGCGGCTGTCAATCTGGCGCAGGCGCCGCTTGCCGTAAATATAGTCGCCGTTTTCCGAACGATCGCCGTTGGACGCTGCCCAAGTAATGGTTTCGACCAGTTTCGGACGCTCGACGCGGAACAATTCGTCAAACTCGGCCCTCAAACGCGCGTAGCCCTGCGGTGTGATGTAATTCTTCGTTCCCAGCGGCAGTTGCGGGGCGTCGAATTCCTCTTCCTCCTGGTCTTCGCGCTCTTTGGTAAAGGCCTTGCTCATGATGTGATGCGGGCAACGCAGTTGACGTCCATCCTTTATTCTAACCGCCCCCTCTCATGACTCTTATGAATCGCCCATTTCCGAGACTGCTGACGCAGTTGCTTTTCCTGATTGCCGTCGCCGTCGCTGGCGCAGGCCTCGCCCATGCCCAGCTTCCCGCGGGCGTCACGGCGGGCCCGAAAATGGGCGGCGCAGAGGAATACCAGCTGGCCAACGGCTTCAGGGTGCTGCTGCTCGAAGACCGCTCGCAGCCGTTGATCACCACCAACATCACCTACCTGGTCGGCTCGCGCCACGAGGGCTATGGCGAGGCCGGCATGGCGCACCTGCTCGAACACCTGGTGTTCAAGGGCACGCCGAAGCACCCGGACATCAAGGCCGAGTTCACCGCGCGCGGCGCACGCTGGAACGGCACCACCTACTACGACCGCACCAATTACTTCCTGACGTTCGCGGCGAACCGCGCCAACCTCGAATGGGCGCTGGAGCTTGAAGCCGACCGCATGGTCAATTCGCACATTTCGCGCAGCGACCTCGACAGCGAGATGACAGTGGTGCGCAACGAATTCGAAAACGGCGAAAACAACGTCGGCGGCGTGCTGGCGCAAAAAGTCGCACGCATCGCCTACCAGTGGCACAACTACGGGCGCCCGACCATCGGCAGCCGCTCCGACATCGAGAACGTGCCGATCGACCGGCTCCAGGCGTTTTATCGCAATTACTACCAACCCGACAACGCCGTGCTGGTGATCGCAGGGGACATCGACCCGGCGGCGACGCTGGCTCTGGTCAACCAGCGGTTCGGGATGCTGCCCAAGCCGACTCGCGCGCTGCAGCGTACCTACACCGATGATGCGCCACAGGACGGCGAGCGCGAGGTGCGTCTGTCGCGCACCGGCGAAAACCGCATTGTCATGGCGTTCTATCACGCGCCTTCGGGCACCCATCCCGATTACGCGGCAATCGATGTCCTGGCGCTGGTGTTGGGTGACACGCCCACCGGGCGTTTGCACAAGGCCCTGGTCGAGACCAAGATCGCCACCGGCGTGTCGGGGTCCGACATGATGCTCGCGGAACGCGGCGGGTTGCGCTTTGCCGCCTCCGCGCCGAAGAGCGCCAGCCCGGGCCCGATGCGCGAGGCACTGCTCAAAACCATCGAAGGGCTGGCGGCCGACCCGATCCGCACCGATGAAGTCGAGCGCGCCAAGCAGCGCATCCTGACGCAGATGGACGTCGAGCTGACCAAGACCCATTCGTTTGCCACCGGGCTCACCGAATGGATCGCGCTGGGCGACTGGCGCCTGTTTTTCCGCTATCGCGATTACCTGCATGCCGTGACGGTGGAGGCGGTGAACCAGGCGGCGCGTACCTACCTGATCCCGTCGAACCGAACCCTCGGCCAGTTCGATCCGGTCGACCAGGTGCCGCAGCGCGCCGCCCTGCCGGCGCGACCCGACCTTGCCGCCGTGCTCAAGGATTACGCCGGGCCGCCCGGCATTGGCGGCGGCGAAGCCTTTGATCCGTCACCGGCGCACATCGAGTCGCGCACCTCGCGCTTTGTGCTGGCCAACGGCATGAAGGTCGCGTTCCTGCCCAAGAAATCGCGCGGCGGCATGGTGAGTGCGGCGCTCTCGTTCCAGTACGGCGATGCACAGTCAAAATTTGGCCGCGCCCAGGCGTGCGGCTATGCGGGCGCGATGCTGATGCGCGGCACGACCACAAAAACGCGCGAGGCGATCCGCAACGAAATGACCGCTCTGCGCGCCAATCTCTCGGTGGGCGGCGGTGGGGCCAGTGTCGAAGTGCCGGCGGCCGGGCTGGAGGCAAGCCTCGCGCTGATCGCCGAGATGCTCAAGCAGCCGCGTTTCGACCAAGCCGAGTTCGAACAACTCAAACGGCAGTCGATCGCCGGCATCGAGGCGGCGCGCACCGAACCGGCGTCGGTCTCAAGCCTCGCGCTGGCGCGGCATCTGAATCCGCATCCGCGCGGCCATTGGGCCTACACCGCTTCGCTCGAAGAGCAACTCGAAGACGCGCGCAAGGTATCGCTTGCCGAAGCGCGCCGCTGCCATGAAGATTTCTTCGGCTTGTCGCAGGCACAACTCGCCATCGCCGGAGATTTTGATGCCGACAAGCTGCGCCCGGTTCTCGCCAGCCTGTTTGGCGACATCCGGCGCAGCGCGCCCTACACGCGAATCCCGGGACAGACCCGCAACGCGCCGCCCCTGACCGATGAATTGGTCACGCCGGACAAAGCCAACGCCACCCTGCGCGCCGTGATCCCGCTGGACCTGCGCGACGACGACGCCGACTACCCGGCGCTGGCGCTGGCCAACTACCTGTTCGGCGGATCGATCGATGCGCGCCTCGCCAAACGCATCCGCGAAAAGGACGGCCTGTCGTATTCAGTCGGCAGCGGCCTGTCGGTAGCGAGCCTGGACCGTGACAGCCGCTGGAATGCCTCGGCGATCTTTGCGCCGCAAAACCGGGCGCGCGTCGAGGCCGCGTTTCGTGAAGAGATCGATCGCGCCCGGCGCGACGGATTCAGCGACGATGAGGTCGCCAAGGCCAAGGACGCGATCCTGCAGTCGCGCAGGCTGGGTCGCACTTCCGACATGAGTCTGGCCGGAAAACTGGCCGCAGACCTCTATTACGGGCGCACCTACGAATGGGATGCGGCACTGGAAGAAAAGATCAAGGGCATATCGCCCGCCGCCGCGCAGGCAGCGTTCGTCAAGCACATCGACCCGGCCAGACTGAACCTGGTGAAGGCAGGGGACTTCCGCTAGTCGCCGCTGGGCAAGGCAGCGCAGCCACGATTGCGCTGCTGCCCCGATCAGCCTTTAGGGGCCTTGGCCAGGGCCTGGAGCGCATCTCGCGCTTCCAGGTAGCGTGCATCGAGTTCGTCAAGCCAGCCCGCCATCGAGCTGTCGTCCTTGTCGCGCGCGGCATGCTCGAGGCGCCGCGCGACTTCCGCGACGCGAATCGCGCCAAGGTTGGCACTGGCTCCCTTGAAGCTGTGCGCCACACGGCCAACCTCGTCGAGGTCGCCGGCGGAAAACGCCACGCGCAGGGCGGCAAGCCGTTCCGGCGCCTGTTCGGTATACATGCCGACAAAATCAACCAGGACACCCAGCGTATCGTCGAGTGAGATCAACTCTCCGACTTGCTCCATGTCGAGCGTGGCGTCCTGCTCATGCGGTGCCGCCGCGATCGCGGTGTGCGCCGGAATTTCAAGCTGCACCTGAGGATAATTCTCTTCGCGCCGTGCCTTGAATTCGGCCGCATGCGCCAGTGCCTCGGCCAGTGCGCGCATCTGGATCGGTTTGGAAACGTAGTCGTCCATGCCGGCGTTAAGGCACATCGCCCGATCGCCGGCCATCGCATTCGCCGTCATGGCAATGATGTAGGGCTGGCGTGCGAGATCTATCCCGCCGCGAATGCGCCGCGTGGCCTCGAGCCCGTCGATCCCCGGCATCTGCACGTCCATCAGTACGCAATCGTAGGATTGCGCCATGGCCGCATCCACAGCCTGCAGTCCGTCGTCCACGCGCGTCGCACTGCGTCCCAGGCGTTCCAGCATTTTCTGGGCGAGCTTGGCATTGACATCATTGTCCTCCGCCAACAGGATCAGCAGGCTGCCGGTCTGCGCGGCCAGTGCCGGCCTGACCGGCACTGACTCATCGCGCGTCAGGTCAAACGGACGGTCGGGCGCCAATGCGTCCTGCAAGGCATTGAAAATTTGCGACTGGCGCGCCGGCTTGAGCAGGTAGGCGCTAACCCAATTGGGCGGAACCTGGCGGCCATCGAAAGCCTCGGCACGCGGCGCGGACGACAGGATGATCACCGGCAGCCGGGTGTTATGGCGCTCGCAATGGGCGGCAATCGCCGCCGCGAGGTCAAGCCCGTCCATGTCGGGCATGGCCATGTCGGTGATCACGGCGGCATACGGATTGCCCGACGCATGCGCATCTTCGATCATCGCCAATGCCGCGAGCGCGTCACCCGCCGACGTGGTGGTCAGCCCCCAGCCGGCACATTGCGCCGCGAGAATGCGCAGGTTGGGCGGGTAATCGTCGACCAGCAACAGTTGGTGCGGCAGCAGACCGGCTTCGCGAATCCGGCGGTGCGGGGCATTGCGGTCGACCGCCTTGGTACGGACGGTGAAAACAAAGCTGGTGCCTTCGCCGAAGGTGCTTTCGGCGTGGATCGCCCCGCCCATCAATTCGACCAGGCGCCGGCAGATGGCGAGGCCCAGGCCGGTGCCGCCATACTTGCGCGTGGTCGACGCGTCGACCTGCGTAAAGGCATGGAACAGGCGGTCGAGCTTGTCTCCCGGAATCCCGATGCCGGTGTCGTGGACTGAAAACTCCAGGAGCAACGCATCGCCACTGCGTTCAGCCACCCTGCAGGCAATGCGCACTTCGCCCCGTTCGGTGAACTTGAGCGAGTTGCCGACCAGGTTGATCAACACCTGGCGCAGGCGCGTAATGTCACCGGCGATGAACGGCGGCACCCCCGGTTCAATTTCGTAGAGCAATTCAAGGTTCTTGCGCCGCGCGCGGTCGCCAACCAGTTCGAGCGCATCCTCGATCATGCCGGCTACTTCGAGGGGCAGGTCCTCGAGCTCCATATGGCCCGATTCGATTTTCGAGAAATCGAGGATGTCGTTGATCACCACCAAAAGCTGGTCACCCGACAAGCGGATCGTATCGACAAAATCGTGCTGGTCGGGCGTCAGGGGCGTATCAATCAACAGCCCCGCCGAACCGAGAATACCGTTCAGTGGCGTACGGATTTCATGGCTCATGGTGGCCAGGAAGGCCGATTTCGCCTGCGCCGCCTCGGTGGCGCGCGCGTTCGCTTCGATCAACGCAAATTCGGCAGCCTTGCGTTCATCGATGTCGATGATCGAACCGGTAAAGCGCTTCGGCTCGCCGCCCGGGCCGAATTCGGCAACACCGCGCCCCATCACCCACAGATACGAGCCGTCAGCGCGTCGCAGCCGGTATTCGGAGGCGAAATAGGGGGTCTTGCGCACAAAGTGGGCGTCGCGCGCCGCTTCGACGCGCGCGCGATCCTCGGGGTGCACGAGTTCGCCGTGCAACAGCATCGGGTTGAGGTGGGTATCGCGCGGAAAGCCCAGCATTTCGCAATAGTGCGGCGAATAGTAGGAGCGGCCATCGGGCAACTCGCGATCCCAGATGCCGGCCTGCGCCGACTGGTTCACCAGTTCGAGCATCTCGCGCTGGCTCGCCAGTTCCTCGGCCAGCCGTTTGGATTCGGTAAAGTCGGTCACGGTCCCGATGATGCCCACCACGGTGCCGTCGGCGCGCCGCACCGCCGCCTTGCTGACGATGACATCAAACGCATGGCCGTCGGTTGCGACAATTTTGGTTTCCTGCCGGTCGACCCGTTCGGGGTTTTCGATCAGAGCCCGATCCTGGTCGAGGTAGCGATCCGCCTGGTCGGGTGAATGGACCTCTTCATTGCGCTTGCCGATCCAGTCCGAGCGCTTGCGCCCGGTCAGGCGCTCCCAGGCGCGATTGAAACTGACATAGCGGCCATCGAGGTCCTTGCGGAACATCGGGTTCGGGTTGAGTTCGACCAAGTCCTCGGAAAACTTAACCTGGTCGGACAACTCGCGCGTCATGCGCTCAGCAATCTCGGCGGCACGCCGTCGGGTGCGCATCAGAGACCACGCCAGGCCAAACAAGAGGAACGAACCGGACAGCCCGCCGAACAGGATCCAGTAGGGACGGCGCGTTTCGAGCAGGCCGTCAAGCGCCGGGCTCGATTCGAACACCAGGCTCCAGACCTGGCCGTCCAGCACGGCGGTGGTGGTCTTGGCAAATTTGGCGACACCTTCTCCTTGTGCCGGGGCAAAAATCACGCTTTTGTCGCCGACCTCCCGCCCTTCATAGACGCGCAGCCTGAAGTAGCCGGCATCGGCACGTGAGACCTGGGCCGCCAGTTCGTCAAGGCGCACACCGGCAAACACATAACCGGTGGTGCGCCGGCCCTGGCGCACCGGCAAAACCAGAAACGCCCCGGGCCCGACGCCAACTCGCCCGGGCATGCCCTCGATCTTTCGCGTCAACGCGGGCAGGCCATCCGTCTCGGCTTGCCGCATCGCGTCGCGAACCTCGGCACGGGCGTCCAGACGCTGCCCCGCCATCGAGTGGCGCGACCCGCTCAGGGTCGCCACAAGTTTGATCTCCGCTTCGGCAGGCCCCCTGTCGCCCGTCAGCTTCGCATAGCCGAGCTCGACCAGGCTCACGGGGGCATCCTTCTGCGTCAGGCCGGCGACAAATTGCGACCATTGCGCCTGGTCCGGTTCCCCGACCACGAATAACCCTGCCGCGCTGAACAGGTGCTGCTCCACGTCGCTGACGCCGGCCCCCAGCTCGCGGATCTTGCGGTTGACCAGTTGGTCAAAGTACAGCGTCGAATCTTCGTGACCTTCCTCATACGTGAGGTAGGTGGCGGCGCCAGTAATGCACAACCCGGCGACGAGAACCAGCCAGTGAAGTGTGTGCCTGACCCGGATGGCCAAATTCATGAGCGCTTCCCGTCACATCGATGAGCTCGCATCCGCACCCGTCGTAGCATGTCAGCCGGTTCCGGTCCGCACGCCGTGCCGTGGTCAGGCGCCACGCGCCAGTCCCGAGCCGATGATGTACTCGATCAACTGGTTGGCATTTTCAAAGCGGTCGACCGGCTTCTTGGCCATCATCTTGTCGACCACGCCCTGGTACACCTCCAGGCCTGCCGGCAAGCGCGGGATCGGTGCATTGACGTGTTGGTACATCAGGGCCTGGGCGTTGTCCGCCTGAAACGGCCGGCGGCAGGTGAGCATTTCGAAGAACAACACGCCAAGGCTGTAGATGTCGGTACGCTGGTCCACCGGCAAACCGAGCGCCTGCTCCGGCGCCAGATAGTAGGGCGTGCCGAACACTTCACCGTGCTTGGTACGGTTGAAATTTGAATCAAGCTGCTTCGCAATCCCGAAATCAGCGAGCCCCAGGCTGCCGTCGGCGCGAATCATCACGTTGTCGGGCTTCATGTCGCGATGCACGATGCCCTGCGCGTGGCATGCCGTCAGCGCGCCTGCGATCTGCAGGAGAATCGCCACCGCCACGTCGGGCGCGATGCCGCGCGCGATCAGCTCGCGCAGGTCGCCGCCCGGGAAATACTCCATCGCGATGTAGGCGTGGTGCTCGGTAAAGCCCTGGTGGTGGATGCGCGCCACGTTCGGGTGATCGATCTGCGAAACCAGTGCGAATTCCTGCAGGAAGCGATCCATCATTTCGCCGCCGACCGGGTCGCCGTCTGCAGCGATCGGCAACATTTTCAGAACGTGCTGCGCGTGGGTTGCCAGCTCCTCGGCCAGGAACACCTCGGACATGCCCCCTTCACCGAGCTTCTTGACCAGCGAATAGCCTTCGACATTGATCGGCATGTTTCGCGTGACTTCGCCGGAAATCGAGTTCATGCGCTGCTGGGAACCCATCGCACTCTTGTGTGCGGAGGTGATCACGGCGGTATTGGCGGCAATCGCGGCGCCAACCATGTCGTAAAACTGGGTGTCCGCGCCGGGGCGGGCAGTGAGGCCGGCGATTTCGACAATGTCCACCGTGCCGGTGCGGCCCTTGACCGTCAACTGACCGCTCTTACCGGGAATGAAACGGTGCCCCGCCGAAGTGGCGGTACCCTTGCTGGCGACGATGCTCCAGCCCAACTCCTTGGTCTTGCCTTCCAGCCGCGATGCGATATTGACGGTGTCGCCGATCACGGTCGTTTCGCTGGCCGCCCCGCTGCCCATGCGGCACACCGAGACATTGCCGGTGTGCACGCCGACACCGATGGCAAATTCAGGCAGCTGGTGTTTTGGAAACTTTTCCTTGATCCAGGGCTTGAACCGGTGCGCCGCTACCACCATGAGCACCGCTGCCTTAAGGGCGCGTTCCGCGTGGTTCGGCCCGCCGGTTCGCCCGTCAAACATGGCCACCAGGCCGTCACCGAGAAATTTGACGATCCACCCACCCTGGTCGAGGATCGGTTCGCAAGCCTGCCCGAAAAAGGCGTTCAGGAATTCCACCGTTTGCTCGGCCGTCAGGATTTCCGATACGGTGGTGAAGTTGCGGATATCGGCAAACAGCACCGTACCGACGACATTCTCACGGTCGGAAATCGTACCCGAATCCGGAGGAGATCTCTCGTCAACATCGAGCGACAAGCGATCCCGAAAATCGAGTCCGCGCCGGTTGCGTACCTTCGGGGCCGACACACCCGTTGTGAGCACCCGATTCGCCGACGTCACCGCATTTACCCGATCCGCCGTTGCCAGCGCAGCGCCCTCGGAACCGGCGTCGGCAATCGCCACCTGCGGCAGCAGGCCCGACTGACGCAGCCCCTCCACCCGCTTGAGGCGCCCGGTAATGGCGTTGAGGAGATCGGCGCGCTTGACCGGCTTGGTCAGGAAATCATCGGCGCCCAGGTTCATGCTCTTGCGAAAGTTTTCGCGATCGTCAAGCGCCGTGAGAAAAATCACCGGGATCGAGGAAGTCTGCTCGTTTGCACGCACGGCGGCGAGCATGCCGAAACCGTCCATGTTGGGCATCTGCACATCGGAGACGATCACATCGGGGCGATTGGTCACCGCGTACTGCAGCCCCTGCAAGCCGTCCACCGCAGTGATGACGTCGTAACTCGCCGAGGCCAGGTGCAGGCGCACCAGCTCCCGAATGGTCGGATCATCCTCAACTACCAGAATGCTTGCCACGTTTGAATTATCCGGCCTTGTAACGAGGGAAAATGAGGGGTATCAACGCCACTGCGATAGTTCGCGACTGCTGATTGTAGCAACCGGCAGGCCGCCACACCAAACCAGTGGTTCGCAAAGCATTAAATTTTGTGTCGATGGACCGGACCGGCGCCTGCCGACGCGCTCAGAATGCCGGCTTTTTCTTGGCCTTCGCGTAGCGCTCCACCCCGGACATGATCGATTTGGCCGCATCCTTGGGGCCACCCCAGCCTTCCACCTTGACCCATTTGCCTTTTTCAAGGTCTTTGTAATGCTCGAAAAAATGGCGAATCTGCATCAGGCGCTCGGGCTGCATGTCCTGCGGCTTTTTCCAGTGCCGGTAGATCGGCAGGCTCTTGTCGGTCGGCACTGCCAGCAATTTTTCATCGCCGCCGGCTTCATCGGCCATTTTGAGCACGCCGATCGGCCGACAACGCACCACGACCCCGACCACCAGCGGAAACGGCGTGATCACCAGCACGTCAACCGGATCACCGTCGTCGGACAAGGTGCGCGGGATATACCCGTAGTTGCACGGGTAGTGCATCGACGTCATCATGAAGCGGTCGACAAACAGCGCGCCGGTGGCCTTGTCGACCTCGTATTTGACCGGGTCGGCATTCATCGGAATCTCGATGATGACATTGAATTCATTGGGCAGGTCACGCCCGGCGTCGACACGGTCAAGATTCATGGAAATCCCTCTGTTAAATGCCTGTTTCAGGGATGAATTATAAGGTGGGCGCCGCACCCTACGGCGACATGTTGCAACGCGGCTAACGGACCACGCCCGCAAAAAAGCGATAATCGCAGCGCTGTCTTGCACCAGCCTTGAACTGCACCGCACTGCACTTCCCTGCCCGAAACCCCCAAACCATGTCGGTCTTCATCATTCGTCGCCTGCTGCAAAGCGTGTTGGTGCTGGTCGTCATGTCGATGTTGGTGTTTGCCGGTGTCTACGCCGTCGGCAACCCGATCGACATCCTGATCAGCCCCGATGCAACGCAGGCAGACCGCGACGCCACCATCCGCGCCATGGGCCTGGACCGGCCAATGTGGCTGCAATATGCGTATTTCGTCAAGAATGCGCTGGCCGCCGACCTTGGCAAATCGTTTGCCTTCAACGTCCCGGCGATCGAGCTGATCCTGGAGCGTATGCCGGCCACACTGGAGCTTGCCAGTTGCGCAATGCTGATGGCCGTGGTGATCGGTCTGCCGCTCGGCCTGTACGCCGGCCTCAAGCCGAAATCATTTGCCGGCAAGACCATCATGACCCTGTCGATTTTCGGGTTCTCGCTGCCGACATTCTGGATCGGCTTGATGCTGATCATGATTTTTGCGGTATTTCTCGGCGTCCTGCCCTCGAACGGACGAGGCGCCACCGCGCTGCTGCTGGGCATACC
Source organism: Burkholderiales bacterium (assembly GCA_947473125.1). Lineage (GTDB taxonomy): Bacteria > Pseudomonadota > Gammaproteobacteria > Burkholderiales > JAEUOS01 > CANJDH01. The sequence goes on from CANJDH010000041.1 coordinate 14,784, forward strand.
GGTCAGCTTCCTGACATGGGACGGCCTGCGCCACCTGGCCCTGCCGGCCTTCACCCTGGCGCTGCTCAATATCGCGCTCATCATCCGCCTGGTGCGCTCCGGCACCCAGGAGGCGCTGTTGATGGATTACGTCAAATTTGCCCGCGCCAAGGGGCTGTCCGACGCGCGCATCATCGGCGTCCATGTGCTCAAGAACATCATGATCCCGATCGTGACCGTAATCGCCCTGCAGTTCGGCTCGGTGATCGCCTTTGCGGTGGTCACCGAAACCATCTTTGCCTGGCCCGGCATGGGCAAGCTGCTGATCGATTCGATCAATGTCCTGGACCGCCCGGTAATCGTGGCATACCTGCTGATCATCGTCACCCTGTTCATCTTCATCAACCTGCTCGTTGACATCGCCTACTCGCTGCTCGACCCGCGCGTGCGCCTCGGCGAGAGCGACTCCTGAGGGACCGGCGGCGATGGAAGTCATCTTTGAATTGCTGTTCGAGCTATTCGGCGAATACGTGCTCGCGTTCATTTTTGAAGTCCTGACGCGTCTGGTCGGATGGATGGCCTCACCATGGTCGACGGCCTTGCGCGAGCGCAGCGCGCCGGTCACCAAAGGCCTGCGCGCGGTCCTTTATGTCGGCGCCGGCACGCTGTGCGGATGGCTCTCGCTCCTGATCATGCCCGAGTCCCTGGCGCGCACCCTCGATACGCGTGTCGCCGTCCTGATCGGCGTACCGATCCTGTGCGGCCTGTCGATGGCCCTGATGGGCTACGTGCGCAAGCAGCGCGGCAAGGAGGCGGCAGCGCTTGAATCGTTCGGCTACGGCTTCCTGTTTGCCCTGAGCCTGTCGCTGTTCCGCTTTATCAAGGCGGCATGAGCATGGAACAAACGCCGTTTCGCCGCTTCCTGTCGGATTACTGTGAGAGCCGCCTGGCGGTCGGTGCCTTGATCGTACTGGTGGTGATTCTGTTCATCGCCGTGTTTGCGCCGCTGATATCGCCGCAGGACCCCTATGACCTGCGGCAGCTTGATGTCATGGACGCGCGCCTGGAGCCCGGCGCCAGTCTCGGCAACGGTACGATCGCGCGGCTCGGCACCGATGACCAGGGGCGCGACATGTTGTCGGGGATTTTTTACGGCGTGCGCATTTCGCTGTTCGTCGGTTTCAGCGCCACCCTGCTCGCGCTCCTGCTCGGCGCCACCGTCGGGATGACCGCCGCCTACGTCGGCGGGCGCACCGACAGCCTGCTGATGCGCATCGCCGACATTCAACTGTCCTTCCCGCCGATCCTGATCGCCCTGATCCTGCTAGCGCTCCTCGGGCAGGGCCTGGGCAAGATCATTGCCGCGCTGGTGACGGTGCAGTGGGCCTACTACGCGCGCACCATCCGCGGTGCGGCACTGGTCGAACGCCGCAAGGAATACATCGAGGCTGCGCAGGTGCTCGCCCTGCCGGCTTCGCGCATCGTGTTTCGGCACCTGCTGCCCAATTGCCTGCCGCCGCTGATCGTGATCGCCACCGTGCAAATGGCCTCGGCCATCACGCTCGAAGCGACGCTTTCGTTCCTCGGCCTCGGCCTGCCGATTACCGAACCCTCGCTGGGCCTGCTCATCGCCAATGGCTTCAACTACCTGCTGTCGGGGAAATACTGGATCAGCATGTATCCGGGCCTAGCCTTGCTGATGATGATCGTCGCCATCAACCTGGTGGCGGACCAACTGCGCGACGCACTCAACCCGCGCCTGCAGAAATGAGCCAACAGCCAGCCTTGTCGACGGCCACACCGGTTCTGCAGGTCAGCGGGCTCGAGACCCACTTTGCCGCGCGCAACGGCATCGTCAAGCCGGTAAACGGCGTGTCGTTCTCGGTCAGCCGCGGCAAGATCATGGGACTGGTCGGCGAATCAGGCTCGGGCAAGTCGATGACCGGTTACTCGATCATGGGCCTGATCGACGCGCCGGGCAAGGTCGTGGGCGGCAGCATCCTCCTCGACGGCCGGGAAGTGCGTGGCCTCGACGCCGAATCGCTGCGCGCGCTGCGCGGCAACCGCATCGCGATGATCTTCCAGGATCCGATGATGACGCTCAACCCGGTCTTGCGCATCGATACCCAGATGGTCGAGGCGATCCAGGCGCATGAGGACGTCGGTCGACACGCCGCGCTTGACCGTTGCCGGGCGGCCCTGGCGCAGGTGGGGATTGCCTCCCCGGATCAACGCCTCAAGTCGTATCCGCACCAGTTTTCCGGCGGCATGCGCCAGCGCGTCGCCATTGCCATTGCCATCCTGCTCAAACCCGACGTGATCATTGCCGACGAACCGACCACGGCGCTCGATGTCACGATCCAGGGGCAGATCCTGGCCGAGATGCAAAAGCTGTGTCGCGAATCGGGTACGGCGCTGATCTGGATCACCCATGATCTGTCGGTGATCGCCGGCCTCGCCGACCAGGTGTGCGTGATGTACGCGGGGCGCATCGTCGAGCGCGGCAGCGTCGATGACGTACTCGACAGTACCGCCCACCCCTATACCCTGGGCCTGCTCAATTCGGTGCCGTCGCGCAACCCACGCGGGCAACGTTTGCGCCAGATCCCCGGCATGACGCCCTCCTTGCTCAACCTGGCGCCGGGCTGCCCGTTTCGTGAACGCTGTGCCCACGCCACCAGGGAATGCCTCGAAGATCCGCTCCTGGAGCCGGTCTTGGGCCATCCCACCGATGCAGCCAGCGCCGCCCACCAGGTCAGCTGTCACCACCCATTGCAGACGGGCATATCGACATGAGCGCCCTGCTGGAAATCAGGGGCGCTTCAAAACGTTTCGTCAAGAGACTCGATGCGGCGGCCAAGATCGGCAACCTGTTCGGCGCCGGCCTGCGCGAAGAGGTGGTGCACGCGGTCGACAAGGTGAGCCTCGCCATCGCCCCGGGAGAAGTCGTGGGCCTGGTCGGCGAGTCCGGTTGCGGCAAGTCGACCCTGGGACGCATGGCGGTCGGCCTGCATTCCCTGACTGAAGGCGTGCGCCTCTACAAGGGCCGCGACATGGCAAGCCTGTCAGCGCAGGAAACCAAAGCGGCACAACTGGGAGTCCAGATGATCTTCCAGGATCCCTACGCCTCGCTCAACCCGCGCATGCGCGTGGACGACATCATTGGCGAGGCGCCGGTGGTGCACGGCATCGTGCCGGCACGGCAGAAAAGCGACTATGTGGCCGACCTGTTGACCCAAGTGGGTCTCGATGACGGCTTTGCGCGCCGCTTCCCGCACCAGTTTTCCGGCGGGCAGCGCGCCCGCATCGGCATCGCCCGGGCGCTCGCAGTGAAGCCTGAATTCATCGTCTGCGACGAAGCCGTGGCGGCCCTCGACGTATCGATCCAGGCGCAGGTGCTCAACCTGTTCATGGATTTGCGCGAACGGTTTCACCTCACCTACCTGTTCATCAGCCACGACCTGGGCGTGGTGCGCCATCTGGCGGACCGCGTCGTCATCATGTATCTCGGGCGCATCGTCGAAATCGCACCGACCGACGCGATCTACGCCGATCCGAACCACCCCTACACCCGGGCGCTGTTGTCCGAGGTGCCGGACCTGACCAAACGCCGCCGCGCCTACATTCCGATTCGCGGCGAAATTCCCTCCCCCCTCAACCCGCCGGGCGGCTGCCATTTCCACCCGCGCTGCGAACATGCCGGGCCGCGCTGCGCCGTCGAGCAGCCGGCACTGCGCGAGGTGGCCCAAGGTAGACTAGCGGCTTGCCATCTCAACGATGGTGGAACCGGATGAATCACATCATGAAAACCCCCAATACCTCGCCGAAAGCGACCAGCGTCACACCCGCATCAATGGCCATGATCGAACGCCTGATCTCGTTCGACACCACCAGCCGCGATTCCAACCTGGGCCTGATCGAATCAGTGCGCGACTGGCTCAAGCCCCAGGGGATCGATTCGACGCTGGTCTACAACGCCGACAGCAAGAAGGCCAACCTGTTCGCCACGGTGTGGGGCAAAAACGGCCCGCCATCAGTGAAAGCCGGGCACGCAGCCCGGCCCGGCATCGTGCTCTCGGGCCATACCGACGTGGTGCCGGTTGACGGCCAGCTCTGGGATACCGACCCGTTCAAGGCCACCATCAAGGACGGCCGCCTGTTCGCGCGCGGCGCCTGCGACATGAAAGGGTTTCTCGGTATCGCCCTGGCAATGACGCCGCGCTTTGTCGCCGCAGACCTCAAGGCGCCGATCCACTTTGCGCTCTCCTACGACGAGGAAGTCGGCTGTGTCGGCGTGCGCGGGCTGATCGAACTGCTCTCGAAACAGGGTTTCAAGGCGGCCGGCGTGATCGTCGGCGAACCGACCTCGATGCAGGTGATCACCGCGCACAAGGGCAAGCGCTCGTTCCGATGCACCGTGCACGGCAAGGAAGCGCATAGCGCCCTCACCCCGCAGGGCGTCAACGCGATCGAATACGCCGCGCAGGTCATCACCTACATCCGCCACATGGCGGAGCGCATGACGCAACTGGAAACGCGCGATAACGGTTTCGACGTGCCCTTCACCACCATGATGACCGGCACCATCAAGGGCGGCACCGCGCAGAACATCGTGCCCGGCAAATGCGTGTTCGACTGGGAGTTCCGCTACCTGCCGGGCGCCAACCCCGACGCGATCGAAGGCGAAGTGCGCAGCTACGCGGCGTCGCTCCTGCCGGCGATGAAAAAGGTCTCGGCGGAAGCCGGCATCGAGATCATCACGTCTTCGGATGCCCCCGGCTCCTACACCGACGACGCGCATGCGATCACGCAGCTGGCGATCGCCCTGGCGCGCAACGACAAGACCGCCAAGGTCGCGTATGCCACCGAAGCCGGGCTGTTCGAAAAAGCCGGCCTGCCGTCGATCATCTGCGGCCCGGGATCGATCGAGCAGGCGCACAAGCCAAACGAGTATTGCGATTTGTCGCAGCTCGCCCAGTGCGAGGCCTTCATGGACCGCCTGCTCGACAACATGACGCAATAAGCATCGACACCAAACCAAAAACAACGGAGACCCCCATGCTGTTCCCCACCACCCTCGTCGGCAGCTACCCGCAACCGGAATGGCTGATCGACCGCCAGAAACTTGCTGGCCGCTTCCCGCCGCGCACCCGTGCCAAAGAGCTCTGGCGCATCCCGGCCGAATTCCTCGAAGAAGCGCAGAACGACGCGACCCTGATCGCGATCCGCGCCCAGGAACAGGCCGGCATCGACATCATCACCGACGGCGAGATTCGCCGCGAAAGCTATTCGAACCGCTTTGCCACGGCACTGTCAGGCATCGACTTAGACAACCCCGGCACCGCGCTCGACCGCAGCGGCCACCCGAACCCGGTGCCGCGCATCGCCGGCCCGATCAAGCGCATGCACCCAGTCGAAGTCGATGACCTCAAGTTCCTCAAGGCGCACACCACACGCAAGGTCAAGATCACCGTGCCGGGCCCGTTCACCATGAGCGAACAGGCGCAGAACGACTATTACAAGTCGCCCGAAGAAGCCTCGCTCGCCTACGCCCAGGCCGTCAACGAGGAAATTCGCGACCTGTTCGCCGCCGGCGCAGACGTGGTGCAGATCGACGAGCCCTACATGCAAGCCCGCCCCGAGCGCGCCCGCCAGTACGGTCTCGCCGCACTCAACAAGGCCCTCGAAGGGATCACCGGCGAAACGGCAGTGCACATCTGCTTCGGCTATGCGGCGGTAATCCACGCGCGCCCGAGCGGCTACTCGTTCCTGCCCGAAATGCGTGGCTGCACCTGCAAGCAGGTCTCGCTCGAAACCGCACAGTCCAACCTCGACTGCTCGGCCTTTACGCAAATCGACAACAAGAAAATCATGGTCGGCTGCGTGGATCTGGCCGACATGGCCATCGAAACCCCGCAAACCATCGTCGCGCGCATCAAGCGCGCCTTGCCTTACGTGAAAAAAGAGAACGTGATCCTGGCACCAGACTGCGGCATGAAATACCTGCCGCGCGACGTGGCGGACGGAAAATTGCGTTCCATGGTGCAAGCCGCGCACCTGTTGCGCGCCGAGTTCGCGTAGCGCCTAGGCGGCCTGAAACCGTTGGTGCAAGCGGATTTCAGGCCGCCTCACTCCATCACATCGACGCCATTCCCAGCACTGCGCGAAACCGGTTCTTGAGATAGGTGCCGTCTCGCGGTGGCAGCACGCGCGGCAAGTCATCGGGCCTCACCCTGACTTGCGCGAGCAGGCAGCCGGCACGCGCGTTGATGCGCATTGCCAGAGCGTCCAACGCGCCAAGGTCGGTCACTTCGGCAGCATCGGCGATGCCGCACGCGCGCGCCACCGCCGCGAGGCTGGTGCCCTGGCTGGTGTGGCTGCGCTGCGCGCCGGTTTCGCCATACAGGCCGTTGTCGAGCACGACGATGCTGAGGTTGTTTGGCTGCTGCGCGCCAATCGTGGCAAGTGCTCCCATGCCCATCAGTTGTTCGCCGTCACCGGTGATGACGAGCACCGAGCGAGTCGGCTGGGCAATGGCGATACCGAGGGCCATGACGGCGGCGCCGCCCATGGCGCCCCACAGGTAGAAGTTTTCGTCGCGGTCGCCTGCAGCAAAGACGTCGTAGGCCGGTGAACCCAGGCCGGTGACCACCAGCGCCTGCGGGCAGGCCGCGAGAAGCTTGGCGACGAAGCTGCGGCGCTCAATGGTGCCAGGCTTGGGGGCTGCGCCGGGACCGGCGTTCGGTGCGGTGCTCATTTGGTTTCTCCCCATTTTTTCCGGCCGATGAGGCTTTGCGATAACAGGATGGCGATGGCTTCTCCGCCTTCGAACGCGGCATCCAGGCCGGCGCTGACAGTCTCCAGCACTTCTTCGGGTTTGCTTACGCGCAGCACGGTGATGCCCATCATTTCCATGGACTGCTGCGTGGCACGGCCCATCGGCCCTTGCCACGGGTTGAATTCGGCCCATTCACCGCGCATGGTGATGAGAGCGAGAAACGGGAAGCGGCAGTTTTCAATCAGCGAGAACATGTTGACGCAGTTGCCCACGCCGCTGCTTTGCATGAGCATGGCAGCACGCTGCCCGCCCAACCAGGCGCCGCAAGCCATGGCGACACCCTCTTCTTCGGTAGTCATGACGACCCCGCGCATGTCGGGATCGGCGTGGATGCGCCGAATCACGTGAGCATGGCCGGCGTCGGGTACGTAAGGCACTTGTTTGATGCCGCCACGCTTGAGGACGTTGAAGATGTCGTCCTGCCAGGCTGGCGCCGTGATGACCGTGTTGCTCATGATTCAAGCTTCCTTGTAGTAGTAAATGAAGGCAGCGCTGACGCGTGTTGCACGCTCCGGCGGGTGGGTCGCCTGAAATCGTTGGTGGGAGAAGGTTTCAAGAGGCATGGGGCCAAACTCGTTGGTACGGGCGGCTGTCAGGCCGGCGCATCGGCCGGCACCGGCGCAGGACGCAGATGCACGCCTTGCGCAATCAGTGCCGCCTGCAACCGCGGTACGTCCACGTCCCGCGGTTGCACGCCGGCATTGGCGGCCAGCGCAGCGGCGGCACCGGCCGCCTGCCCGGTAATCCAGCATTGCGGAATTTCGCGCATGAAGCCGTGGGTGTTGACGTCGCAAGACAGATGGCGCCCGCAGGCGAGCAGGCCGTCGAGCTGCACCGGCACCAGTGCGCCGTACGGCACCGAAATGTTCGGAAACGCCTGCGACAGGCTGGGTGACACGCCGACCTCGTCGGGCAACGCGATACCGCCGGGCCACTGCGAGCGCTCCATCCGGCCAACCCCTACCAGCCGGCGCGTGTGGCGCACCCCGATCTGCGGCGCGCTCAGGACCATATAGGCGCCTTCGAAACCCGGCGCATGCTGGCGGTAAAACGCCAGGTGCGCGGCCATCAGGCGATGGGATCGCGCATCGACGTGGGTAAGGTCATCAACGTCGAGGCCGGAGTAGCCGGCCTGGCGCGGCCCCATGAACAGGGCGATGTCGTTGCGCCACGATACGAACGGGCGTTCAAACAGCCCGCAACGCTCGCGCCCCAGCATCATGAACTGCTGGTATTGCTCCTGCGCTTCGGAACGGAACCGGATCCAGCGTTCCATGTCGACGCCGCCGAACAGCCACGCGGTGTTCATGCAGTGGTGGATGTCGTCCTTTTCGATGTCTGATTCGAACGCCGCGCCGGCGCGCGCAAACATGTCGCCATCGCCGGTCGCGTCGATTACCACCTTGGCGCGGATCGCCTGGCGTCCGCCCTTGCTCTCGAACACCACCCCCTTGACTGCACCGTCGGCCATGATCGGGTCCGCGGCCCACGCGTGGTACACCAACCGCACGCCGTGCTCCTGCACCATCTCTTGCGAGAGCAGCTTGAGCCGCTCCGGATCAATCGTCGGCGCCCAGGTAACAATGCCGCGATGCGCCGAGGTGCGCTGCTGCCAGTATTCGACGCGCGCCGCGTCGCGCGAGCCCCACTCCTCGCGCGCCGGCCCGGCTACGGCATCGGCCGGCAGGCGCGACAGCAGTTCCTCACCGAGCCCGCGAATCACCAGATTGCCGTCCCAGTCGCTCATGCGATCGATCCAGATCACCAGGCCGCCGGTGGACAGGCCGCCAAGATGGTTATAGCGCTCGAGCAGGATCACCTCTGCCCCCCCGCGCGCAGCCGCGATCGCTGCCGCCGTACCAGACGGGCCGCCACCGACCACCAGCACGTCGCAGCTGCCGTACACCGGCGTGTCGCGCGCGGCTTCGTGAATCGACTCGCCGGTTTTCTTGCGGCGCACGCGGGCTTCGGCGTCGCTGAAAATCGCCGAGGTCATGATCCGCTCGTCGCTGCGGATCGGCTTGGTGAACGAGGTCATGCGGCCTGCACGGCGCTGAAAATGGCGTCGTCAAAAATCGCCACGGCGCGGGTCCAACCGGCAGACGCGCCACGTATCTTGTGCGGAAAGCAGCTGATGACGAAACCTTCCGCGGGCAAGGACTCCAGGTTGTGCAGTTTTTCAAGATGGCAGTAGCCGATGTCGCGCCCGGCCTTGTGCCCCTCCCAGATCAGCGACGCATCCTGGGTGTCGGCGTACTTCTTGGCCGTGTGGACAAACGGCGCATCCCAGCTCCAGGCGTCGGTGCCGGTGAGGCGCACGCCGCGCTCGAGCAGGTACATGGTGGCGTCGTAGCCCATGCCGCACCCGGCGCTGACAAAGTCGTTGTGCCCGTAGCGCGAGCCGGCACGGGTGTTGACCACCACGATCTCCAGCGGCTTGAGCGTGTGCCCGATGCGCTTGAGTTCGGTCTCGACATCGGCGGCGGACACCACATAGCCGTCGGCAAAATGCCGGAAGTCGAGTTTGACGCCGGGCTGGAAACACCAGTTGAGGTCGACTTCATCGATGGTGATCGAACGCTCACCCTTGTTCATGGTCGGGTGGAAATGGTAGGGGGCATCGAGATGCGTGCCGTTGTGCGTCGACAGGGAAATTTGCTCGACCGCCCACACCGCGGAATCGGGCAGGTCGGATTGCTTCAGGCCCGGAAAGAACGGTTCCATCTGGTGGAACGAATTCTCGTGGTTGAAGTACTCGATCTTCGGTGCAAACGACGGCGGGTCGGAGACCACGTCATTTTCGAGATAAATCGACAAATCCACAAACTTGCGCGGCATGCTGTTCCCCCGGTACCGGCTAGCGCCTTGTGCGTGCGTCAACCAACGTGAAAAAGGCCGGGAAATTCCCGGCCTTCAATTCGATTCCATTGTAACGGCCATTCCCGAAACCCCGCTCAGACCCCGCTGACATCCAGCGGCGCACCGGTCTTGTCCTGGATTTCCTGCTTGGTCACGCCCGGCGCCAGTTCCACCAGTTTCAACCCTTTGGGGCTGATGTCAATCACCGCTAGATCGGTAATGATCTGGTTGACGACACCGACGCCGGTCAGCGGCAGGTTGCAGTGCTTGAGGATCTTGAGGTCTTCGCTGCCGTCCTTTTTCTTGGCCGTGTGCTCCATCAACACCAGCACGCGGCTTACGCCCGCGACCAGGTCCATCGCGCCGCCCATGCCCTTGACCATCTTCCCGGGGATCATCCAGTTGGCCAGATCGCCCTCGGCACTGACCTGCATCGCACCGAGGATCGCCAGGTTGATGTGCCCGCCGCGAATCATTGCGAACGAATCGGCTGACGAAAAAGTCGAGGAGCCGGCCAAGGTGGTGACGGTCTGCTTGCCGGCATTGATCAGGTCGGCGTCAATCGTCGCTTCGGTGGGAAACGGGCCAATGCCGAGCAGGCCGTTTTCCGACTGCAGCCAGACTTCCATGCCGGCCGGCACATGGTTCGCCACCAGGGTCGGCAGGCCGATGCCGAGATTGACGTAAAAGCCGTCCTGCAGTTCTTTCGCCGCGCGTGCGGCCATTTCATCACGTGTCCATGCCATGTTCTGGTCCCCCTATTTCGCTGCGGACAGCGTGCGCTGCTCGATGCGCTTTTCCGGATTCGGATTGCACACGATGCGCTGCACGAAAATGCCCGGCGTGTGGATGTGGTCCGGATCGAGGGTGCCGTTCTCGACGATTTCCTCGACTTCGGCAATCGTGACCCTGCCTGCCATCGCGCACATCGGATTGAAATTGCGCGCTGTGTAACGGTAGATCAGGTTGCCGGATTTATCCGCCTTCCACGCCTTGACGAGGCCGACATCGGCGCGCAACGAGCGCTCCATCACGTATTTCTGGCCATCGAACTCGCGAATCTCCTTGCCTTCGGCCACGACGGTGCCAACCCCGGTCTTGGTGAAGAACGCCGGAATGCCGGAACCGCCGGCACGCAGCTTCTCGGCAAGCGTGCCCTGCGGGGTGAATTCGAGCTCAAGCTCGCCAGCCAGGAACTGGCGCTCGAATTCCTTGTTCTCACCCACGTAGGAGGCAATCATTTTCTTGACCTGGCGCGTCTGCAACAGGATGCCGAGCCCAAAGCCGTCGACCCCGGCATTGTTCGAAATCGCCGTGAGATTGACCACGCCGCTGTCGCGTACGGCCGCGATCAGGGCCTCGGGAATACCGCACAGCCCAAAACCGCCCACCGCAAGAATCTGGTCATCGGCAATCACGCCCGATAGCGCCGCCTCTGCCGACGGATAAATCTTGTTCATTCGCGTATTTCCTTCACGTTGGTCACTGTCGCGGCGCGTCGCCTGCCTCAGGGCAGTTTCAGATCCGCCAGATTGCGAAAATAGGCCAGCGTGTCCGGGTTCGCCAGCGACTCGAGGTTTTTCACCGGCCGATCATGGATCACGTCACGCACCGTCAATTCCACCGACTTGCCATTGCGCGTGCGCGGCAGGTCGGGGACCTGGATCACCTTGGCAGGCACGTGGTGCGGCGTCGTGTTGACGCGGATCTGGTTGCGGATCCGGGAGGTCAGGTCAGCGTCGAGCGCCAGGCCGTCACGCAGCCGCACAAACAGGATCACGCGCACGTCGTTGAGCTTCGCCGGCGGCCAGCTTTGCCCGACGGCAAGCGCTTCGACCACCTCATCCATCTTTTCGACCTGGCGATAGATTTCCGCCGTGCCGACCCGCACGCCGCCGGGGTTGAGCGCGGCATCGGAACGGCCATGGATCACCATGCCGCCATTCTCGGTGCCCTCGACATAGTCGCCGTGGCGCCACACGTTCGGGTAGGTCTCGAAATAAGTCGCGTGGAATTTGCGGCCATCGTCGTCGTTCCAGAAACCCACTGGCATCGACGGGAACGGTTTGACGCACACCATCTCGCCCTTTTTGCCGGCAGGCAAGGCGCGGCCCTTGTCGTCGAAAATGCGCACGTCTACGCCCAGGGCATTGCCCTGGATTTCGCCGCGGTGCACCGGCAGGATCGGGTTGCCGAGCACGAAACAGCCGCAGATGTCGGTGCCGCCCGAGACCGACGCCAGCTGCACCTCGGTCTTGATCGATTGGTATACGTAATCAAACGATTCGGGCGCCAGCGGCGAACCGGTCGACAGGATCACGCGCAGGCGATTGAGGTCGTGGGTCTCGCGCGGCTTGATGCCGAGTTTGGCGATCGCGTCGATGTACTTGGCCGACGTGCCGAAATGGGTCACCTTCTCCGCTTGCGCAATATCCCAGAGCATGGCGCCGCGGCGCATGAACGACGATCCGTCGTAGAGGATCAGGGTCGCGCCCGTCGCCAGGCCCGACACCAGCCAGTTCCACATCATCCAGCCGCAGGTGGTCGAATAAAACAGACGGTCGCCGGGACGCAGGTCGCTATGCAACTGATGCTCTGTGAGGTGCTTGAGCAAGGTGCCGCCGGCGCCGTGCACGATGCACTTGGGCACCCCGGTGGTTCCCGAGGAGTACAGGATGTACAGGGGATGGTCGAACGGCAGCAGGTTGTACTCCACTGGCGTCGCCTTGTAGGGCGCGGTGAACTCGGGCCAGGTGAGCGCGCGCGGCACGCCATCGACATTCGGCGATGCCGAAATGTAGGGCACCACCACCGCTTCGCGCACCGACGGCAGGCGCCCGACGATCTCGGACACCTTGTCGATCAGGTCAATCGCCTTGCCGTTGTAGTAGTAGCCGTCAGGCGCAAACAGCACCTTGGGCTCGACCTGGCCGAAGCGGTCGAGCACACCCTGCACGCCGAAATCGGGCGAACAGGCCGTCCAGACCGCGCCCAGGCTTGCCGTCGCCAGCATGGCGATGACGGTCTCGGGCATGTTCGGCATGTAGGCCGCGACGCGATCCCCCTGGCGCACGCCGGCAGCCTTGAGACCCTGGGCACAGCGCGACACCTGGTTGTTGAGTTCGGCCCAGGTGATCTTGCGCTTGACCTTGTCCTCGCCCCAGAAAATCATCGCTTCGGAACTGTCGTGCTTCTTGAGCAGGTTCTGGGCAAAGTTGAGGCGCATCCCGGGAAACCAGCGCGCGCCGGGCATCTGGTCGCCATCGACCAAAATGCCGGCCTTGAACCCGACCGGCTCGCGGTTTTTCTTGTGAAACTCGGCCGGCGCACCGATCACGCCAAGCTGCTCCCATACCGATTGCCAGAATTGCTCGGGCTGCGAAATCGACCAGCGATAGAAATCGGGGTAGGTATTGATCTTGAGCTTCCACCGTTTGATCGCCGCCCTCGCAAAATGGGTGAGATTGGCCTTTTCCAGCGCGGCTTGGCTCGGCTCCCAGAGGATCGGATTGGTGGTTTCAGTCATGATTCGGTTCGGCTCAGTCATTCTCATCAATTGCACCGCTTTGGTTGGTTCAGGTAGCGCCTCTATTTCAGCCGCCGCCTCAATTCGTCCGGAAACGACACCGGCTTGCCTGTCACATTGCTAATCCAGACAAACAGCGCGTCACCGGTCGCATACACTGTGTCGGGGTCGTCAGCACGCCGGATTTCGTAGTACGTCGGCAGGCTCGACCGCCCGATCCTTCCCGCAAACAGCCGGATCTCAATTGACCCCGGGTACTTCAGCGGCCGTCGAAACTGGCAGGAGGCCGTCGCAACTACCGGCCCCTCTTCGGCATCTGCCCCGCCCGAACTGGCCCACGTGTCCATCCAGCTGATGCGCGCCTGCTCCATATAGCGGAAATACACGGTATTGTTCACGTGCATCATCGCGTCCATGTCGCCCCAGCGGATGGGCATCATTTCCGTATGCACCAAATTGGCATCATCCGGCCTGGACTCCTTCCTGGGCGCGTCAGTCATCGTCGCTCAGTTTTCTTCGGTTATCGTCGCGCTCACGTCGCGCCAAGCACCGCGGCAACCCCGGATTTTCGGGTCGGCCCCAGCCAACTGGCCGGTTGCGACCACTTCGGTTGTTGCTGTGCGGCAAAACCTGAAAGTATATGCATTTTTGCCTAAAAAACAATCATTTAATCTTCTCCCTGCCTATTGACAAGGCGAAAAAAAGGGGCTCGAAGCCCCCGCAAATCAACCACTTGGCAGCTTTTGGCGGGGCCCGTTACCCGGCCGACATGCCGTCGTCCGCTGCAATCGCCGCACCATTGACGAACCCCGATGCATCAGATGCGAGCATCATCAACAGTGCGTCGAGGTCTTCAGGTTTACCGACACGGCGGCGCGGCAACATGTTGACCAGTTTCTGCCCCGCTTCCGTCTGAAAGTGTGCGGCGTTGATTTCCGTTTCAATATAGCCGGGGCAGATAGCATTGACGTTGATGCCGTAACGCCCCCACTCGAGGGCCATCGCCCGGGTCATGTGGATCACCGCTGCCTTGGACATGCAATACACCGACAACTGCGATAGCACGCGCATTCCCGCCACCGACGCAATGTTGATGATCCGTCCGGGGGTTTTCTTGGCAATCATCACCTTGCCTACTTGCTGCGCGACAAAATAGGCACCCTTGGCATTTGTATCCATCACGAAATCGAAATCGGCTTCGCTCGTATCGGTTATGCGTGAGGTCGCCGAGACACCCGAATTGTTGACCAGGATGTCGATTTTCTTGAGGTCATTTTCCACCTCGGCAATGCAGCCGCGCACGCTGGCCAGGTCGGTGACGTCAAGCTGGTACACATGCGCCTCACCGCCCTCGGCATCAATTTCGGCACGCAGTTCCTTGAGGCGCTCCACCCTTCTTGCAGCCAGCGCCACCGTCGCTCCGGCGTCAGCCAGCACCCGCGCAAAACGCGCGCCCAAGCCGCTCGACGCCCCGGTCACCAGCGCCACTTTGCCCGATAAATCGATTTCGTAAGCCATGATGTTCCACCACGATTGAAAGGTGTGGAGTGTAATGGCAATCGGAGCCGTTACAATTCCGCGCTGCACGCGCAGGGCAGGCTGCCACGCCCGCCCTGATCCATTTTTCTCATCCCTTCTTGACTGTTCCCACGTTGCCTTCAGCCCTGTTTTCTCCCCTCCGCCTCGGCGAGCTCAACTTGCCAAACCGCATCGTCATCTCGCCAATGTGCCAGTACTCCGCCGTCGACGGCAGCGCCCAGGACTGGCATTTGATGCACCTCGGCCAGCTTGCGATCTCCGGCGCCGGCATGCTCGTCATTGAAGCAACTGCCGTCTCGGCAGAAAGCCGCATCACCCCGGGATGCCTGGGTTTGTACTCGGACGCCAACGAGGCCGCGCTGGCACGGGTGCTCCGGGCAATTCGCAGCACCTCGGACATTCCGGTGGCAATGCAGATCGGCCACGCCGGGCGCAAGGCGTCGAGCCGCGAGCCGTGGAACGGCGGCCAGCTGATCCCGCCCGGCGAACCCGGTGCCTGGCTGCCGTCCGGTCCTTCGGCGCTGTCGCACATGCCCGGCGAAGCCCCGGTGCATGCAATGACCGCCGATGAAATTGCCGCGCTGATCACCCAGTTTGCCGCCACCGCACAACGTGCCGACCGCCTCGGCATCGACGCGCTCGAACTGCACGGCGCGCACGGCTACCTGCTCCATTCGTTCCTGTCTCCCCTCGCCAACCAGCGTACCGATGCCTACGGCGGTTCGCTCGCCAACCGCATGCGCCTGGTGCTGGAAGTATTCGATGCGGTGCGCGCGGTCTGGCCCGCGCACAAGCCTCTGGGCGTGCGCATCTCTGCCTCGGATTGGGTCGAGGGCGGTTGGGATCTGGATCAATCGATCACACTGGCCCGCGAACTGCACGCGCGCGGCTGCAACTGGCTCGACTGCTCGTCGGGCGGGTTGGCACCGGCCCTGCAAAAAATCACCCTCGGCCCGGGCTATCAGGTGCCGTTTGCCGAGGCGATTCGCAAGGCGGTGCCCGGGTTGCCGATCATGGCCGTAGGCTTGATCACCGATCCGCACCAGGCGGAAGCGATCATCGCTTCGGGCCAGTCGGACATGGTGGCGCTGGCGCGCGCCATGCTCTACAACCCGCGCTGGCCGTGGCACGCTGCCGCCGCGCTGGGGGCCTCCGTGAGCGCGCCAAAACAATACTGGCGCTGTGCGCCGCGCGAGTTTCCCGACGTGCTCGGCAAGGTCAAAACCGGCCAGCGCTGAACCCACGACCGGCACAGCCCTTTCGATTGCCTGCTCTAACGGTACTCGCGACAATGTAAGCTGCGATCTCGGAGAGAATCCACCATGACCCGCGAAGTAATGGAATACGACGTGCTCATCGTCGGCGGCGGCCCGGCCGGCCTGGCCGCGGCGATTCGCCTCAAGCAGCTGGCGGTAGACAAAGGCACCGAGGTCAACGTTTGCCTGATCGAAAAAGGCTCCGAAATCGGCGCGCACATTCTGTCCGGCGCCGTGATGGATCCGATTGCCATCAATGAGCTCTGGCCGACCTGGAAGGAAGACGGCGCACCGCTGAACCAGCCGGTCACGGAAGACCGGTTCCTGTTTCTGTCTGAAGGCGGCGGCTTCAAGGTACCCAATTTCGCCCTGCCCGGCAATTTCCAGAATCACGGCAATTACGTCGTCAGCCTCGGCAACGTGTGCCGCTGGCTCGGCCAGAAGGCAGAAGAGCTGGGCGTCGAGATTTACCCGGGCTTTGCCGGCGCGGAAGTGCTGTTGACGGACGACGGCGCGGTCAACGGCGTGGCCACCGGCAACATGGGCCTCGGGCGCGACGGCGCACCCACCGACGCCTTCCAGGAAGGCATGGAACTGCACGCCAAATACACCGTGTTTGCCGAAGGCTGCCGCGGCCATCTGGGTAAACAACTGATGGATCGCTTCAAGTTGCGCGAGGGCGTCGATCCGCAGGTCTACGGCATCGGCTTGAAGGAGTTGTGGGAAGTCGAACCCGCCAAACATGTGCCCGGCCTGGTGGTCCACACCGCCGGCTGGCCGCTCAATACGTCTACCTACGGCGGCTCATTTTTATACCACCTCGAAAACAATCTGGTAGCCGTCGGGTTCGTGGTCGGCCTGGCCTATGAAAATCCCTACCTGAGCCCGTTCGAAGAGTTCCAGCGCTACAAACTGCATCCGCAGATCAAGCCGTTCTTTGAAGGCGGCAAGCGCATCGCCTACGGGGCGCGTGCCATCACCGCCGGCGGCATATTGTCGCTGCCGAAACTGAGCTTCCCGGGTGGGGTGCTGGTGGGTGACGATGCCGGTTTCCTCAACGCCTCGCGCATCAAGGGAAGCCACGCGGCCCTCAAGACCGGCATGATGGCCGCCGAAGCGGCGTTCGACGCGCTCGGCACCGGCCGTGCCAACGACGACCTGACCACCTACCCCGAAAAATTCAAGGCAAGCTGGCTGCATGCCGAGCTCGACAAGGCGCGCAATTTCAAACAGTGGATGTCCAAAGGCCTGTACACGGGCACACTGATGGTGGGTATCGAGCAAAAACTGTTCGGCAGGAAAGTGCCCTGGACCCTGCATCACCAGCATGCCGACCACGAATGCCTGAAACCGGCCAGCGATTTCACGCCGATCGTCTACCCCAAGCCGGACGGCAAGATCACCTTTGACCGCCTCTCGTCGGTGTTCATCTCGAACACCAATCACGAGGAAAACCAGCCGATCCACTTGACGCTCAAAGACGCGTCGGTCCCGGTCAGCCTCAATCTCGCCAGATTCGCCGGGCCGGAGGCGCGCTACTGCCCCGCCGGGGTATACGAGTTCGTCAAGAACGAAGACAACTCGGATCGCCTGCAGATCAACGCACAAAACTGCGTACATTGCAAAACCTGTGACATCAAGGACCCGAGCCAGAACATCCACTGGGTGGTACCGCAGGGCGGCGAAGGGCCGAATTACCCGGGCGGGATGTAAATCCTGAGTCGCCGCGCAGATCGTCTCCCACCGACGGTTTTGGGCGACTTCCTCTGCACTGTTTTGCCTGCTGTCGGCATCAGCGGCCACTTTGCCCCGTCAGCGACACGTAAGCCCGCAATGCTCAAATGGTTACCAATCTACCCAATTTCCGGAGTCAACCCATGGTTTTTCCCTACACGCGCGCTCTTCACAAAGTTTTATCGATTGGTGTCTGTGCAGCGCTCCTGCTGGTAGTGGGGTGTTCCGGCGATTACGGCTATTCGCGCAGTGTGTTCCAGGGAAAAGTCGTGGATCGCAATGCAGCGGACATTGAGTCATTCGCCGGCAAACCGGATGCCGTCGACGCGCTCGCAACAGGTGAAATAGTCTGGACGTTCAACAAGCGCACCTTCGACTCGGAAAACGCCAACGCCAACGACGCGGCGGCCAAGGTCACGCTCAAGAAAGACCCGAAGTCCGGAGCCTTGATGTATGCGGGCATCGATTTCGTGCCGCAGTAGCGGCGAAGCTTGCGGCTCCGGCCACAAACCAAAGCCCCGCACAAGCGGGGTTTTTCATGTCGCAGGGAAACGGAAATTGGGCCAACCGCAGCGCGCTCCGCTGAGGAACTTGCACGTCCCGCCCGCGCACCTCAGGAGCGGACAAACCGTTTATTCGTTTCCGCCCCTAAGAGGGAAAAACGCCCTGTTCAGGGCGCTTGTATTCTGGCGGGCCAGAACGGATCACTGAAACAAATCGCTTTGGTCCCCGGGAACTAATTTCTGACCGACAACCAGGATTCGAGAAGTGCTGCCGACTTCATTACTTTCTAACCTGTGCCTTAATGTCCTTCAATAGAAGGAACAGATGGAACGGGTCAGACGCGCTCGGCTCAAACTCCCACTTCAGGTACCACTGCCTCGCGGACTCGTCTTTTGCATGAACCAACAATGCTCGAATCCCGGCAATATCTGCTGCCTGTTTGGTGCGTAGCAGTGCATCCTTGAGAAGCGCTTTGCCAAGACCTGCGCCTTGGTGCTGCAAGTCAACAGCAAGCCGCGCCAAAATCATTACTGGCACTGGGTGTTGTGGAATGCCTTTGATCACGCGCGGAGCAGCTGTTGCCGGCTCAACGCTGCCAACCACCAGACTGTAGAAACCAACGACCAAGCCTCCACAGCAACTTACATAAGTCTGCGCGCTGTTGGACTTTTGGTTGACCAGCGCAAAACGCTGCAAAAACTGATTCAGTGCGGGCTGGCCACAGTCGAACAAATCGACCGCGTCAGAGGCATCCAGTTTACGAACTGCCTCGTAGGTGAGAGAACTCAACCAAGTAACGCCGGCTCAGCCAGAAGCTTCTTGAGCTTGGGCTTCGAGCCAATCGGCTGGTCCAGCGCAATCTGAAACGCCAGCCACTTCTCGGCACTCAGTTCAAAACGTGTTCGATCTGCCAGGGTTTGATTGGCGGCAATGATGCCAGCATCCAGTAAAAATTCGCTCACATTCTTGTGGGCCACACGCGCGGCCTCCTGAAGCAACTGTTTCACGGGAGTGCTGGCACGCACATCGATGCGCTCAGATTTGGAATGGATGGCAGCGGACATGGTGGACCCATTTCTAAGAAGATGCGCCATCATAACGTCCGGACAACGTACTGACAAGCATTGCTTTACAGATTAGCCCCGAGAACGCCGTAGTCAGAAGCCAGCAATAAAGAACCCCGCACGAGGCAAGGTGCTGTATTACAGGCGACGCAGAGGCTGCTACATCACAAACTGCCCAAGTTCAAATCAGGCTGAACAATCAAGCCTTTGGGTTCCCGAGCGGGAGTTAACAGGGATGTTCGGCGCAACCACTCGCCATCAGCGGCGGTTGCGCTGCGAGGCAAGTCGTGTTTTTATTTTGGCGTGTCGCTTGGAGGGGCAGAGTTTCGAACTGACTGGAGAACCGCATGGATACTAGATATTTGGCGGAGAGACGGGGATTCGAACCCCGGGTAGGCTATGAACCTACACACGCTTTCCAGGCGTGCGACTTAAACCGCTCATCCATCTCTCCGGAAATGCAATTTTAGCATCGCCCCGCTGAAACGAAGCAAAAGAAGCCTCCAATAAAGCAAAAAGCCCCGGCCACCTTGCGGTGGCCGGGGCCAGAGGTATCGGGACGAACCCGAAGCCCTCCTCCTAAACGTTTACGTCATCTGGGTTACGTAGCTTCGGTGCTGATATCGGTGGCAAGATGCGGATACCGCACGTGCTCGATCAACTCTTGGGTCTTTTGGTCGGGCGCAGGTGTGATCAAGCTGACAACGATCATCACTGCGAATCCCAATGGCACGCCAAAGACGCCGGCAGAAATCGGCTGGATGCCCCACCAGATGTTCTCGGCAATCGGCGAGGTTACACCGAAGATGCCGCGTAACCATGGTTGCGTGATGGCCATGTAGTAAAACGTAATTCCCAAGCCTGACGACATCCCCAGCACTGCCCCCCAGGAACTGGCGCGTTTCCAGAAAATCCCGAGCACCAGCGCCGGGAAGAACCCGGCCGCTGCCAGCGAGAACGCCGCCGACACCAGGAACAGGATGTCCGCCGGTTTTTGCGCCGCCACCGATGCTGCCGCCAGCGCTACAACTAGCAGCAAGACCTTGGAAATGGTTACACGGCGGGCCGTGGAAGCATTCGGGTCGAGCATCTTGTAGTAAAGGTCGTGCGACAAGGCATTGGCGATGGTGAGCAGCAGGCCGTCAGCCGTCGAGAGTGCAGCAGCCAGACCGCCTGCAGCAACCAGGCCGGAGACAACATAAGGCAGGCCGCCGATTTCCGGCGTGGCCAGCACAATGATGTCGCCGCCGATGGCGATTTCTGCCAACTGCACGATGCCGTCCTTGTTGATGTCTACTACTGACAACAGCGATGCGTCGACCTTGGTCCACGACGCCACCCAGGCCGGAAGTTTTGCGTACTCCGAACCGACCAGTATCGTGTAGACGTCGAACTTGGCCAGTACCGCCAGCGCCGGCGCCGTGAAGTACAGCAGGAAGATGAAGAACAGCGACCAGAATACCGACTCGCGCGCTTCCTTCACCGAAGGCGTGGTGTAGTAACGCATCAGGATGTGCGGCAATGCAGCCGTGCCCACCATCAGGCAGAACACCAGTGCCAGGAAGTTGCGCCGTGACACATCACGTGCCGCTTCATCCTTGCCCGGAAATACGGCTGCGTGCTGCAGTGGCGGCGCGGCACGCGCGCCCACAGCTGCGTCCTTGGTCCAAGCGGATTTGGCAGCAGCGGCATCTTTCGGGAAGGTCTGCAGCGCTTTTTCCGCCGCCTGAATCTGCGTCAACGGGGCATTGGCGGCTTTGAGGTCATCCACCGACTTCTGCACCTTGGCGCGCTCGGTATCGACCGACCCGGGCAATGCCTTGATCTTGTCGTTGGCGGCTTTGGCGCGGTCAGCAAAGATCTGGCGAACTTCTTTTTCCTTCGGATCGTTGATCAACTGCTTTTCGCGCTCGGTCACTTTTTGCAGCACGCTGCCGTAGACCAGTTGCGGGATCGGGATGCCGGTATGTTTCACCGACAGCCACACCACCGGGATCATGTAGGCCACGATCAGGATGATGTACTGCGCCACCTGGGTCCAGGTCACCGCCTTCATGCCACCGAGGAAGGAACACACCAGGATGCCGCCGAGGCCAAGGAAAATTCCCAGTTCAAACGAGACGCCGGTAAGGCGCGTGGTGATCAGGCCGACACCGTAGATTTGCGCCACCACGTAGGTGAACGAGCACACGATCGCCGCAATGATGCCGATGGTACGGGCAAAGTTGCCGCCGTAGCGTTCGCCGAGAAAATCGGGAAT
The DNA here is from genome assembly GCA_947473125.1 of Burkholderiales bacterium. Taxonomy (GTDB): domain Bacteria; phylum Pseudomonadota; class Gammaproteobacteria; order Burkholderiales; family JAEUOS01; genus CANJDH01. The sequence goes on from CANJDH010000041.1 coordinate 36,343, forward strand.
CGTGAACTGCCCGAACTTGCGCAGGTAGGGCGCGAGGAACAGTGCCACCAGGCAGTAACCGCCGGTCCAGCCCAGGATGAAGGCCAGGCCATTGAAGCCGGTGAGGTACAGGGTACCCGCCATGCCGATGAACGACGCGGCCGACATCCAGTCAGCCCCGGTCGCCATGCCGTTGAACAACGCCGGTACGCGACGCCCCGCCACGTAATACTCGGAGGCGTCCGAAGTGCGGCTCATGATGCCGATGCCGGCGTAAAGGCCGATGGTGGCGATCAGGAACAGGTAGCCGATCCAGTTGCGCGGCAGGCCCATTTGCTCCATGACCGCAAGCACGGCCACGAAAATGATGAAGCCGCCGGTGTACCAGGTGTAGGCTTTCTTGAGTGATTGGAAAAACGCACCGCGTTCTGCTTTTGAGGATGCCATGTCGTTCTCCTTAGTCGTCGCCTTCGGCGACTCCGTACTCTTCGTCAAGTTTGCCCATCGCCCTGGCGTAGTACCAGATGATCAGCACGTAGATGATGAGCGAACCCTGCGCGCCCATGTAGAACGAGAGCGGCCAACCGAAGAAGTTGATCTCGGCCAGCTCCCTGGCGTAGTAGCCCATGATGAATGTGGACGCGAACCAGATGAACAGAAGAATCCCCGTGATTCTGAGATTTTTCCCCCAGTACTCCTTGTGTTTCTCGCTGACAACGATTGCCATGGATTGCCTCCTTTTATGGTGGGTACTGCTGAACTACAAACTACAACTTCGGTAAAGCTGTCTTACACACTCAATGTCGAGCTGCCCGACGAGTCCATCTGCGCCTTGAGTTTTTGCGTATCGTTGTCGAGCATGTAGGCGATCTTCGGGTTGAATTTGAGGGTGTGGTTCTTGAGGCCATCGAGCTCCGTCAGTTCGCCCAGCACAAAATGCGTCATGCCCAGCTGATACCAGCCGTGCATGTTCATCGGTTCGATGCGCACGACTTCCTGAAATGCGGCTTTTGCGTCCTGGTGCCGGTTGTATTTGACGTGGATGATGCCGGTGCCATACCAAGCGCGGTCAATGTGCGGATTGATCTCGATGGCGCGCCTGAAATGCGCCAGGGCGGCTTCATGCAGGCCTTGCTGGTCACAGACCCATCCGACA
>CANJDH010000042.1 GCA_947473125.1 Burkholderiales bacterium
ACGGAAGCATCGCAAATCCATCTGGAAAAATTCAAATCGTGGACACCTCTAAATCCTTCGAAACCCGCTCCTGTATTGGCTCTCAGGCCGATACACCCTGATTTAACCGGACACTACTGATACGCTCCTGCAAAGCAATGCATGCCGATGTCCGATGTATGCCGATGCCTGCCGGGGGGCGCCATCCTGTGTCGCCGCGGTGACGATGCGGGCCGCTTAAACCGCTTTTGAAACGCGCGACCCGCGCGCCCCCATGACCGCTTCCGCTCCCCCGCCTCCCGAGCCAGTGCCGCCGCGCGCCGCGCTGCCCACCGCAGCCGCCGGCGCCACCACCCCCACGATTCCGCGCCGCGCCCTGGTCCTGCTGGTGATCCTCACCCTGGTGTGGGGCACCAATTGGCCGTTGTTTCCGCTGGCGGTGCGCGAGGTGTCGGTCTGGACCTTTCGCGCCTTTGCCGTGGTGATCGCCGGCAGCGCGCTGCTGCTCGTGGCGCGCGCGCGCGGCCAGTCGCTGGTGATCCCGCGCAAGCACTGGCGCGTGGTCGCCACCGCGACCTTTTTCTACCTCGTGGTCTGGAACATCGCCACCACCTACGCTGCAGTGCTGCTGCCCTCGGGCCAGGCGGCGGTGCTCGGCTTCACCATGCCGCTCTGGTCGGCCCTGATCACCTGGGCGGTACTGGGCGAGCGCCTGAGTGCGCGCCTGGTGATTGCCGTGCTGTTGGGTGGCGCCGCCGTCACGCTGTTGATGGTGCCGAGCTTCGCTGCCTATGCCAGCGCACCGCTGGGCTTTGCCTACGGCCTGACCGCCGGCCTGGGCTGGGCCATCGGCACGCTGATCCTGAAACGCGGCAAGGTCGAGGTGCCGGCCACGGTGCTGACCGGCTGGCAACTGCTGATCACGGCGGTACCCACCGTGATCGGCGCATTTGTTCTCGGTGACGGCCAGTGGTTCATGCCCACTTGGCAGAGCATCGTGGTGATCGCCTACATCAGCCTGGTGCCGATGTGCGTTGGCAACGTTGCCTGGTTTGCCATCGTCGGCCTGCTGCCGGCGAATGTGGCGGGCCTGTCGTCGATCATGGTGCCGGTGGTGGCGATGATTTCCGGCGCCATCGTGCACGGCGAGCCGCTCGGCCCGCTGCAGTGGCTCGCCATGGTGTGCTGCGTGGCGTCGCTGTCGCTGGCCTTGCTCAAGCCGGCTGCGCCGAAACCGGAGCACGGCTGATTCCGCGTGGTAGTGCCTGGAGAACCGCTCTCACCAAGGGTTTCAGGCTACTGGTGTTGGGATTAACGCCCCGGCAGCATGCCCTTGGCGCGAATCGTCTCGGCAGCGCTGGCACCGACCATCATCGATACAAACGCCTGCGCCGCGCCCTGGTAGGCCGATGCGGCATTCACGCCGCCGGCGTACACCGTGAAATTCTGGATCTCGTCGGGCAGCGGCCCGACCAGGGTCACGCCGGCCACCGGCAAGATTTCGCTGATCTGGTGCACCGCCACGTCGGCTTCATTGCTCACGAGCTTGGTTGCCACCAGGCCGCCGTTGACCAGCACCGCCTTCGGCTTGATCTGGTCGGTGATGCCCATTTTCTGGAACAGCCCGGTGAGGTAGATGCCGCTCGAGCCGCCCGCCGCCGGGTCGATGTACGCCACCTTTTGCGCATCGAGCAAAATCTTCTTGAACTGCTCCACGGTCTTCATCTCGGGCACCGGCGCACCGGCCTTGACCGCCAGGCCGATGCCCACCTTGGCAAGCGTCGCCACACTGGCCGGCAGCACGCGGCCCTTGTCGGCGTATTGCTTCAAGGCGCCCGGGGTGAGCACGATCACGTCGAAAGCTTCGCCGCCGTCGATGCGCTTCACCAGCGCGCCGGCGGTGTCGTTGTCCACCGTCACCTTATGGCCGGTCTGCGCCTCGAACTGCGGCACCAGCGCCACCACCACCTGCTTGAAGGCGCCGGTGGTCAGCACCTTGATCTGGTCGGCGTGCGCCGGCGCAGCACAGAGCAGGGTGGAACAAAGGGTGAAAGCGGGCATCAGGCGGCGCATGGAACGATTCCTCAAAAAGGGCTGGGCATCAGGATAACGGGTTTGCCAAGGCTGGTGATCAGGCGCCGGGGTCATCGCGCCGCGGCATGCACGCAGTCGGGTCGGCCAGCACCAGCCAGCCTGTCGCTACCGCGACCGGCACGGCAAGCCACCACCACTCGCTGCCCGACCAGTGCGACCCGGCCAGGCAGATCCAGAGCCCCGCCGCCACGCAGGCCGCGAGCCACGCCAGGCGGCGCTCAGGCATCGCCGCTGCGGCCCGGCGCGCGCCGGTAGATCACGTGGTACACCAGCCCCACCAGCACGCTGCCGCCGACGATGTTGCCGAGCACCACCGGCAGCATGTTGGCGAAGAAGCCCGCCCAGGTGACCGGCGGCAGTGCAGCGCCGACATTGTCAAATGCCTGCAGCAGCATCGCCAGCGGAAAGAAATACATGTTGGCGATGCTGTGCTCAAAGCCCGCCGCGACGAACGCCGAGATCGGGAACACGATCGCCACCGCCTTGTCGACCACACTGCGCCCGGCCAGCGCCATCCACACCGCCATGCACACGAGCACATTGCACAGCATGCCCTTGAAAAACGCGCTCCAGAACGGCAATGCCATCTTGGCCGCGGCGATGCCGACCACTTCGCGCCCGATCGCGCCCTGGTTCATCTCGGCGTGGCCGGACAGGAACACCAGCAATGCCAGGCCCGCCGCGCCGATGAAATTGCCGGCGCACACGATGCCCCAGTTGCGCAGCAGCGCGGCGCTGCTGATCTTGCCGTCGGCCCATGCCATCGCCAACAGGTTGTTGCCGGTAAAGAGCTCTGCGCCTGCCACCACTACCAGCAACAGCCCCAGCGAAAACACCACGCCACCGGCCACCTGCTTTGCGGCAAAGCCCAGCGTCGGGTCGGACCGTACGATCACGTAGTACAGCGAGCCCAGGCCGATGAAGGCGCCGGCCAGCACCGCCAGCATCAGCATCTGCAGCCAGGGCAGGTGCGCCTTGGCAACGCCGACATCTTCGACGCGCGCGGCGATTTCGCGCGGCGCGAACGCGTCCGAGCCGTACAGTTCGGACATCGGCGTTGTGGCGGGCGTTACGCTGCCGGCGTTTCGGCCGAACCGAAGCGGTTCGGCTCGCGGCCTTCCTGCGCGGCCCACACCAGCAGGATGATCCAGCCGATTAGCGGCAAGAACCACAACAGCAGCCACCAGCCGCTCTTGTCGATGTCGTGCAGGCGCCGCGCGCCCACCGCGAGCGACGGCAGCAGCACCGCCAGCGAAAACAGGCCCGACAGCGTCTGGCTGACCATGCCGGCACCGGCCGACACCAGGAACGTGAACAGGGCGAACCACCAGAATTCCGACCGCACCGCGCGCCCGTCGAATGCCGCATATTTGCTAAAGCAGGCTTTGATCGATTCACCGAACGTCATGATGTTCCTCCCGGGAAGTGGTGATGACAGTGGTTCACTTTAGCAGCTTCACGCATCCGGCGGATCACGGATTGCCGGGCGGCCCAAGGCGATCCGGCCGGCTTACGCCGCAAGCGCGGTCCCCCAGTAGTGATACGAAAACGGCTTCGGGCCGGGGATGTAGCGCGACTCCACCTCGGGCGCAAAGCCTGCCTCGACCAGCAGGGCCGGAATGTCACGGTCCAGCATGCAACCGCCGGCCACGCGGCTCCAGTAGGGTTGCAGGCGCGTCTGCCACTTGCGCACGCCGGCGTCGGGCGCGCGGCCATGTTCCGAGAACAGCAGCCTGCCGCCGGGCACCAGCACGCGGCGCATTTCGCGCAGCGCGCCTACCGGGTCGGCAATCGAACACAGCGTATAGGTGCACACCACTGTGTCGAAACTGGCATCGGCGAGCGGCAGCTTTTCGGCCGACAGGCCGACCAGCCGCACCTCAATGCCCGCCGCGGCAATGCGCCGCGCCGCCAGCGGATGCATCGCCAGCGCCGGGTCCACGCCGACAATCGTGGTGACGTGCGCCTTGTCGTAATACGGCAGGTTGAGCCCGGTGCCGATGCCGATCTCGAGCACCCGCCCGGTCGCCTGCGGGATCACCTTCTGGCGCTGCTTTTGCACCGCGCGCATGCCGCAGGCGAGCTCGATCAGCCGGGGCAGCACATGCCGCTCGTACCAGTTTTCTGCCATGGCGTGTCGTCGTGCCGCGCTTAGGGTGCGCGCCGCGTGAGCCGCGCCAGCCGTCGGCCGGTCCCGGCATCCGAATTGCCAAGGGCAGCATGCCTAAAACCCTTGGTGGGAGCCATTCCTGGGCCCACATGCCGTGCGAGCCGCATGGACAGTTCTTGAGCGGGGCGCATGCCGTGGGGAATGGCGCGATCAGCCGCGCGCCGATTCAATCTCGCGCGCGAACTGTGCCTGGTCCTGCGGCGAGAGCGCGCGCTCCATTTCGGGGCCAACGCCGCGCAGCACCACGGTGGCGCCGTAGCGACACAGCGACACCGCCTTGTCCTGCGGCGCATCGAGGCGCAGGCACCACGCCGGGGTCAGCGTGGCGGCATAGCGCGACGACCAGCCGGCCCGGTGGGCCGCCATCCAGCCCTCGATGAATTGCCGTTGCGCCGCCGACAGCGGCAGCGGCGCCTGGGCGACCGCCTGCGCGTCGGCTGCCGGCCGGAAGAAGGTGATCTGCGCGCCCGTCACTTCAAACGGCGAGATCGTCATGCAGCTGGAAAGCAACAGCACACCTGCGAGGCTGGTCGCACTCAGGAAGGTTCGAAGCGGCATGGTCAGCCCTTTATGCAGGAAGCGCACGGTGAACATGCTGTGACATCACGCACGCGATGGCCGATTGTAGTGCCGCCGCGCGCCCCCGGCCGGTTTATTCGCCCAGCGTCGATTCGATGCGCCGGTCGGGCACGAACCACATCGCCGCCACCGCAAAATACAGCCCCATCGAAATCCACACGCTGACCCACGCCAGCGGAATCGCCGCCGCGTAGGCCAGCAGCGAGACCTTGCCTTTGGCATCGCTGCCGATCGCCCGGGCCAGCGCCGAGTCGTGGCCGTGGTGCCGCATCAGCACCCGCACCAGGATGGTGTAGGCCACGCCCGACATCAGCAGCACCACGCCGTACAGCGCCACCGGTGCCGTACCGAAATGGTTCTCGCCCATCCAGCCGGTGACGAATGGCACCAGCGACAGCCAGAACAGCAGGTGCAGGTTGGCCCACAGCGTCGGCCCGTTCACCTTATGCACCGCGTGCAGCAGGTGGTGGTGGTTGTTCCAGTAGATGCCGACAAACGCGAAGCTCAGCACATAGCTCAGGAACACCGGGATCAGCGGTTTGAGCGAGGCCAGGTCGTCGCCGTGCGGCACCTTCATCTCGAGCACCATGATGGTAATGATGATGGCGATCACGCCGTCACTGAACGCTTCAAGCCGGGTCTTTCCCAATCGCGCCTCCTGGATAAGTTGGGTGGGTTGCTGGTGCGCAAGCCTAGGCTGGCGCCCGCGCGTAGTTGAACAGCAGGCAGGCTGCGCACCCCACCAGTGTGGTGAAGGTCATCGCCATCCCGGCCACGCGGAATGCGAAATTCTCGCGCGTCTGGCTCACGCCATACGCATGCGCGCTGCGGTCCAGCAGCAGGCACAGGCCGAGCGCGTGCACCAGCCACGCCGGCGCGCCTTGCCCTTCCACGAGGAACAGCAGCACCAGCGCAAGCGGCACATACTCGGCGAAATTGGAATGCACGCGCATGGCACGCAGCATCTGGCTGTTGCCGGCATCGCCGATGCCGATCTTGAGGCTGTGCCGCAGGCGCAGGGTGCGCACGCTCAGCGCCACAAACAGCAGCGCCAGCAGGGCGGCGTAGAGAGGGAGGATCTGCATGGTGATTTTGCGTGATGTGGCTGGTTGCTGCGGTCAGGGGAGGTTCAGTCTTCGCTTGCGGACTGGTGGCACACCGCTTCGTAATTGTGGCCATCGGGGCCGATCACGAAGGCGCCATAGTAATTGGCGTGATACTGGGACCTGACGCCGGACGCGTCGTTGTCCTTGCCGCCCGCCGCCAGCGCGGCCGCATGGAACGCCTCGACCTGGCACCGATCGTCGGCGGCAAACGCGATGTGGATCGGCCCCTGCGGCAGACCGAATGCGCCGAACCAGAACTGGCCCGTGCCGTCCTTGCCGAGCATGGCCCAGTCCTCGCCCTGCGCGGTTATGCCGATCCCGAGCGGCGCCAGCGCCCGAACCAGGAATGCCTTGCTCTCATCAAGGTTGCTCACATTGAAACCAATGTGGTCGAACATCATGTGTCACCCCAGTGTGAAAAACCGATCAGGCATTGTAGGGCGATCATATTGCCGCAGCTTCGATGCGCAGCGGTGCCATCGCTTGACGTTTCGGGGAGTTTTCAGGGAAGAACGCTCATCTACGAACTACAACACCATGGTATCAACGGAACTGTTGACGCCCCACAGGGTACCCGTGAAGCAAAGCGCCCCGCACATTATTTCTAGGGTGTTACTAACGAGAGACGTATCCATGATCGCCCCCGATCCTGTGAGGACAGTTTACCTCTAAGGTATCGCATGAGAGGCGCTCCCACCAATGGTTTGACGGATTTCTTCTGATGCATTTTTCCTATAAGGCTGCAAATCGAGGTTTAGGCGGTTTCCCCCATTTACAAGGCGGACGCGCCGCGCGGTGCGCGGGCAAAAAAGTGTCGTTTCATGATGCGAAATTGGCTCACGCTTTGATTTCGATCAAACCGGGGCCTGCCGGTTCTGCCACGCTTGGGGTGTGTTCAAGGCCGCGCCGTCCATGCGGCACCGGGCCGGCGGCCCGATGTTCTCCCGCCTGTTGTTCTCCCATGCGCCGCCAAGTGCCATTGCCCCTCTTTGATTGTTCAGCCACAAGGAAACCACCATGAGCTACAAGACCATTGCCGTCTGGCTTGACCCGCGCCGTGCCGCCCCGGCCGATGCGGCGCTGCAGCTGGCCGGTGCGTTCGGCGCGCACCTCACGGCCATCTCGCACATTGATGTCACGCGCCTGTCACCCTATGTGCGTGCGCACCTGGGCGAGGAGTTGGCGCGCAAGCAATTGCAGGCCGCCGAAGACGCGGCAGTCGCATCGGGCAAGGTGTTTGACGAGTCGGCGCGGCGCGCCGGCGCCGGCAGCGTTGAAGTGCGGCGCGTCGGTGGCGACCCGCTCACCGCGCTCGCCACCAGCGCGCGCTATGCCGATCTGGTCGTGATGGGCCAGGCCAACCCGGACACCGCCGATAGCGTCGAGGAGAGCGATTTTCCCGACCACGCGGTGCTGGCCAGCGGCCGCCCGACACTGCTGATTCCCTACGTCGGCGATTACCCGGTGATCGGCGAGCATGTGGTGGTGGCCTGGAGCGCCACGCGTGAATCGACCCGCGCCGTGACCGACGCGCTGCCGCTGCTGCAGCGCGCCAAGAAGGTGACGGTGATCGTCGGCGACATTGCGCCGGGTACCAAAGGCCACGGCGCCGACCCGGGCGCCGACATTGCGCTGTACCTCGCGCGCCACGGCGTTACGGTCAACGTGTCTCCGGAGCAGACTGCCGGGCTCGATGTCGGCTCGATGCTGTTGTCGCGCATCGGCGACCTCGGCGCTGACATGCTGGTGATGGGCGGCTACGGCCATTCGCGCCTGCGCGAGCTGGTGCTGGGCGGTGTGACGCGCCGCATCCTGCGCGAAATGACCGTGCCGGTGCTGATGTCGCACTGAGGGCGCCTCGATTCCAACCGCCACAACCGCCGTACGCAAAGCGTCGCAGCGCGTGCCTTGTCGGGCACGCTGATCTACCACCTGAAGGGAAACCCCATGAGCACCAGAAACCTCAGCGAAAAGAGCATCACCAAGGCCGTCATCGCGCGCAACAGCAAGGCCGAGTCGGCGCGCTTCAAAACCGTCATCACCAGCCTGGTGAAAAACCTGCACCGCTTCGCGCGCGACGTGAAGCTCACCGAAGACGAGTGGAACTACGGCATCGACTTCCTGACCCGCACCGGGCAATTGTGCAGCGACAAGCGCCAGGAGTTCATCCTGCTGTCGGATACGCTCGGCCTGTCGACCCTGGTCACGCAGCTCAACCACCACAGCCGCGGCAAGGAAACCGAGCAGACCGTGTTCGGCCCGTTCCACCGCGAAAAGGCGCCGGTGTATGCGATGGGCGACAACATCTCCAAGGGCATCCGCGGCGTGCCGTGCTTTGTCTCGGGCAAGATCAGTGATGCCAAGGGCAAGCCGATCGCCGGGGCGGTGCTCGATGTCTGGCACTCGGACGACGACGGCGCCTACGACGTGCAGCGCGCCGAGTGGAAGGGCGCGATGCGTATGCGCGGCGTGTTCAAGCCGGGGCCGGACGGCAAGTTCCACCTGCGCACCGTCCGCCCCAAGTATTACCCGGTGCCGACCGACGGCCCGACCGGCGAGCTGCTCAAGGCGGCGGCGCGCCATCCGATGCGCCCGGCGCACATCCACTTCATGGTCAACGCCAAGGGCTACGACCGGCTGGTCACGCACGTGTTCGTCAAGGGCGATGAATACATCGATTCGGACGCCGTGTTCGGCGTGCGCGATTCGCTGATCAGCAAGTTCAAGATGCACAAGGCCGGCAAGGCGCCTGACGGTACCGTGGTGCGTACGCCGTATTGCACACTGCATTACGACTTCGTGATGCGCCCGGCAAAAAAGGCCGGTAAAAAGGACGGCGCGAGGAAAAAATAATCGCCCCATCCCGGTAATTGGCCGGAGAATGGCTCCTGGAGCCATTCTCCGTCGTGCATTGCGCGGCCGCATGGGCGCGCACGAAGCGCTTGCGGGAGCAACGCTTACAATGGGCGCGCATTCCCGTCCGCTGCTTCCCGTCCGTTGTTTCGTCAGCCCACATCGCGCCGATGACCGCTTCCGCTCCCACTGCTCCTCGCATCGGCCGCACCGTGGCCGACTCCACGCCGCATTGGCCCGAGGCGCCTGCTGCACCCAAGGGCGCGCCCAATGTGCTGGTGGTGCTGTTCGACGATGTCGGTTTTTCCGACTTCGGCTGCTACGGCTCGCCGATCCGTACCCCCGCGATTGACGCACTTGCGGCCAAAGGCCTGCGCTATACCGGTTTTCACACCACCGCGATGTGCTCGACCACGCGCGCGGCCCTGCTCACCGGGCGCAACCACCATGCGGTGGGCGTTGGCTGCCTGGCCAATTTCGACAGCGGCTATCCGGGCTATCGCGGCAAGATTTCAAAACAGGCCGGCACCCTTGCCGAGATGCTGCGCCCGCACGGCTACCGCAACTACATGCTCGGCAAATGGCATGTCACGCCGCTCACCGAGAGCGGCCCCGGCGGGCCTTACGACGGCTGGCCGCTGGGGCGCGGCTTCGACCGCTTCTATGGTTTTCTCGATGCCGAGACCGACCAGTATGCGCCCGAGCTGGTGCGCGACAACACCCATGTGGATCCGCCAGGTACCGGGTTGTCCAATGCGGAAACCGGTTACCACCTGTCGAGCGACCTGGTCGACGAAGCGATTCGCATGCTTGCCGACCACCAGGGCGATTGCCCCGACAAGCCCTGGTTGATGTGGCTGGCGTTTGGAGCGGCGCATGCGCCGCATCAAGCCCCGGCCGACTTGATCCGCTCCTACGACGCGGTGTTCGACCAGGGCTGGGATGTGGAGCGCGAGCAGCGCCTGGCGCGCCAGAAGGCGCTGGGCATCGTGCCGCAAGACACTACGCTTCCCGCGCGCAACGACCTGGTCGGCCCGTGGGACAAGTTGAGCCCCAACGAGCAGCGCGTCTACACGCGCCTGCAGTCGGCGTTTGCCGCGATGCTCGATCACGCCGACCAGCAGATTGCACGCCTCACGGCCTTTCTCGACACGGCGGGCATCGCCGACAACACCATCGTGCTGGTGCTGTCCGACAACGGCGCTTCCCAGGAGGGCGGCGTCGCCGGCATGGTCAACGCGATGGGCCCGTACAACCTGCGCATGGAGCCGATCGCCGAAAAGCTGCGCCGCATCGACGACATCGGCGGGCCGAACAGCCATTCGAATTTTCCGCTCGGCTGGGGCATGGCCTCGAACACGCCGCTCAAACGCTACAAGCAGAACACCCATGGCGGCGGCATTCGTGATCCGCTGGTGATCGCCTGGCCGCGCGGCATCGCGGTGCGCGGCGAATTGCGCCACCAGTTTTGCCACGCGTCGGATTTGACGCCGACGCTGCTCGACACCATCGGCATCGGGGTGCCGCCTGAGGTCAACGGCGTGGCGCAAATGCCGCTCACCGGCGAGAGCTTTGCACCGAGCTTCACCAACCCGCAGGCGCCACGACGCCGGCGCCCGCAGTATTTTGAAATGTTCGGCCATCGCGGCATCTGGATGGATGGCTGGAAGGCGGTGGCCTACCACGCGCCCGGCACGCCGTTCGACAACGACCAGTGGGAGCTGTATCAGCTGGAGCGCGATTTTTCCGAGAACCACGATCTTGCAGCCGCCGAACCGGCGCGCCTCGCGAAAATGATAGCCCTGTGGTGGCAGGAGGCCGAACAAAACCAGGTGCTGCCGCTCGACGACCGCTTCGGCCCGCGCTTTGCCGAAAACGCGGCGCGCGTGCAGGGGCCGCGCAAGCGTTTTGTGTTCCATCGCGGCATGGGCCACCTGCCGACCGACGTGGCGCCCGACGTGCGCAGCCGCAGCTATCGCATCGAAGCCGACGTGCGCCTCGATCTGGTCAATGGGGCCGTCAGCGAGGGCGTGCTGATCGCGCACGGCGACATGACCAGCGGCTACAGCCTGTACGTGAAAGACGGCCACCTGGTGCACGACCTCAACGTCGGCGGCCACCACGCAGTACTGGTGTCTGCCGGAAAACTCAGCGCCGGCAACCACAAGCTCGGCGTGGTGGTGAAGCGTGCGCCGCCGCGCCCGGCAAGCGAGGTGCTGCCGCCAGCGGCCGCGATCAAGATGGGGCCGATCCCCGGCGCGGCGTCGATTGCCTTGACGATCGACGGCGAGCCTGATTCGACCCTCGACACGCCGATGGGCTTCGCCACGCTGATCTCGTGGTCGGGCCTCGATATCGGCCGCGATCGCGGCAGCCCGGTGGGCGATTACCCGGCGCCGTTTGCCTTCACCGGTTTGCTGCGCAAAGTGATCTTTGAAGTGTCGAATGACCAGCAGCTCGACGGCGACGCCGTCGGGCGTGCCGAGATGGGAAGGCAATGAACCCCGATTACCAGACCTGGGACGCCGGCAACGTCGTCCTGCAATCCGGCCGTACTTTCCAGGCCATGAAAATCGCCTACAAGACCTACGGCAGGCTCAACCCGGCCCGCTCTAACGTGATCGTGTTCCCGACCTCCTACAGCGCCCACCATACCGACCTGGAGTGGCTGGTGCGCAAGGGCGGGGCGCTCGATCCTGAGCGTTATTTCATCGTCATCCCCAACCTGTTCGGCAACGGCCTGTCGTCGTCGCCGTCGAATACGCCGTGGCCGCTCACCGGCGACCGTTACCCCGACGTCACCTACCACGATGCGGTACGCGTGCAGCAACGCCTGCTCGCCGAGGTGTTCGGCATTTCCACCGTGCAACTGGTGTATGGCTGGTCGATGGGCGCGATGCAGGCCTACCACTGGGCGGTGGCGTTTCCCGACCTGGTCGAACGGATTGCGGTGGTCTGCGGTGCGGCACGCTGCGCGCCGCACAACGCAGTGTTTCTGGAGAGCGTGCGTGCGGCACTGAGCGCCGACGCGGCCTATCAGGACGGCGTGTTCAAAGCGCGCCCGGTGCGCGGCTACCGCGCCATGGGACGCGTGTACGCCGGCTGGGCGCTGTCGCAGGAGTTCTATCGCGAAGAGGTGTGGCGCAGCATTGGGTTTTCGTCGCTCGAAGATTTCATTGTGCGTTTCTGGGAGGCCAATTTTTCGCGGCGCGACCCGGCCGACCTGCTCGCGCAGCTGTGGACCTGGCAGCACGGCGACATCAGCGCCCATCCGGATTTCAATGGCGACCTGCCCAAAGCGCTCGCGTCGATCCGCGCGCGCGCGCTGTTGATGCCAGGGGACCACGACCTGTACTTTCGCGTCGAAGACAACCGCCGCGAAATGCAGCACCTAAAGCAGGCCGAACTCAAGCCGATTCCCTCGATCTGGGGTCACCGTGCCGGCAACCCGGCACAGAGCCCGGAAGATGCCGCATGCATCGAACACGCCGTGCGCCAATTGCTGGCGGCCGCATGAGCGCGGATCGCGCCGCAATCCGCGCGGCAGCGCCGATCCTGCTCGGCGCGGCGCTGATGCTGAGCCTCGCCATGGGCCTGCGCCAGAGCCTCGGCCTGTTCGTGCAGCCGGCCATCAAGGACATCTCCATCATGGTGGCCGACTTCACCATGGCGATTGCGATCCAGAACATCGCCTGGGGATTGTTGCAACCGGTGGCGGGCGCGCTTGCCGCGCGCTATGGCTTTCGCGTCGTGCTGGTGGCCGGCGCGGCGTTGTACGCCGTCGGCATGCTGACCCTGGCCACCACCCATCACTTGCTCGGCGTCATCCTCGGGGCCGGCGTCTTCATCGGTGCTGCGCTGGCCTGCTGCGGTTCGGGCATGGCGATGGCGGTCGCTTCCCGTCCGGTTCCTGCTGCCGTGCGCAGCACCGTGCTTGGCATGGTCTCGGCGTTAGGCTCGCTTGGCGCGCTGTTCACGGCGCCACTGGGCCAGTGGCTTGCCGAAGGTTGGGGCTGGCGCGTCGGTGTGTTCGGTTTCGCGGCTGTGGCGCTGATCATGCTGCCATTTGCGTGGATGGCAGGGCGGGTTGACAAGATCGTTACCCCGGCACGACCGCTGACCGGCAAAGGCTCCGAGTCGGCGCGAGCGGTTCTGGGCCTGGCATTGCGCCATCGTGCATTCATGATCATGGCCGGCGCCTATTTTGTGTGCGGCCTGCAGCTGACTTTTCTCACCACCCACCTGCCTTCCTACCTGGCCTTGTGCGGGCAGGAACCGATGCTGGCTGCCAAGGCGCTGGGCACGATCGGGGCCTTCAACGTCTTGGGCAGCCTGTTCTTCGGCTGGGCTGGAGGGCGCTGGTCCAAGCCCGCGCTTCTGGGCGGCATCTACGTCGTGCGTTCGCTGGTGCTGGCGTGGTATTTCAATGCGGCGCCGACACCAGACAGCACCATCGTATTTGCCGCGCTGATGGGCTTTCTCTGGCTGGGGGTGGCCCCGCTGGTCTCCGGTGCCGTGGTCGAGATGTTCGGGCTGCACTGGCAGGCCATGGTGCAGGGTCTGGCGTTTTCCAGCCACCAGGTTGGCAGTGCCCTGGGTGCGTTTGGCGGCGGTTACCTGTTCGATTTGTTCGGCAACTACCAGCTGGCGATGCAGATCGGTATCAGCATGGGGCTTGCGGCCGGCATTGTGCAGATGCTGTCCGGGCTGCCGTTTTGGGGTGGTGGAAAGCGAGTCGTCGCGGAACCGGCTTGATGGGATCTGTGCATGAGCGGATGGCGGAATCGGGCGAAGCCCGTGCGGTATAGTTTTCCCTCGTCGAAAAAACGGACCTCTCCCATGTTGCTCTTCACCCCCCTGCCTGGCCGGTTCGGTGTATCGGTCACCGGCCTTGACCTGCGCGCGCCCCTTTCCGATGCCGATTTTTCCACACTGCGCGCGGCGTTCGATGAGCATGCGGTACTGGTCCTGCGCGGGCAACCGATCGATGATGGGCAGCAAATTGCCTTTGCGCGCCGTTTCGGCATGCTTGAGCGTACTCGCCTTGGCGCCCAGGGTCAGGGCAGCGAGTTGTCGATCCTGACCAATATCGGCCCGGACGGCGCCGTCGTGCCACCCTCGCACCGGCAATGGATCAACACGCTGGCAAACCAGTTGTGGCACAGCGATTCATCGTTCAAGCCAATTCCCGCGCTGGCCTCGATGCTTTCCGGCCGTATCGTGCCGGCGCGTGGCGGTGAGACCGAGTTCATCGACATGCGAATGGTCTGGAACGCACTGCCTGATGCCTGGAAGGCGGAAATCGAAGGTTTGGTCGCCATGCACAACCTGGCGCACTCGCGCGCGCAGGTGGATCCCGCGCACATGACGGCACAAGAACGGGCAGGCGTGCCGCCGGTGCGCCAGCCGATGGTGCGCACGCTGCCTTCCGGTGCGAAGTCCTTGTACATCGGCTCTCACGTCGAAGGCATCGAAGGCATGGCCCAGGAGCTTGCCCGCGCGCTGCTGGCACGCCTGCTGGCCTTTGCGGCGCAACCTGCGCATGTTTACACCCACACATGGCAACCACATGACCTGCTGATCTGGGACAACCGGTCCACCCTGCATCGGGGGCGCCCGTTCGAACCGGCGCAGCCGCGCTATCTGGTGCGCGCCACTGTGGCAGGCGACGCACCCCTGCTCGAGCAAGCGCCGGTTGCGCTCGAAGCACACGGCGCACGTGAACTGGTGATGCAGTGAGCGCCAGCGCGGACTGGGACACCATCATCGTTGGCGCAGGTGCCGCCGGTTGCGTACTCGCTAACCGGCTGACTGCGTCGGGCCGCCACAAGGTGCTGGTGCTGGAAGCCGGCGGACCCGATAACCGGCTCTGGATCAAGGTGCCGGCCGGTGTCACGCGCACCATGTTTGATCCGGCGGTCGGCTGGAGCTATGAGAACGCGCCCGCACCGGAAACCGCCGATCGGGCGATACCGTGCCCGCGCGGCCGGGTGATTGGCGGCTCAAGCTCGATCAACGGCCACCTGTATGTGCGCGGGCAGGCCGATGACTATGCCGATTGGGTTGCCCAGGGTGCGGCGGGCTGGGGCTGGCAGGACGTGCTGCCTTATTTCAGGCGCGCCGAAACGCGCGCCGGCGGCGACGCTGCCGTGCGCGGTGTGGAAGGGCCGCTCCAGGTGACCGATCCACGCATGCAGCACCCCCTGTGCGAAGCCTTCATCAGCGGCATGCAGAGCCTGGGCGAGCCACGCAATCCGGATTACAACCGCGGTGATCAGCACGGTACGGGCTATTACCAATACTTGATGAAAAACGGCCGGCGCTGGAGTGCGGCCGATGCCTATCTGCGCCCGGCAATTTCGCGTGCCAATCTGAAGGTGGAGATGCACGCGCAGGCCACGCGCATCGTGTTTGAAGGCCGGCGCGCCGTCGGGGTCGAGTACCGGCGTGGCGGTGCCATGCAGGTGGCACGTGCAGCCTGCGAGGTGATTCTGGCGGGCGGCGCGATCAACTCACCGCAATTGCTGCAGCTCTCCGGCGTGGGGGATCCTGCCCTGCTGGCGCAGCACGGGATTGGCGTGGTGCAGGCCGTGCCCGGCGTGGGCGAGAATCTGGTGGACCACTACGCGGTGCGAATTGCGTCACGAGTGCGCGGCGTCGGCTCGCTCAACGAGCGTACCCATTTTCCGCGTCTGGTGCTCGAAGTGCTGAAGTACATGGTGGCGCGGCGCGGCGTGCTGGCAAGCGCCGTTGCGCACGCCTACGGTTTTGTTTGTGTGGCTCCAGAGGGTGGCCGGCCCGATCTGCAACTGCTGTTTGCGCCCGCCAGCTTCCAGGGCGGCAAGATGGGGCGGGCAAAAATGGAAACCGAGCCTGGCATGACCTGCGGTGTGCAGCAGTTGCGCCCCCTGAGCCGCGGGCACGTGCGCATCCAGGCTGCAGATCCGTTTGCTGCGCCGGTCATCCAGCCCAACTACCTGAAGCACGAGGCCGACGTCGCCACTCTGATTGCCGGGGTGCACTTCATGCGCAAGCTCTACGCAGCGGCGCCGCTGGCGCGCTATGTAGCGCACGAATCCTGGCCCGGGCCCGATGTGGCGAGCGACGCGCAGCTGGTCGAGTTTGCGCGCACCACCGGTTCCACCGTGTATCACCCGGTCGGCAGCTGTCGCATGGGCAGCGATGCCGACGCGCCGGTCGATGCGGCGACCTTGCGTGTCAACGGGTTGGCGGGCCTGCGCGTGATCGATGCCTCGGTAATGCCGTCGATGGTGTCCGGCAACACCTATGCAACCACCATCATGATTGCCGAGAAGGGTGCCGATCTGGTGCTGGCTGATCAAGGCTGAAAGTTCAGATGGCGATTTCCAGCCCGACGCGCAAGCCCTCGATCACCACGTTCGACTGGAAGCGCAGCACCGCGGCGGAGGCAAGCAGCAGCGTCTTCGAGTAGTCGTCATAGTCCTGCATGTCGTGCACGATGACCGTCAGGATGTAGTCGACTTCACCGGTGACGTAATACATCTGCTGGGTGCGGCCGTCAGCGAGCAGCTTCTTGATCAGCGCATTGACCTCTGCCTTCTTGCCGTAGTCCACCTTGACGCCGACGATGAAGGTCATGCGCTTGCCCAGGGCATCGGCATTGAGGAGCGCCACTTCGCGCTCGATCACGCCGGTTGCGCGCAGGCGCTTGATGCGGCGTTGCACCGACGAAGCCGACAGGCCGATCGTCGAACCGAGACCTTCGGCCGTCGCGGTGGCGTCGCGCTGCAGCCGTGCGAGCAGCTTGCGGTCGTGCTCGTCAAGGGTGACGTTGCGGAGTTTCTTCATATTTTCAATATTATTGCGGAATTACCGCACGATTATGCGGCAAAACTCCGCACTGCTGCGGCACACGTACTTATCATGGTGTCTGCTGGCACATTGCCGCAGACCCTTCGCACCCAACAGCCGCCCATGTATCTGCCGACCCACTTTGCCCAGCCGGACGTCGCCGAACTGCATCGGCTGATGCAGGAATTTCCGTTGGCCTCGCTGGTGACCCACGGCCCGCAGGGACTGGATGCCAACCCGCTGCCGTTCGAGTTTGATGCCGATGTCGGGCCGCATGGCACGCTGATCGCCCACGTGGCGCGCGCCAATCCGCTCTGGAAGGAGATTTCGAACGAGGCCGAGGTGCTGGTGATCTTTCGCGGTGGTGATGCCTACATTTCGCCCAACTGGTACCCCTCCAAGCACGAGGACCATCGCTCGGTGCCGACCTGGAACTATCGCCTCGTGCATGTGCATGGCCGGATCCGGATACGCGACGACGAAAAATTCGTGCGCCGGGTGGTGGCGCGGCTGACCCGCAACCACGAGGGCCGCACCCCCGACAACACCCCCTGGAAGATGGGTGATTCGGCACCGGAGTATATTGATGCGCGTCTGGCCGAGATTGTCGGCATCGAGGTCACCGTCGAGCGCATGGTTGGCAAATGGAAGGTGAGTCAGAACCGCAGCGCGCGCGACCGCGACAATGTGGTGCAGGAGCTGCAAAAGCGCGGCGAGCACACGATTTCAGAGGCGATGCGCGCGGTCAAGAGCTGATCACCGTAGCGCCGTACAACCGAACTACCCGGATTCATTTCGCGCATTTATTTCAATCCATTCCCACCGAAGGAGAGCACCATGGACATGACCGACGTTGCGCAAGACCTGGCCGCATTCTGGATGCCGTTCACGCCTAACCAGCAATTCAAGAAGGCGCCGCGTCTGCTCGCCGAAGCCCGTGGCATGTACTACAAGACCCCCGACGGCCGCGAGATCCTCGACGGGGTCGCCGGCCTCTGGTGCGTGGCTGCGGGCCATTGCCGCACCGAGATCGTCAAGGCGGTGCAGGATCAGGTGGCGCGCCTGGATTTCGCGCCCACCTTCAACATGGGCCACCCGGTGGCGTTTGAGGCCGCCAACCGGCTGGCGGCGATCACCCCGCCCGGCCTGAACCGCATCTTCTTTACCAACTCGGGTTCCGAATCGGCCGATACGGCGATGAAAATCGCACTCGCCTACCACCGCGCGCGCGGCGAAGCGACGCGCACCCGTATCATCGGTCGCGAGCGCGGTTATCACGGCGTCAATTTCGGCGGTATGAGCGTCGGCGGCATTCCCGGTAACCGCAAGATGTATTCGGCCAGCATGGCGCCGGGCGTCGACCACCTGCGCCACACCCATGACCTGGCACGCAATGCCTTCTCCAAAGGCCAGCCGGCGCACGGCGCCGAGTTTGCCGACGAGCTCGAGCGCCTGATCACGCTGCACGATGCGTCGAACATCGCCGCCGTGATCGTCGAGCCGATGGCCGGCTCCGCCGGCGTGCTGGTGCCGCCCAAGGGTTACCTCGAAAAGCTCCGTGCCCTGTGCGACAAACACGGCATCCTCCTGATATTCGATGAAGTGATCACCGGCTTTGGTCGCATGGGCACGGCGTTCTCCTACGACAAGTTCAAGGTCAAGCCGGATCTCATGACGATGGCTAAGGCGATCAACAACGCCACCGTGCCGATGGGCGCCGTGGCGGTACGCCAGGACATCCATGACACCGTGGTTGGCGCCACCGCCGAGGGCACCATCGAGTTCATGCATGGCTATACCTACTCGGGCCACCCGCTCGCCTGTGCCGCCGCCAATGCCACGCTGGCACTGTATGAGCGCGACCGGCTGTTCGACCGCGCCGCTTCCCTGGAGGGTTACCTGGAGAACGCCGCGCACGCGTTGAAGGGTTCGAAGCACGTGATCGACATTCGCAACATCGGCCTGGTCGCGGCGATCGAAATGGAGCCGCGCCCGCTCGGCAAGGATGGCACGGGCGGCCCGGGCAAACGCGGCTACGAGGTATTCACGCGCTGCTTCGCCAAAGGCGTGCTGGTGCGCGCCACCGGCGACACCATCGCCATCTCGCCGCCGCTGATCGTCGAGAAGGAACAGATCGACCGCATCTTAGCCACCGTCGCCGAGGCGATCAAGGCGGTCGATTAAACTGGGCGGCTTCTGCCTGGCAGCATCACACGGGGCGCGCGGCGCCCCGTTTCATTTGCGGACCCGCGTGACACCAGAACACCGAAAGCAATGGGCCATGGCGCTGATCTTCATTGCGCCGGCCCTGTGGAGCGTCAACTACCTGGTCGGCCGTCTCGCGGCCGGCACGGTGGCGCCGCACCTGCTGGCACTCGGGCGCTGGACCATCGCGGGCCTGCTGTTGCTGGCGTTTGCGTGGCCCGAGATCAGCGCGAAGCGCGCCGCGATCCGGGCCGAGTGGAAACAGTTCCTGGTGTTCGGTGCGCTCGGCATGTGGATCTGCGGCGCCTTTGTCTACATCGGCGCGCGCACCACTTCTGCCTCCAACATCGGCCTGCTCTACGCGGTCTCGCCGGTGATGATCGCGCTGGTCTCGACTTTTTATCTGCACGAGCGCATGGGCCGGGTGCAGTGGAGCGGCGTGGTCCTGGCCTGCGCCGGCGTGGTGCACGTGGTGCTCAAGGGCCATTGGGGTAGCCTCGGCGACATCGAGTTCACGGTAGGCGACGTCTGGGTGCTGGCCGCGGTGCTGTCGTGGACCGTCTATTCGCTGCTGCTCAAGGCCTGGCCGTCCGCGTTCGGGCCGATGGCGCGGCTCACCCTGATCGTGCTGGCCGGCGTCCCGGTGCTGGTCCCGCTCACGCTTGTCGAGGCGCTCTGGTTCATGCCGACCGAAGTATCGTGGGCGACCGCCGGTTACATCGTGGCTGCGGCGCTGTTTCCGGGTTTCGGCGCGTACCTGGCCTATTCCTACATGCAGCGCGAGCTCGGCGCCGCACGCGTCGGCGTGGTGCTGTACCTCGGCCCGATCTATGCAGCGGTGACCGGTTACCTGGTGCTGGGCGAGCCGGTGCGCGGTTTCCACTGGCTCGGGGCGGCGTTGATCCTGCCGGGGATTTATCTCGCCACGCGACCCACGGCCAGATCGGCGCAGGCCTGAGAGCCTCTCCCAGAGCCATTGTTGCGGCATGATCCGCCAGGAGCGGCTCCCGGAGCCATTGTCAGGCCGGGCAACCCTGAAAAATCGCCTACCTTGGAGTCCCAATCCCGGCAGCCATCTCACCATCGACGCCATCACATCCACTAGTAACGCAAGTCCTCCCAAAGCTGCAACTTCGTGAGTTCCCCCTACCGCCTTTTTCTCGCGGTGACCTTGCCGCTGGCCGCGTTCAACCTGATCAACCAGGCCTCGCGCACGGTAATGGCTGTCATCGGGCCGGTACTGGCGATCGAATTCGCCCTCTCCGCGAGCGAACTGGGCATGCTGGCGGCATGCCTGCTGGCGGCCTACGGCGTGGCGCAATTGCCGGTGGGCGTGGCGCTCGACCTGGTGGGTCCGCGCCGCATACAGGCCGGCGCCTGTCTGATTACGGCCGCCGGGTTTGCCGTGTTTGCTCTGGCGCAGGGGCTGGCCGGGTTGGCCGTCGCGCGGGTGATCCTCGGCATCGGCATTTCGGCCGCCCTGATGGCCGTCATCAAGGCAAATACGCAATGGTTCGCGCCAGCACAGGTGGCCAACATGACCGGAATTGCGATGGTGGTGGGCTCCCTGGGCAGCGTGCTCACGACCGTACCGGTTGAGGCTGCGTTGCCTGCGTTCGGCTGGCGCGGCGTGTTCTGGCTGCTGTGCGCCGCCTCGTTGGCGACGGCGGCCTGGATTTTCTTCTCGGTGCGCGACAAACCGTCCGCCGGACCACGTCGCACCCTTGCCGCCGAAGCGGCAGTTACCGGGCGCATCCTCGGCTCGCGCCGGTTCTGGCGCTTTGGTCCGGCGGCGGCGATGCTCTCGGTCATGAACTTCGCCTATCTGGGCTTGTGGGCCGGACCTTGGCTGCGTGACGTGGCGGGTTACGACGGGGTGACGCGCGCGCATACATTGCTCCTCTACACCATCGCGCTCATGATGGGCGGCTGGGCGGTGGGCTGGGCCGGCAGCCGCGCCCAGGCCCGCGGCCTGCCGGCCATCCTGGTGCCAACCCTGTGCACCGCCGGCCTGGTGGCCGCGCAGGTGGGCCTGATGTTGCAGCCAACCCACGCGTTGGCGGTGATCGGACTGTGGGCCCTGTTCGCCTTCTGTGCCGCCGGCGGCCCCACCGCCTACATCGCGGTGGGACAGATGTTTCCGGTCGAGCAAACCGCACGCATTGCCACGGCCATCAACACCCTGACGCTATGCGGCGCCTTTGCATTGCAGGCCGCCATCGGCGTGATTCTCGACCTGTGGCCGCGCAATGCGGCGGGCGGATGGGATGCCAACGCCTATTCGGCGGCGCTGGCGATTTCGGCTGTCGTGCACCTGCTGGTGGCAGGTGCGGCCGCTTTCGCGCATGGCCGCCGTTGACGCACGGTCCTGAAGACTTCCGACCACTGAGCAACTCGAGATGACCGATTTCCGTGTCGAGGACATCCCCGGTCACGACATCGACGGACGGGTCCTGCAGGGACGGATCTATCTTCCGTTCGGCCGGGCGTGCTCGATGTTGCGGTCAAATCCGCGCTGCTTGCCACGATCGTGAAAGTGCGCCAGCAATACGAAGGCCATGCACGGCACGCGTTGCTGACCGCGACGGCGGCGCATCTGGACTACAGCAAGATGGTCATCGCGGTTGACGAAGATGTCGACATCCATGATTACGAGGATGTGTTCTGGGCGTTCCTCACGCGCGGGCGCGCTGACACGCGCGCCTGGACCATGGACGACATTCCCGGCTTTTATCGCGACCCGATGAAAGACCACTGGGGGCGCCTGCTGATCGACGCAACCAAACCGTGGGGGCGTGCGGCCGAGTTTGAGCGTAAGCGCATCCCCGGTGAAGGCGCGATCCGGCTCGACGACTACCTGTAGGTGCGTCGGCCAGTGTCTTCCGGACTGCCGGTGCACACCCGACTCTGGTTCATGCCGAGCGAAGTATCGTGGGCGACCGCCGGTTACATCGTGGCTGCGGCGCTGTTTCCGGGTTTCGGCGCGTACCTGGCCTATTCCTACATGCAGCGCGAGCTCGGCGCCGCACGCGTCGGCGTGGTGCTGTACCTCGGGCCGATCTATGCGGCGGTGACCGGTTACCTGGTGCTGGGCGAGCCGGTGCGCGGTTTCCACTGGGTGGGGGCGGCGTTGATCCTGCCGGGGATTTACCTGGCGACGCGGCCGGTGCGCAAGGCAAACAGGTAGGAACCCCAAACCGGCACAGCGCATGCCCCAAAAGCCATGCAGGGAGCCACGCTTCAGGCCTTACTCTGCCAGGAGTGGCTCCTGGAGCGGTTCTTCGGCTTTGATCAGCGGCGCGGCGCGGAACAGCAGTGTGAACCGCGCGATGTCCTCAAGCCAGCGCAGCTTTGCCTCATCGGGCAGGCTGCGATAGGCGCGTAAGCGCTCCTCGGAGATTTCATAGTCGAATTCGATCGTGGCCACGGTCATTCCATCTGCTTGAGCTTTTCCAGTGCACGGATGTCGGCAAGGTCCTGCATGCGTGCGCTCAAGCGCTTCATTTCAATCAAGTCATCAATCGAGGCAACCGAAACACGCGTTGTACCAATGGCGCGCGACTCGCAGTGTTTTTGCAGTTGCTCGAATGGCAGCGTTTCGACAATCAGGGCATCGATCATCGGCGTTCCCGGTTCGGGTGCGCGCAGCCCGAAGGCCACCATGTGTTTGGACTCGATCCAGTCCTTGCGTTTGTCCTCATTCGCCAGATCTTCCAGCGACACAGGCGCCACTGGCGAGAGTTTGAGTTCGCGTGCGGCCAGGATGAACCGATGCAGATTACCCGCATCCAGTGCCAAGGCAAGGTCGATGTCCATCGTGGCACGCTCCACGCCGTGCAAATTGAGTGCGAGGCCGCCGACCAGCACATAGCGGACTTGATGCCGCTCCAGCGCACCGAGAAGGTCTAGATAAAACATGCTGCCAAGACTAGCACAGGCCAATCACGCGGTGCGCATCTGAGTGGTGCCATAGGTCTGGCCGATTTACGCGGCCGCTATCGCGGGCCGGGGGTTGCGCTAGAGTTGGTCGTCCATCGAGCGCAGGCGGTTGACCAGCACGCGCATCACCTGCAGCGCAAAGAACGGTGTCTGCTGCACCATGAACAAAAAGCGCTTTTCATCGACCACGGCGAGCCGGCTCGCTTCGAGTGCGGTGGTGGTTGCGCTGCGCGCGGCTGCATCGATCAAGGCCATTTCACCGACCAGTTCGCCGGGTCCGGCTTCGAGGACGCGTTTGCCGTGGATCTCGATGGATACCCGGCCTTCGAGCACCACGTACATTTTGGAGCCCGGGTCGCCGACGCGAAACACCACGTCGCCGGCCGCGTACTCCTCGACGTCCTTGGTGTGGGCAAACAGGTTCAGAAAGCTCATTGCCGTTTCTCCGTTGGTGGCTGTTGTCTGTGACACCGCGATGACAGAAGCGTGACAATGACCTTCGAATGTTTCAGGCGCATGACAGCGCGTTGAAATGGTCCGCGCGATGAGGGCACGAACGGATCCTGGCGCGGTGCTTGGGTCGCTTTCACGCCGTTAGCGCTTCTGGCTCGCCACCGGGCTGCCGCTCATGTTGGCGTCGTAGCCGGGGGCGACATTGGCGTCGATCACGCATACCTTGCCGGCACGTACCAGCGCCAGGCCTTGCGTGATCGCCGCCGCCAGGTCCTGCTTGCGGCGCACCGGACCCAGGCCCTCGGCGCCCATCGAACGCGCCATTTGCGCGACGTCGATGTCCGGGTCGCTCATGCGCTGGCCGATCCACTTGTTCTCGACCGGGCGGCCGCGTTCTTTCGCTACGCGCTCCTGGTGCAGTTCGTCGTTGAAGAACGAGTGGTTGTTGCAGACGATCAGCAGCAGCGGGATGCCGTAGTGCACGGCCGTCCAGACGGCGGTGTTGCCCATCAGAAAATCGCCGTCGCCGATGATCGCTACGGTGGGCCTGGCCACCTGCATGTCGCGCAGGGCGAGGGCGGTACCGATCGCATTGCCGGGCCCTGCGCCGACACCGCCGCCGCCGTCGGCGCCGAGGTAATCGAGCGGATGGCTGAAGTCGCGATATGCGCCATTCCAGCCCAGCGGCAGGCGCGCGAGGCAGAGGTCCTGGCCCTTGGCGACATCGGCCAGCGTGTCGGCGAGGGCGCGGATGCTGACGATGTCGTCGTCGGGTGCAGGCGCCAGCGGGGTGCGGGCCGGCCATGCCTTGGCGGGCTGCGCCTTGACTGCATCGAGCAGCGCCGCGACCGCCGCATCGGGTTCGCACAGCATGAACACGTCGGCGGGCGGCAGGCTGCCGCTGTCCATGCTCCAGCCGCGGTGGCTGTGTGAATCGAGCGATACGTGAATCACTTTGGCACCGACTGTCTTGCCCCCGGCATTGTTCATGACGGCCTGCTTGAACGCGCCCCCCGGATCGACCCAGTCGAGCAGCAGCACCACGTCGGCGTCGCGCAGTGCGGCGCATGCCGCCGGCGCCATGAAGTTGCCCGGCGGGCCGACGAACTGCGGGTGCGCTGTGGGGAAGGTCGCGCCGGTCTTGAGGTCGGTGACCACGCGCGCCTGCAGCTTCTCTGCCAGTGCCACGCGCCGCTGCCAGTCATCGACATTGCGCGACATGCGGCCGAACAGGATGACAGGATTCTTCGCACCGTCAAGCAGTGTGGCGGCGCGCGCGATCTCGGCAGCGGCGGGCGGCGGCGCGACCGGTGCGGCGTAGCGCGCCACGTCGGGAATCGTCGCCAGGCCGTCAGTCTTCTGTTCCTGCAAGGCGGCGTCGAGGTTCACGTACACCGGGCCGCGCGGCGCGGTTTGCGCGATCTGGCTGGCACGCAGCAGGGCTTCGACCGCCGCCGGGATCGAACCGGGCTGGTTGTCCCACTTGGTGTAGTCGCGCACCAGCGCGCCCTGGTCGGCAGCGGTGTGGATCCAGTCGATCCAGGGCCGGCGCCGTGCCGCGTCCCACGGCCCGGTGGCGCCGAGCAGCAGCACCGGTGCGCGGTCGCACCAGGCGTTGAACACCGCCATGGTGGCGTGCATCAGGCCGACATTGGAATGCACGATGGCGCCCATCATGCGCCCGGAGGTCTTGGCATAGCCGTGGGCGATGGCGACGGCATTCTCTTCGTGCAGGCACAGCAGCATTTGCGGCGCTGCATTGCCCAGGTGGTTGACCAGGCTGTCGTGCAGGCCGCGATAGCTCGCGCCGGGGTTGAGTGCAAGATACGGCACCCGGAGTGCGCGCAGGCAGGCGGCGATCGAGTCGCTGCCCCAAGTGCCGTGATGCGGGTTGCCGCGGTCGCTGAGGTCGCCGGGGACGGGGGTTTCGGTGTTCGGCAGGGGACTCGTCATGAATTCAATCAGCCTTGATGTTGGCGTCACGGATGACTTTGCCCCAACGCGTGTGGTCGTCGCGAATCGTCGCGGCAAGCGCTTCGGGAGTGCTGGTGACCGGTTCGATGCCCTGCAGGGCCAGCGATGCCTTCACCTCGGCTGTGCCGAGCAGCTTGATGATGTCGGTGTTCACCTTGCCGACAATCTCCTTCGGTGTATTGGCCGGCATGAACACGCCGAGCCAGATGTCGATGGCCACGCCCGGCACCGTTTCGGCGATCGCGGGCAGGTCGGGATAGGCGGCAAAGCGCTTGCCGCCGGCGCCGGCAAGCTGGCGCAGCTTGCCGTCCCTGATATGCGGGGTGAGCGAGTTGACCGCGCCGATGAACACCTGGATGCGTCCGCCAAGCAGGTCGGTAATGGCGGGGATCGCGCCTTTGTAGGGCACGTGCTGCATCTGGATCCCCGCTACGTGGCTGAGCATCTCGGCGGCCAGTTGCTGCGGCGAGCCGTTGCCCGAGGAGGCATAGTTGAGCTTGCCAGGATTCTTCTTCGCGTAATCGACCAGCTCGGCGACGTTATTGGCCGGCACCGAGGGGTGCACCACCAGTACGAAGGGGACGCTGGCTACCGTGGTGACTGGTGCGAAATCCCTGAACACGTCAAACGGCGTCTTGCCGACATGCGGGTTGGTGACAAAGATGTTGTTGGCGCCGAGCAGCCAGGTGTAGCCGTCCGGCGCGCTCTTGGCGACCGCATCGGCGCCCAGGTTCATGCCGGCGCCGGGACGGTTTTCGACCACCACCGGCTGGCCCCAGGACTCGGTGAGCTTTTGCGCGATCAGGCGCGCCACCACGTCGTTGCTGCCGCCGGGGGTGATCGGCACGATGAATTTCACCGCGCGCGATGGATAGGCGCCGCCTTGTGCCGGCGCCATGCCGGGCGCGGTGCACAGCAGCATGGCTGCAGCGGCAAACCCGATGTAGCGCCCGATGTGCCTGCATCGCAACATGATGGCCTCCTCACTTTCCGTTTCTTGTCCCGCTTGGCGCCAGTGTAGACCAGCGCCAAGGGTTCGATGGGCGAATGCCCGATAATTCGCGCTGTGAAATTATGTTCACCAAGGAATCCCCGATGCGCGTTGTCATCGCCCGCATGCAGCACGAGACCAACACCTTTTCGCCGGTCGCCACACCGCTTGCGGCCTTCGGCACCGGCAACGGGGTGGGGCCCTACTATGGTGCTGCGGCGCGCGATGCGATGCACGGCGCACGCGTCGCGATGGGCGCCTTCATCGCGCTGGCCGAATCGCGCGGATGCGACATCGTCACGCCGCTCGCCGCGATGGCGTATCCGAGTGCGCCGGTCGAGGCCGCCGCCTACACCCACATGTGCGACACCATCTGCGCCGCGATCGATGCGGGGTGCGATGCAATTTTGCTCGATCTGCACGGCGCCATGGTGGCGGAAAACGCCGATGATGGCGAAGGCGACCTGCTCGAGCGGATTCGCGCGATTGCCCCGCACACACCGATGACGGTCGCGCTCGACCTGCACGGCAACATCAGCGAGAAGATCGTGCGCAACGCCGACATCATCGTCGGCTTCAAGACCTACCCGCACATCGACATGTACGAGACCGGCGAGCACGCCGGGCGCCTGTTGTTCGACATGCTCGACGGCAAGATCAGGCCGGTGATCGGCTACCAGCACGCTCGCGTGCTGGCGCAGACCCTGGAGATGAACACCAACCTTGCCGCGATGAAAGAAGCGCTCGACGGCGCGAAGTGGCGCGAACAAGATGACGCAATCCTCGCCTGCAGCGTGTTCGGCGGCTTTCCGCAGGCCGACACGCCCGACGCCGGCATGAGCGTGGTGGTGGTCGCCGATGCGAAGCGGCCGGGCGCGAGGGCACTGGCGCAGCGCACGGCGGAGTGGGGCGCTTCGTTCCTCTGGGCGCGGCGCAGCGAGTTCATTTTCAAACAGGTGCCGCTGGCGCGGTCGATTGCGCGTGCGAAGCGGGAAGGCGCGCACTCGAGCGGCAAACCGATCATCCTGGTCGACCACGGCGACAACTGCATGTCGGGCGGCACCTGCGATACGGTCGATGTCCTGAAAGCCGCTCTGGGAGCGGGCCTTGAGGGCATTGTCGTCGGGCCGACCTGCGACCCCGAGGCCGTCGAGGCGATGGTCCGGGCCGGCGTCGGCGCCACCATCACACTCAAGGTCGGCAGCAAGATGGCGATGCCGAAGATCGGCGTTGCGCACCCCGAGCCGATCACGCTTACCGGCACGGTGCGCATCATCACCAACGGTGAATACGTCGTGACCGGCCCGATCTTCGCCGGCGATACGCTCTACATGGGGCGCACGGCGGTGCTCGATACCGGCACAGCGAAAATCGTCGTCACCTCGCAATTGCAGGAGCCGCTCGACCTGGCGTGCTTCACCAGCGTTGGCATCGACCCGCGCGAAGCACGCTTCCTGATCCTCAAATCGCGCATGTATTTTCGGCCGGTGTTCGAGCCGCTGGCGCAGTGCGTGATCCCCTGTGCCAGTGCCGGCGTGACCAGCTCCGACAACCGCTTGTTCCGCTTCGAAAAAGTGCGTCGGCCGATCTATCCGCTGGACTGAGCATGCCTGATCCGGCTGATCAAGCCGATCAAGCAAACGGGCGGCCCGCAGGCCGCCCGTTTAAATGGCAACCGGCGCAGTTCAACCCACGGCGGCCTTGAGGTCGTCGAGTTGCTTGCGTACCCCGGCGACCATGCAGTTGATGTCGGAAGTGAGCATCACCAGGTCGAAGCCGCGCTTGATCGCACCGGCGGCAAATGCCGCGCTCACACAATGCATGCAGGCTTTCTTGCCGTGCTTGTGGGCGGTATCGCGGATCTTGTCGCAGGTGGCCAGGTGCAGTGGGTCGGTGTTGTCCATTTTCGGCGGCAGTCCGAGCGCGAACGACAGGTCCGACGGGCCGATGTAGATCGCATCGAGCCCCGGCGTGGCGCAGATGGCATCGAGGTTGTCGAGCCCCTCTTTGGTCTCTACCATGGCGATGACAACGATTTCCTTGTCAGCTTCGGCCAGGTAATCGGCACCGGCATACTGGATCGCGCGAATCGGCCCGGAAGAACGGAAGCCGGCCGGGGGATAGCGGCATGCCGCCACCGCGCGTGCGGCTTCTGCGGCGGTGCTGACCAGCGGCACGATGACGCTCATGGCGCCCAGGTCGAGCGCTTTCATGATGATCGCCGGATCATTCCACGGTACGCGCACCACCGGTGAGGTGTCGGTTTGCGAAATCGCCTGGAGCATCGGCAACAACCCGGCCAGTTCGGTGGTGCCGTGCTGCAGGTCGACGCACAGGGCGTCGAAACCCTGGCGCGCCATCACTTCGGCGGAAAAACTGTTGCCGATGGACAGCCAGCCGAGGGTGACGGGCTTGCCTTCTTTCCAGAGCTGTTTGATCTTGTTGGGGCGCATGGCGGTGTGGGCTTGCGGAGAGGGTCAAAGGAAGTCCCGCAGTTTACTCGACCGGATTGCGCGAGGGCATAATGTGCGAAACAGGCGGGCGCTTGCCGGCCCGCCCAAAACCGGAGGAGACCACCATGTTGCGCTTTGTGAAAACTTGTACGGTGCTGGCCGTCGTGGCGGCATCGCTGGCGGCCACCGCCGCAGACCAACCCGCCAAAACCCACTGGGTGACAAGCTGGGCGGCCTCGGTGCAGGGGCCGTACCCGGTCGGCAACCCGTCGGCCCAGCCGAACCTGTCGCTGGTGTTTCCGGCACCTGCAAGCGGCGCGCAGGACCAGTCGTTTCGCCTGATCGTCAAGCCCGAGTTGTGGGGCGGTCGGGCGCGCCTGCGCTTCTCGAATGCGCTCGGTACCCAGCCGGTGACCTTCGACGACGCTTTTGTCGGCTTGCAGTGGTCCGGTTCGGCGGTGCTGCCCGGCTCCAACCTCGCGGTCACGTTCGGCGGCAAGCGG
The DNA here is from genome assembly GCA_947473125.1 of Burkholderiales bacterium. Taxonomy (GTDB): domain Bacteria; phylum Pseudomonadota; class Gammaproteobacteria; order Burkholderiales; family JAEUOS01; genus CANJDH01. The sequence goes on from CANJDH010000042.1 coordinate 29,133, forward strand.
ACCATTACCGTGGCGCCCGGCGCGTCGGTCTGGAGTGATGGCGTCGCGTTGCCGTTCGTGAAGAAGGGTAACGAGCTGCGCGGCCGCAAGCTGGCGGTGAGCTTCCACGTGGCCGGCAGCAGCGGCCCGATGACCTGGCATGCCAAAGCGCTGCAGTCATCCTACGTGACCTTGCCCGGCGCGGGGTCCAAAGGGGCGGATCTGTCCGAAGCTGCCTTCCCGTTTGCCACCGCCTCGTGGTATTTCCTCGATGCGCTCGACATGGTGGCTCCCAAGGGTACCGGCGCCATCGTCGCGTTCGGCGATTCGATCACGGACGGCACCGCCTCGACCATGAACGGCGACGACCGCTGGCCCGATGTACTGGCGCGGCGCCTCGGCGCGGCGGCGGGTGCCAAACGCGGCGGCCAGCGCTGGGTGGTAGTCAACGCAGGTATCGGCGGCAACCAGGTGATCGGGCCGAAGGACTACTCGCCGCAAATGCCGTTTGCAGGCGGGCCGTCGGCTCTGGATCGGCTCGAGCGCGACGTGCTCAGCCTTTCCGGGGTGAAGGCCGTGATTTGGCTCGAGGGCACCAATGATTTTTCGAAGAACGGCAACGCCGAAGCCGATGCCGTGATCGCCGGCATGCATGTCGGGGTGACGCGCATCCGCGCCAAAATCCCGGGGGTCAAGGTGATCGGCGCCACGCTCACCTCGGCGCTCGGCAGCAGCAGCGCCGCGCACGGCTTCGAGTTGCAGGACCAGAAGCGCAAAAAGCTCAACGACTTCATTCGCAACGGCGGGCCGTTTGACGGCGTGGCCGATTTCGACCGTGCCACCACCGACACCGTTACCGGCGGCATGAAGGCGGAGTTCATTCCCGACAACACCGTCGGCGGCGCGGGCGACAAGCTGCATCCGAACCGCATGGGCTACCAGGCTATGGGGATGGCGATCGATCTGGGCCTGTTCAAGCGGTAGCGGCGTCGCGCCTACGCGCCCTTGTGCTGCTGCACGTGGGCGTACATCGCCGTGTGATCGGCGCCCGCGCCCAATGCCGCGTCGGCCTCGCGCCAGCGTGCCACGCAGGCGTGGGCGAAGTCTCCGGGTGCGCGCATCTGGTCGATGAACCCCGCGGCGGTTTCCAGGTCCTTGCGCATTAGCGACAGGGCAAACCCCGAGTTGAACGCACCCGAGAGCATGAAAGGCACGACCTTGTTTTCGGTGGTGTTGTTCTTGCCCGTGGACGCGTCCATCACCTGGTTGACGACTTTCGGGTCGATGCCGAATTTTTCGGCGGCGGTGAGCGCCTCGCAGACCGCGAGCAGGCCGGCGGCCGACACGTAGTTGTTTAGCGCCTTGACCGCATGGCCGGCGCCGGCCGGGCCGACGTGAACCAGCGTCTTGCCCAGGGAACTGAGCAGCGGCCGCGCCGCGTCGACATGCGCCGCGTCGCCGCCCATCATGATCGCCAGCGTGCCGCTGACGGCGCGCTTGACGCCGCCTGATACCGGCGCATCCACAAAGCGCAGGCCCAGGGCCGCCAGCTTTGCGGCGTTGGCCTGGCTGTGCAGCGGATCGGACGAGCCCATGTCGATGAGCAGGGCGCCGCTGCGCATGTGCGAGGCAAAGCCGTCGTCCCACAGCAGGCGATCGACGATGCCGCTGTCGGGCAGCATGAAAATCACGACGTCGCAGGCGCCGGCGATGTCGTGCGCGGCGGCAACCCGCGTGAACGAAGCGTGGTCGCGCAGCGTCGCGCCGGCGTTGGGCTGGACGTCAAACCCGGCCACCGCATGCCCGGCCGCCAGCAGGTTGGTGGCCATGGGCACACCCATCATGCCGAGCCCGATGAAGCCGATTGAAGTGGCAGACATGCGTGGAGTCTCCGTTGCGTAAAGTAGGGGTGACGGGGTTTTACCATGCCGCTTCGACATCCTTCATGCCGCGCCTGCCGGGCGCCGGAGTTTCCTTGACAAGGCCGGGCCCCGCCACCATAATTTTCCGACGCTGCCCACCGCCCGGTTGCCGCAAAACAATAACGCAATGACGATTCGAGAGGCAGCGCAATGCAATCAAAAGGGGACAAGATGCAGAATTGCCGTTTGCGCCTGATGCGCAGCCTGATGACCGTGCTCGCCCTGTGCTGGCTTGCGCTGGCAGCGCAGCCGGTGCTGGCGCAGGCGCCCAAATATCCGAACCGACCGATTCGCATCATTGTGCCGGTGCCGCCCGGCGGCGGTGTGGATCTGCTGGCGCGCACCATCGGCGCCAAGATGTCCGATCGCCTCGGCGTGCCGGTGCTCATCGAGAACCGCCCCGGCGCCAGCGCCGCGATTGGCACTGAGATGCTGGCCAAGGCCGCACCGGATGGCTACACCATCATGATGGGCTACACGGTGCACGCCACCAATGCGTTGTTCAACCCCAAGCTGCCCTACGACACGCTCAAGGATTTCCAGCCAATCGCGTATGTCTGCTACATCCCGCTGGTGCTGGTCACGCCGCCGGCGCTGCCCGCCAATTCGGTGAAAGAACTGATCGCGCTGGCCAAGGCCAAACCGGGCAATCTGTCGTACGCATCGGGCGGGGCGGGGGCCGGCGCCCATCTGTCGGGCGAGCTGTTTCGCTACCTTGCCGGCGTCGACGTGACGCACATTCCCTACAAGGGCAACGGCCCGGCGATCACCGATCTGCTCGGCGGGCAGGTGAGCATGCTGTTCGATACGATCACGACCTCGATTCCGCACATTCGCGCCGGCAAGATGAAGGCGCTCGCGGTGACCAGCCGCAAGCGCTCATCGCTTACGCCCGAGCTGCCGACCATGATCGAGGCCGGCCTGCCCGATTTTGAAGTCTCGGGCTGGTACATGATGCTGGCACCGGCCGGCGTGCCGCGTGACATCCTCAGTTTGCTCAACGCCGAAGTCAACGTGGCGATCAAGGATCCGGCCATCGGTGCCAAGCTTGCCAGCCAGGGCGTCGAGTGGGAGGGCGGATCGCCCGAGCGTGCCGAGCAATTCCTGCGCAGTGAAATGACGCGCTGGGGAAAGATCATCAAGGAAACCGGCATGAAAGCCGACTGAACACAGGACGCCGACTGCACATGCATATCATCGACCTGCATTCCCACTGGGGCACCAAACGCGGCTACGTGCTGCGTACCGAGGCTGAGCTGGCGCGCCAGCGCCAGACCTGGAACTCCGACCCCGCCTATCAGACCGAAGCTGAAATGGCCGACTACCTGCGCAGCCAGAAAGTGCGCACCATTCTCGACTTCGGTTTCACCAAGCACATGCCGCTCGAAGAGGCGCGTGAATACCACGACTACGGCATCGAGACCCAGCGCAATCATCCGGATGCCATCCTCGGCCTGTGGCTGCAGATCGATCCGCGCACTGGTGCGGCCGGGGTAGCCGAGTTGCGCCGCTGCATCGAGGCGAGCAGCGGCTTTATCGGCCTGGCACTCTCGGGCGGCAGCGGCTACACCGCGAGCGATCCGATCCACAAACCGTTTCTCGACGTGTGCGCCGAAGCCGGGCGCCCGGTGTTGGTGTTCGTCGGCTACACCGGCGCCGGCGCCGGCCTGCCCGGTGGTGGCGGCATCCTGCTCGACATGTGCCACCCGCGCTACATCGACGAGCTCGCCGCCAAGCGCCCCGAGCTCACCATCATTTCGGCCCGCCCGGCCTGGCCCTGGCAGGACGACATGATCGCCGTGATGCTGCACAAGCCCAACGTCTGGGCCGAGCTGCACGGCTGGTCGCCGAAATATTTCACCGAGTCGCTCAAGTACGACATCCCGCGCCGCCTCAAGAACCGCACCATGTTCGGCGCCGACTATCCGCTCTTCAAGTATGAACGCCTGGTGGCCGACTGGCGCGCGTTGGGCTACGACGAGGCTATCCTCAAGAAGGTGTTCCACGAAAACGCCGAGCGCCTGCTCGGCACCTTCCTGCAGGCCCCCTGACATGGATCTGGACATCAAGGCCAAGCGCGCCATCGTCGGCGGCGCCAGTCAAGGCATCGGCTATGCGATCGCGCGCCTGCTCGCCGCCGACGGCGTACAGGTGGCGATGGTGGCGCGGCGCAGCGAGCCGCTCGACCAAGCTGTGGCGCGCATCCACAACGAGACCGGCACGCGCACCCTGGCGATTCCGGCCGACATCCGCAAGGCGTCCGATTGCGAGCGCATCGTTGATACGGCCGCCGAGGCGTTCGGCGGCATCGATTTTCTGGTCAACAACGACGGCGCGCCGCCGCTCGGCTTGATCGCCGAATTCGATGATGTCGCGTGGGACAAGGCGGTGCAGCAAAACCTGATGAGCGTGGTGCGCCTGTCGCGCCACGCCATTCCGCACATGAAGGCGGCCGGCGGCGGACGCATCGTCAACATCACTGCGCTCTCGGCGATCCAGCCGATTGCGCGCTTCGGACTCTCGGTGGCCACCTGGGCCGGCGTGATCGGCTTCGCCAAGACGCTCTCGCTCGAAGTGGCCGCCGACAACATCACCGTCAACACCATCTGCCCAGGGCGGATTGCCACCGGCCGGCTCGCCAAGGTGTTCGGGCCGGATGCCGGCAAGGGCGCTCCCGCAGCCGATGCCGCGAGCGATGCCGACGCGAAGCTCGCCGCAGATCTCGCCAAACAGATTCCCCTCGGCCGGGTCGGCCAGCCCGACGAGATTGCCGGGTTGGTGGCGCTGCTGCTCTCCGGCTACGGGGGTTACATCACCGGCTCGACCATGCATGTCGATGGCGGGCGTCTTGCAGGCCTGTTATGAAGATCAATTACGAACAAACCTTCCCCCACTATTCGCGCTCGCTCGATTTCGAGCAGCTGGTGCGCGACTATCCGCCGCCGCCAGAATATTTCCAGAGCGTAATGCGCATGCCGCGCCACGAGCTCGACGCCCTCAAAAACAAGCGCTTTCTCGCCACCGTCAAGCGCGGCTGGGAGATTCCGTTTTTCCAGAAGCACTGGGGTGCTGTCGGTCTTGAGCCCGGCGACATCCGCAGCATTGCCGACATCGAGAAGATTCCGCCCTACACGGTGCACGACATCCGCAAGAGTCTCGAGCGCAATCCGCCGTTCGGCGATTTCATGGGCATTGCCCCCGGCGGCGACAACCCGATCCCGCTGGTGCTGCATACCAGCGGCGGCACCACGGGCCTGCCGCGGCCGATGCTCTATGCGCCGCAGGATCGCGAAACCATGACCATCCTGAGCGCCCGGCGCTACGCCATGCAGGGCATGGTGCCCGGCGACAAGGTGCTGGTGGCGCTCTCGCTGGGCCTCTCCAACGGCGGCTTTGCCGCGCGCGATTGCCTCTGGAAATACATGGGGGCCGTGCCGGTCATGACTGGCGGCGGCTCGTCGACGCCGACGCGCCGCCAGATTGAGATCATCAAGGCCTGGGGCGTCAATTACATCCTCGGCTTCCCCGCCTACCTGCGCCACATGGCGATCGTGGCGCGCGACGAACTCGGCATCGACCCACATTCGCTGGGCATCAAGGCGCTCGGCTCGCACATCGGCGTCGAAGACCGCACCAAGATCGAGGCGCTCTGGAACGCCGACTGCTACGACTCCTACGGCACCAACGAGAGCGGCATGATGGCGCAGGACTGCGAGTTCAAGAACGGCATGCACATCAACGAAGACGCCGTGCTGCTCGAAATCGCCGACCCGGAAACCGGCAAGCTGCAACCCGAGGGCGAGAAGGGCACCATCTACATCACCACCTTCTATCGCTACGGCGCCCCGCAGATCCGCTTCAATGTCAATGACATTTCGGCGATCATGCCCGGCACCTGCGAATGCGGCAGCACCCACAAGCGCCTCGAAAAGATCTTTGGGCGCAACGACAACATGGTCAAGCTGCGCGGTGCCAATGTCTTTCCCGAGGCGATCGGCGTCGCGGTCGCCGAAGATGCACGCTCCAATGGCGAGTTTTTCTGCATGGTCGACCGTGTCGGCGAAGATGCGCGCGATGAAATGGTCGTGATGGTCGAACTGCGCGATCCGGCGGCCGATGGCGCCGCCGTCAAGACCGACCTCGAGCGCCGCCTCAAGGAAGTGATCGGCGTGCGCGTCACAGTGGAGCCGGCGGCCATCGGCGACCTCGACCAACACACCGGGACCTCGCAGACTTCCAAGATCAAGCGCCTGCTTGACAGGCGCAAGTAGCGCGGGGTCAGACTATGGGTGCCAGTGCGGACGCCACCGCACGCCGGGTCTGTTCCGGCGTGGTGACGTGGTAGCCGGCCAGGCCGACAGCGCGCGCAGCGGCAACGTTTTCAGGCAGATCGTCGAAGAAGGCGATGCGTCCCGGCGCAATGCCGATCAGGCTGCACACCTTGTCAAAGGCTGCAGTGGACGGTTTGCGCAGGCCCAGCTCTTGCGAGCAGAATACCTGGCGCACGGGGGCCAGCAGTTCCGGATACAGCGAGCCCCAGCGCGCGTAGTGCAGGGCATTGGTGTTGGAGAACAGGTAGACCGGCGTGCTCGCAGCCGCTTCGCGCAACAGCGGCAGCACGCCGGGAATCTCGCCGCGGAAGATCGCGCACCAGCCCGCATCGAATACCGCATCCGGCAGATCAATTCCGAGCGACTGGCGCAGCGCGGCGAAATACTCGGCAGCGCTGATTTCACCGCGCTCGTGGGCCTCATAGGCGGCGTCCTGGTGAAAGCGTTGCGCGATGCTTTCGACCGGTACGCCGGCGCAGTCGGCCCAGTGCCGGAACGCATACCGGAAATCGACGTCGATCAGAACGCCGCCGACGTCAAACAGCAAAGCCTCTATCGGGCGCGCCATTGCCGCCGCGGGCTCATTGCATCCGCACGTGCTTCACCAGTTGCCGCGGGCCGACTTCGCCGCCGTAGACATTGCCCTTGGCATCCACCGCCACGCCCTCGGCGGCGCTGGTACCCTTCATCTCGAGCGGATCGGGGATGCGGTACAG
>CANJDH010000043.1 GCA_947473125.1 Burkholderiales bacterium
ACCGGTGCGGGCTCTCTCGCTATCGGCAACGGCACGCCGATCGACCAGTTCAACAACGTTTCGGGCACCGTCAACATCACCAATGGCACGCTGGTGATGAATTCCAGCGGCGGCACTGACGCGGGCACTTACAACATCAGCTCCGGCGCTACGCTCAATTTCAATGCCAGCCGCACCTTCTCCGGCACGACGGTTACCGGCACCGGCACTGCCAGCTTCACCGGCGGCACCCAAACTTTTACCGGCGCCGGCATCAATGTGACAGCGGGTGCAACACTCAATCTGGCGGGCGCCAACATCAACGGCACCGGCACCCTGACGACGGATGCGGCCAGCACGCTGGGCGTGAGCTCCGGCACTCTGGGCAGCAGCGGCGCGGTGACCACTGGCGGGGTGTTCAACTGGTCGGGCGGCACCATCAGCGCGCCGCTCAACACCAGCGGCACCACGGCTTTGACGGGTGGCACGCTTTCGGGCAACTGGACTAACGCCGGCACGGTTAACCACTCGAGCGGCAGCCTGAATATGGGCGGCACGTCGGTCATCACCAACAGCGGGCTCGGCATCTGGAATGAGTCCGTTGTCGGCAGTGTTTTCACCAATGCCGGCAGCGCAGGGTTTACCAACCAGGGGCAGTTCAACCTCAATTCAGGCGGAGTGTCGAGCCTGAACCTTGGGATGCCCTTCGCCAACACCGGTTCCGGCGTCCTCAATGTCAGCGCGGGCTCCACGTTCGATCAAAACGCCTGGAGCCAGTTCGCCACTGTCAACCTTGCCGGCGGTACGCTGCAGGTGTCCGGCGGCCTGTTCACCAACTACGGCACGATCGACGGTAACGGCACCATCCGGGTGAACGCCGGCGCCGGCACGATCAACAACAGCGGCACGATCCGCCCGGGCGGCCTCAATGCGACCGGCACGATCAACGTATCGGGCAACCTGAATCTGGATTCGAGCGGGACGCTCGCCATCGAACTCGGCGGCACGCCGGGCTCCAACAACTATGACAAGGTCAACGTCACCGGCAACACCACGCTGGACGGCACGCTGACGTTGTCGGAAATCAACGGCCACAGTGTGTTGGCCGGCGATTCGTACGGGTTCATCAACGGTACAACCGCTCCCACCAACGCTTTCAGCCTAGTCAATCACCCGGGCGGAGTAAGCGGCACTGTCGATATTTCGGGCAACAGCGTCAACTACAACATCGGCAGTCTGGCCAACTACTGGACCTACGACGGTTCCGGCGACTGGACCGACATCTCCAAGTGGAGCCGCGGCCATGCGCCAACCGTGGGCGAAACGGTCGAGATCAACACGCCGACTGCCACCAACACCATCACCCTGCCAACCGGTTTTCACTACGCCGGGCAATTGACCAGTTACGAAAACCTGCTGGTCAATGGCGGCGCGGATTTCGCCATTTCCGGGCAGGCGACGATCAACGCCAACCTCACGTCGAACGGCATTACCTCGTTTAGCGGGGCGGGCGCAAACAGTGTCACCGGCGCGGTCAGCGGTGCGGGCAAGATCAATCTCTACGCGGGCACGTTGACGACCGGCTCCACCTTCAACATCGGCACCCTCGGCGTGCTGGGCGGCAATCTGGCGCTGGGCGCCATCAACGCCGGCATCGGCAACCTCAATCTGACGAGCGGCGGTATCACCAGTACCGCCCCGGGCTTCACCGATCTGACGGTGACCAACAGTTTCTCCCAGACCGGCGGCGCCGTGTCAAATCTGGCCAACCTCAGCATCACGCAGTCGGCCGGCAATCTGGCGGTCGGCGCGCTCGATGCCAGTGGCACTGTTTCGCTAACGTCGAGCACTGGCGCCATCACCCAGAATGCCGGCACGACGATCAGCGCTAATTCCTTGTCTGCCAACGCGGTCACCGGCATCACGCTGAACGAAACCAACACCGTGAGCGGGTTTAGCGCTGGCAACAGCGGCGGTGGCGGCATCAGCTTCACCAATACGGGTGCGCTCTCGCTGGACGGGATCACCCTGACCGGCGGCGGTGCGCTGACGATCAACAACACCGGCCACCTCAGCGTCGCGCAGGCCATCGGGTTTGAAGGCAACGCGACCCTCTCCGCCCTGGACACGGGGTCGAATCTGTCGGTCGCCGCCAACATCCTGCGCACCGGCACCGGCAGCGGCACGCTGAAACTGATTGCCGATCAGGACATTTACGTGAGTGGCGGCACCATCGGGCAAAACATCGGCGGCACGCAAAATGTCGACAAGGTCGACATTACCCTCAACGCCAACGCGACAGATGCCGGCGGGCGCATCACCATCGCCGGTGCGGGCGTGCGCGTCCTCGGCAGCAATGGCGGCAACATCGTGTTGGGCGGCGGCATCAACGCCACTGGCTTCGCCGTCAGCACGCTCGACGGCCAGGCCGGCGTGAACATTGTCGATAGCGCGCTTTACGCCGAAGGCGGCAGCATCACGATTCGCGGCAGCGGTGTCGCCAATGGGGTGGGCAATTTCAACAGCGGTGTGCTGATTCAAAGCGTGGGCGCCAACACCACACTGCAGACCCAGGGCGGCAGCATCAGCATCACCGGCGAGGGCGGCAATACCTCCGGAATGGCAAATGACGGCGTAAGGCTGTACGCCAACGACGGGTACACCACCAGCGTGCTGGCCAGCGCGGGCGGCACCGGCAACCGCATCAGCATCCACGGTACGGCGGGACCCAGCCTCATCAATGGCGCAGCGGGTGTGCGGATTGACCAGAACGTCAACATCACGGCGTATAGCGGCGACATCGCCATCACCGGGGTTGGCGGAACCAACAACGACCTCAATATCGGCGTCAGCCTGTACAGCCAGACCCTCTCGACAACCGCCACCATTGTGGAAGTGGCCAATAACGGCAACATCTCCATCGTCGGCAGCGCCGGCGGGATCAATAACAACATAGGCGTCAGCGCCGCTGACTTCTCCAACAACCCCCTGCACGTGTACATCAACGGCAGCGGCACGCTGGCCATCAGCGGCGTCAGCAGCGGCAGCGGCACAGGCAACCACGGGGTGTTGATCAGGGCAACCGAGATCAAGGCAACCGACAGCGTTGCCGCAGGCGGCGTGGTGTCGATCCGTGGCACGGCAGGCAGCGGTGGCGATGCGATCCACATGAACGATGCCAATGGCGGCGCGTTCCTCCAGGCGGGTGTGGGGGGCATCAACCTCTCCGGCGACGGCGCAATCTCACAATCTTCCAACAGCCTCATTTTGACCAGCGGGTTGCTCAACGTGACGGCCGCGGGCGGGATCGCGCTCACCAGCACGTCCAACAGCGTCGCGAGTTTCTCGGCCAACAACAGCGGCGAGGGGTCGATCCATTTCTACAACGACGGCGCATTGACGCTGGGTGCGATCAGCCAGACCAGCGCCAATACCAGCACCTCAGACGCAATCAACATCACCGCGGTTGGCAACCTCACGACCACCGGCGCCATCGTATCGAGCACCGACGTGAATCTGCTGGCGGCAGGGTCCGGCAACAGCCTGATAGTCGGCGCCAACATCACCGGCACCCAGACAAGCGGCGACCAGAACGTGATGCTCAAGGCCGACCACAATGTCTACGTCAACAATGCGGTGATTTCCCGCCCCAGCGGCGGATATCTCAATGTGACGCTCAACTCCAACGCCGAGAGCGGCCTCGGCGGCTTCGGCGGCGGCAGCAACTGCTCGATCAATCTCTCTGGCGCGATCATCAATACCTCCGGAGGTTTCCTGCTGTTGGGCGGCACGTCCGATCCGTCGGTAGGCTTTGCGACGAGCGATGCGACCGGTGAGGCCGGCATTTTCATCACCAACAGCTCCAGCCTCAACAGCGGCACAGGGGCCATCACCATGCGCGGGCGCGGCTTTTCCGGCTTGCTTGCGGGTAATTCAAACCATGGCGTCCACATTACGGGCGGCTCGACCATCGCGTCGTCTGGCGCCGTCACCATCATCGGCGAAGGCGGCGGGGAAAACGGCTCCAGCGACAACTACGGCGTCTACATCAGTGGCGGCTCGTCGATCACGGTCTCAGGCAGCAGCGGCGCACTCGATATCAGCGGCACCGGTGGCGACCGCTTCGACGGCGGTGTCGGCATCAAGCTTGCCGCGGCCACGCTGACCACCCACGGCCAGGGTGCGATCACCCTCAACGGCATCGGCCAGGGCGGCCAGGGCAGCAACGCCGGCGTGTGGATCGCCAATTCAACGCTGCGAAGCACCGATACCGGCGCCGGCGCAGGTGCCATCACGATCAACGGCACCGGCTCGCAGATTGCGACCGGCACTCACAACTTCGGCGTGCTGATCGATCCGGGTACCCAGATCACCACCAGCGGTTCAGACAGTGTCGCGACCATCAGCGTCAACGGCCAGGGTGGTTTGGGCAGCGACTACAACATGGGCGTGCAGATCAACGGCGCCAGCGGCACCCCCACCGCCATCACCACGGTGGGCGGCAATATCGACATCGTCGGCACGCGCAATGCGGCTGTGAGCGGGGCGTTCAACTATGGCGTCCACATCAACGGTTCGGGCATGCCCGGGGCAGCCTTGGTCGAAAGCTTTGGCAATGGCTACATCAACATTACTGGTACCGGCGGCGCCGGCGCCAGTGCCGGCGCCAATGCCGGCGTGGTGATCCAGGACTCAACAGTGCGCATCAATGGCACAGGGGGCATCAACATCCACGGCGAGGGTGCCGGCCTGGGCAACGACGGCCTACCGGCATGGGCTTCAGCGGGCGTCGGGATCACAGGCTCCACGATCGCCTCGACTTCAATCGATCCAGGCTCTACTCAAATTTATATTAGCGGTACCGGATCGGTGGACGACACCAGCACTCAAGGCGCGACGGGCGTGTTCCTTGAAGGGACCGTCAGCACCATTGGCGGCTCAGCCTACCTTGAGGGCTACGGCGGTGGCCAGGGGCGCGGTACGTGGTTGACTTCGGCAACGATGCGTTCCACCGGCAGCGGCAGCCTGTGGATTGACGGCTATGGGTCAGGCGCCGGCGCGGATATCGAAATCACCAGCAGCACGATCGGCGATGCCAGCATGATCGGAGACCTTTATCTCTGGGGCATCAGTTCCGGGGGTGCCAATTCAGGGGGTATCGTGTTGTCGGGCGCGACGATTATCAACCCCGGGCCGGGCGTGGTGGGGCTGGACACCACCTATGACGGGGACAGTACCGCCAGCATCACCCAGACCGGCGGCTCGATCACGGCAAGCAACCTGGTGGTGTTTACCTACGGCGATGCCACGCTCGATTCGGCCAGCAATGCCATCACCAATTTCGCAAGTGACGTGTCCGGTAATCTCTCTGTGCGCAGCAACACTGGCGTCAACATCGCGGACATCAGCGGCTATACCTCGGGCGTCTACGCTGGAGGCAATTTCAACCTCACCGCCAACGGCGCGATCACCCAGAGTGCCGCCGCCCCCATCCAGGTCGGTGGCGACACGGTGCTCGATACCTCATCTGCGACCACACTCGGCGATGTCAACCTGACGGCAAGTACGTACCAACTGAACCTGGCTGGCGGCAGCAAGGTGGCTGGCCACCTGACAGCCTCTGCGAGCGGCTCCGGCGTCGTTATCGGCACCAATGTCGAGGTCGGCGGCGATGCGACTTTCGGGGTCTCCGACACCGTATCCAACAGCAGCAACCTGTCTGTGGCCGGGGTCAACAGTACGCTCAACAACACCAACACGATCACTGCGCAAGGGACCGGTACCGAGTTCATCCTGACTCAGGGACACCTCGACGCCACCGACAAGACTGTGACGATCAACCTGTCGAAGGTGGGCTTCACGGCGGCCGATGCGCGAACCGGCGCCACCGCGATCGATCTGGGCAACACGTCGAATTCCTTTAGCGGCAGCGTCACCATCAATACGAGGAACCCGAACCTCAGCAGCAGCACCCAGAACTACAACCTGGCGCAAGCCGGCTTTCTCGATTTCGGCCCCAAGGATCTCGTTGTGGTGGCGGGCACTGCGCTCGGCAATGTGACCTTGACCGACAGCGCCAACACCAACACCAACGCCTCGTTCGCCTTCAACAACACCCGGGTCACACAACTGAACACACTGGGCGGCGTGAAGCTGGGCGCCACCACGCTGGCGAGCGGCGGTTCGCTCAACATATCGGCCAACGCGCAGATCGACGTGCTTGACGCCATCAATGCACCCGGCATGTCCGTGAGCCTGTCAACCATCGGCGGCATCAGCCAGACGATTGCCGGCACGATCACGGCAGGGTCGCTCAACGCCAACGCCGGCACCGGCATTGACCTCAGCCAGGCCGGCAACACGGTCGGTACCTTCAGCGCATCCAATGCCGGCAGCGGCGCGATCAACTTCACCAGCACCGGGGCCCCGCTGACGCTGGGCGCGATCAGCCAAAGCGGCGGCGGCGCGATCGCCATCACCAACGTGGGCGGTGGCGGCAGCGGCAACATCAGCGTGAACGGCGCGGTCGATTTCGACGGCGATCTGAGCATTTACGCGAACGGCGCCACGCCGTCGGATCTGGTGATCAACAATGTCGTCAATGCGACCGGCACCGGGCAAACGGTATCGCTCAAAGCCGACCGCAATGTGCTGTTCAGCAGCGGCGGCGTGACCAGCGCCAATGCGGCTGGGGTGACCGTCAACGCGCGCGCTGCCGGGGCGGTGGACGGCTACATCAACATGCAAGCGGGCACCTATATCGTGTCCGGCGGCGGCAACATCAACCTGGTGGGCGATACGGCCGGCGCCGGCGCCGCGCAAGGCTCCCCCACCGATGCGAATGGCGTGACCCTCAGCAATGCCACTCTCAACGCCGGCGGCGGCACCGGTGGCAGCATCGTGATCCGCGGCCAGGGCTATGCGGTCACCTCGGGCGCCAACAACGGCATCGTGCTCAGCTCCGGAACGGCGATCATGACCGACGGCGCCGGCGCCATCAGCCTCAGCGGCGTCAGTGGCGGCACCGGCAGCGGTTTCAATACCGGAGTGCTGGTCAGCGGCACCGGCATCCAGATATCAACGGTTGACGGCAACATCGCGATTGCCGGTACGCGCGGCGACGCCACCGGTAACGGCAACTATGGCGTCAGCATCGGCGGCGGCGGCACGGCAGCCACGCGCGTGATCGAGAGCGCCGGCAACGGCAGCATCTCGATCACCGGTGATGGCACGGCGGCGAGCGCTGCCAGCAACAATGCCGGCATTGCAATCGTTTCGACGACGATTCGCACCCAGGGCAGCGGCACGCTCGGCATCACCGGTACTGGTGCCGGCACCGGCACAGGCAACATTGGCGCCAGCCTGGCCTTTGCGCTGCTCGAATCCACCAGCGCCACCGGCGGCGGCGTGTCGATCGTGGGCACCGGCACCGGCAGCAGCAACAACGCCGTGGTACTCACCAATACCACGATCAACAATTCCGGCGCAGGGGCACTGGTCGATATCCAGAGTCCGGCCGGCAACGTGTATTTCAGTGGCGCCCTCCAATCCGCAGGACCGGTCTCGTTTGCCGCCACCGACGGGTCGGTCAATGTCGCGGCAGGCAGCAATTTGACGGTGAATGGCGACATCAATCTGAGCGCCACTGGTTCGGGCGGCACCAACGGCAATGTCTATCTCGGTGGCAACATCACCGCCACCGGCGGTGTGGCGCATACGCTCACTCTGCGCGGCGACAACAACGTGATGGTGTACAACGGCACCGGCACCCAAACCATCAGCAGCACCACCGCCGCGCTCAACATTGAACTCAACTCCAACCGTGACAACACCGGCTTCGGCGCCGTGTGGTTGGGTGCGCAGGATCCCGGCGGTGCGCTGACCATCACCACCAACGGCGGCAGCCTGACGGCGCACGGCGGCACCACCGCCACCACACTGGCAATCGGCGACGCGTCGGGGGTCTCGACCGGGGTAGTAGTCGATGCGAACGTCACTGTCAACACCGGCGCCGGCAACATCAGCCTCTACGGCCAGGGCGCGAGTACCGACGGTGCCAACGGCAATGCCGGCATCTACAACGGCGGCACGCTGATCACCAGCGGCGGCAACATCAACATCACCGGCGTCGGCGGCAGCGGTGCCAACACCGATACGGTGGTCGGCATCGTCCTGGGCGGCATGGGAGCCAATCTGGTGTCGATCGATGCTTCGGCAGGCGCCGGCACCATCAGCATGGTCGGCACCGGCGGTACCAGCGGCCTGACCAGCGGTACTGCCTACCGCAACGGCATCGCCATTGGCACCAACGACTCGCTGGCAGCCTACCGCGTCAACGTCGGCGGCGGCGGCCTCAATGCCTTCGGCACGGGTGGCAGCAATGCCGGCGGCGGCACCAATGCGCAAGGGCACGGCATCTCGATCGGTGGCGGCATGACGATCAGTTCGCTAGTGGGTGGCGCCATCAACCTCACGGGTATTGGCACCAGTGCCACCGGCGCTTCGGCCAGCAGCCACGGTGTCATGCTGGGCTACAACGCGAACAGCTCGGCCGGCTACGTCGAGTCGAACGCAGGCGCCATCAACATTACCGGCACCGGCGCGTCAGGCGCCATGGCGGCCAATGCACAGAGCGGCGTGTTCATGCAACACGGCTCGACCATCAACGGCACCGGCAACGTCGCGATTACCGTCAGCGGAACCGCGCAAACCGTTGGTGCGAGCGGTTCTCGTGGCATTGCTGCGAGGAATACGAGTGGCGCGATGAGCGGCATTGGCGGCGCTGGCGAAACCGGCAACATCACGCTGGCCTCAGTGGGCGGTGGCGGTCTCGGCCTGGGCAACGTCGAATTGCGCACTACCGGCAACGTGCATCTGGACATGCAGGGCGGCAGCCCCGCTGACCGCCCCACCGGCCAAACCGGCGGTGCCACAACGGAAGGCCGCATTCTGGCCGGGACGCTTGAGGTAACCTCGAATGGTGCCGGTCAAATCAACCTGACTTCCGCCACCAACGCATTTACGGGCCTGGCGGCCGCGGTACCGTCGGGTGACCTCAATGTGCGCAACAGTGGCGGCGTGATCATCAGCACTGCAGGCGGCACCAACGGCGTGACCACGGGTGGCTTCTTCAACCTGACGGCGGCGGGCACGATCGCGCAATCCCAGGCGATCAACGTCGGCGGCGCTGCCATTTTCGATGCGAGCGGCGCAGGGTCTGGCGCGGGCGGCAATGTGGACTTCCGCGGCAGCGGGGCGGTTACCCTCGAAGCAGAAACTTCCGTGGCAGGCCATCTGAATCTCACCGCCGGTGTTGCCGACTTCAATGTCAACGGCAGCGGCATAGGTGTACAAGTGGCCGGTGATGCAACGATCATCGCCGGCACGATCAACAACGGCGCCAACCTGCAGGCCGCTGGCATTAACGCTGCCCTCAACAATGCCACCACCATCACCGCCAGCGGCGCCGGCACCAGCTTTGCCTTGACACAGGCAGCGGTCGATGCCACCACGGTGGGCCCGGTCACAATCAACCTGAGTCGTATCGGCTACAACGTCACGTCCGGCCTGAACACCAGCGGAACGGTAATGAACCTGACCAATGCGGGCAACACATTTGGCGGTGGCGTAACCATCAGGACCGGCGGCGCCACCCTCTCCGGCCCGGTAGCGCAGGACTACAACCTGGTGCAATCGTCAGGCATCAACTTCGGCCTGCGCGACTTCACGTTTGTGGCGGGCGCATCGCAAGGAGACGTGAACCTGACCGATCTTGCCAACACCAATGTGGCAAGCGTCGTGTTCAACAATACGAAAGCGACCAACTTCAAGACCCTCGGTTCGGTAGCAATCGGCGCAAGCACGCTGGCGGCCGGTGGCAACCTCGACGTCACAGGCAGCGGCGGCATCAATATCACTGGCGTGATCAACGCGCCGGGCATGATCGTCGGCCTGACGTCGACGGCCGGCCCGGTCACCCAAATGATGGGCAATGCGATCATAGCCAGCAACCTGTCGGTCAATGCGCTCAGCGGCATCCAGATCGATGAGCCGACCAACTTCATTGGCCAGACCACGCTGGTCAACACCGGCAGCGGCAATACCTCGCTTACCACCGCCACCTCCGGGACGCTCAGCGTCTATGGCGTCGGCCAATGGGCCGGCGGCAACACCTCGATCACCAACACGGCCGGCGGCATCAGCGTTGATCTGGGCATCAACCATCCCGGAGCCGGTGCGCTGACCTTCGATGCGGCCGGGCCGGTGAGCCAGGCGATCGGCGCGCCGATCGTCAATGCCAACCTGCAGGTGCTCACGCGCGGCGTCACCGGCGCCAATGCCATCAACCTGGTGCACTCGGGCAACGATGTGCAAAGCATCCAGATGGGCACGATGGCGATGGATGGCATTACACCGGTGGCGGGCGACATCGCGTTCCGCAATACGGCGGCCACGTCTTTTGGCGGCTTTGACCTGCGCGGCGGAGGCGGCGGCATCGTCACCAACGGCAGCGCCACGCTGATCGCCGATGGCGGCACCGTAACGCAGTCGACCGGGTTCATCCAGGCGAACTCGCTCAGCTTGCTGGGGGGCGGCAGCTTCACGCTGAACAACGCAGGAAACACCGTTGGCACGCTGAGTGCCAACGCGGGCCCGCTGCAATTCACCAACAGCACTAGCTTCGCACTCGATACGCTCACGCTCAACGGCGCCGCCACACTCACGGGCCTGGGTGCCGCCAACATCGGCTTCTCGGGCGGCACGATCAACGGCAATGGCAACGACTTGACGGTCAACACCGCCGGCGTGTCATCGTTCAACGGCGCCACCATCACCAGCTTGGGCAACCTCGTCACCGATGCGCCCGGCGCCACGGTAGTGAACGGCGGCGTACTCAATGCCGCGAGCGTGACCTTCAATGACAGTGTGACGCTTAATGGCGGCGGCATCACCACCAGTGGCGCGCAGAATTACCAGGCGGCTGTCGCATTGGGAAGCACCGCCGCACTCACCAGCAGCGGCGGCGGCGCCATTGCGTTTGCCTCGACTGTCGATGGCGCAACGTTTGGCGGCCAGGGCTTGACAGTGAACACCAGCGGCGCCACCAGCTTCAACGCCGCGGTCGGTGCCGGCAATGCACTGGCGAGCGTGGTGACCGACGCAGTCGGTACCCTGGCGGCAGGCAGCATCAGCACCACCGGCGTGCAAAACCTGCGCGGCAGCGGCGTCACCCTGGGCGGCAGCTACGGCGTGAGCGGCGCGGCCTCGTTCAATACCACCGGCCCGGTAACGCTGGCGGCGGCGACCACGGTCAACGCCGTGGCAGGCAGCGCCGTGTTCGGCGGCGCAGTGGACGGCGCGAATTCACTGGCAGTCAATGCCACCAACGCGGTATTCAACGGCCCGGTGGGCGGAACCACGGCCCCCTCGAGCATCAATGTCAGTGCGTCCAGCACGGCCGCAGTACACGGCACGATGACGAGTGCGGGCGCGATCAACCTCACCGGTGCCGGTGTGACACTCAATGGCGGCAGCATCAACGCAGGCAGTACGCTCGGCATTGGCGGCCCGGTAACACTGGGCTCGGCAATGAGCCTCTCCGGCAGCAGCACTGCGTTCAGCAGCTCAGTGAACGGCGCTTTCGGCCTGACCGTGACCGGCCCGGTGTCACTGGGCGGCAGCGTCACGACCACCGGCGCCGCGCAGAGTTATGGCGCGGTGACGCTCACCGGCCCCGCCGCCCTGACCGGTTCGACGCTCGGCTTCACCAGCATTGCCGGCGGCAACAACGACCTGACGCTGTCGTTCACCAATCCGTTGACGCTCAGTGGCATCACCAACGTCAACAACTTCACCAGCACCGGCGCCACCACAGTGAACGGCGCGGTCAGCGCCAACACCAACCTGACGCTGGGCAATCTGACGCTGGGCGGCGCTGCCAACCTGACGGCGGTCGCCGGCGCAGTCACGGTGGGGGCGATTGATGGCGCCCAGGCGCTGAGCCTGACGGCCGGCACCACGGCCACCCTGAACGGGGCGATTGGGGGCACAACTTCACCCACGGCCCTCACGATTGCCGCCCCCGGCGGCGTCAGTGCCATCAACGGCAACATCAGTGTTGCCGGGGCGATCAGCATCCCCGCAGCGCTGACCGGGTCGATCCTCAATGTCACGGGCGCGTCGATCACGGCGATCAACCCGGCGGCGGCGGGGTCGGCAAACATCGCCTCGACCGGCGCCCTCAACTTTGCAGGCGCCAACACGGCCGGCGCGCTCAATGCGACCGCCGGCGGAGCCATCACCCAAAGCGGGCCGATGACAGTAGGCGGCACGACCAGCCTTGCCGCGTCGACTGGTGGCGTGACGCTAACGAATGCGGCAAACAACTTCGCCACCATCAACGTCTCGGCACCGGGCGGCGGCAACGTGAGCCTGGCTGACGCCAACGGCATCACGCTGGGCGGCATCGCAGCCAGCGGCGGCACGCTCAACGTCACCGCAGGTGGCGCGGTGGCCCAAAGCAGCGCGCTGACCATGGCCAACGTCAACATCAGCGGCGGCAGCGGCGTGACGCTGGGCAATGCCGGCAACAGCTTCTCGAATGCAACCTTCTCCGCCGGCGCCGGCTCGCTGAACGCCACCACCACGGCCACGCTCACGCTCAGCGGCGCGACCAACGCCAACGGCGTCGGCATCAACGCGGCAGGCTTTAGCAACAGCGGCAGCATCAACGCCGGTGGCGGTGCGGTGGCGATCAACGTCAACACCAGCGGCGGCACGCTCTCGACCGGCACCATCACCAATGCCGGCACCACGGTGCTGATCGCCGACAACATCACTGCCGGCTCGGTGAGCGCGATCAACATTACGGCCCAAGCCGCAACCGCACCGACGCTCACCCTTTCCGGCAACCTGGTGGCAACGAACGGCCTGCTCGTCGACGACATGACGCTCACCGGCAACACCACGCTCGCAGCCGGCGCCGGCGGCCTGCAGGTGTTCGATGTGGCCGGTGGCGCCAATTCCTTGACGCTGCAGAGCGGCGGCGTGATCGGCCTCAACGGCACCACCAGCGTCGGCGCACTCAATGCCACCGCCAGCGGTGCGATCGGCCAGGCGCTGACCCTGACTGCAACCGCGATCAATGTCACCGCCAATGGCATCATGCTCAACAATGCCGGCAACGCAATCAGCAGCGCCACGCTGAACCTGCCAGTGAGCGGCAACGTCGCGCTCTATTCAACCGGCAATCTTGCCGTCAACGGCCCGACCGGCAACCCCGGCACGGTCACGATCTCCTCGGGCGGCGCGCTCTCGCACAGCGGCGCCACCACGGCTACGGGGCTGGCGGTGTTCTCCGGAACCGGCTTCACCAATACCGGCACGATCAGCAGCAACGGCGTGCAGATCAACGCCGGCACCGGCACCCTGAGCAGCGGCACGGTCACTGCCAATGCGGGAGCGCTCAACCTGTTTGGCGACACGATCGTGGCCGGCGCAGTCAGCGGCTACGACATCACGGCACAACCCTTTACCAGTGCGGCAACGATGTCGCTGTCGGGCAATCTGAACGCCGCCAACAGCCTGACACTTGGCAATGCCAGCCTGACCGGCAACACGACGCTTGGCGCGGGCGGCGCGGGTGGCCTGAGCCTCTCCAATGTCAGCGGCGCAGGCTTCAACCTGACCGCCACCAGCGGCGGACCGATTGCCCTTAACGGCGCGGTTACGGTCGCAGCCTTCAACGCCACTGCGGCCGATACCATTGGCCAGAGTGCGCCGCTGGTAGCGACATCGATCAACGTCACGGGCAACGGCATCGCGCTCAACCACGCGGGCAACAACTTCGGCAGCGCCAGCATCAATGCGCCGTCGGGCCTGGTCAACCTGTATACCAGCGGCAATCTCGCAGTGGCCGGTGTGGCGGGTGCGCCGTCAACGGTGGACATCATTGCCGGCGGCACCCTGTCGCACAGCGGCACCACCAACGCCTCAGGCGCGGTTGACCTCGCCGGCGTCGGCTTCTCCAACGCCGGCAGCATCAGCGGCAATGGCGTGACCGTATCGTCCTACACCGGCACCCTCAACAGCGGCACCCTCAATGCCACCACCGGCGCACTGCACCTGCTGGGCAATGCACTCGGCGTCAGCGGGGCCATCAGCGGCAACACCGTGTTGCTTGAGCCCTACACGTCGGGTACGGCGATTGCGCTTGGCTCGGGAACCGGCTTCGTCGTACCGTCGGGCGCCTTCGGCAGCATCAGCGGCCCCTTGAGCGTCGGCACTGCCAATTCCGGACCGATTTCGGTCAACTCGGGCGTCACCTACGGCAACAACCTGAAACTGACATCGCCGGGTGCCATCGTCATCAATGCCAACCTGATCAGCAGCGGTGCCTTGAATATCGACCCGACCACGATTGCGATCAATGGCGCGACCGTGCAAGGCACCTCGGTATCGCTCGCGGCGAGCAATTCGATCACGCTGCTCGGCGGCGCCGGCGGGCCGGCGGGGGTAATTGCAACCGGCGGCAACATCTCGATGACCGCACCGGCCCTGTCGTTTGCAGCAGGCGGCGGCAACGGCGCGTTCATCAACGCGCAGGCAGGTACGGCCACGCTGACCTCGAATGGCTGTACCGGCTGCGTCACCCTGGCGACCAATCCCGTAGTCACCGACGTCGGCACCTATGCCTCGGCCGGTGTGAGCTTCGTCGGATTTACTCCGGTGGTGCCGTCAACGGCGGTCGACACGACGAGCATCACCAACCAGACCACAGCGGCCACCAACATTGCCACGGGCGGTTCAAGCAGCAGCGGCACCGCTGGTTCCGGCGGTTCCGGGAGTTCCGGCGGTACCCCGACGGTTACCACCACGACTGGCGGAACCGGTGGCACCAATACCGGGGGGACACTGGGAACAGGAACCACCGGCGGGACCGGCACTGCGGGCGACAGTTTCAGCAGCGCGGTATCGGGATCATCCGGCACCTCAGGCGGCACCTCATCCGGCACCTCAGGCGGCACCTCGGGCGGTACCTCAGGCGGCACCTCAGGCGGCACCTCGGGCGGCACCTCGGGCGGCACCTCGGGCGGCACCTCGGGCGGTACCTCGGGCGGCACCTCAGGCAACTCGTCGGAGAATAGCGATGAGAAAAAAGAAGCCACTAGCAACGCTCCGGCCGCCAAACCGGCCGCCAAGCCGCAACCCAAACAGGTGCAATCATGCTCGGCTTGAGCCCCATCATGAAGACTCTTCGTCAGCCCCTGCTCCTCACTACCTTGCTGCTGGCCCTGCCGGCACTGGCGCAGCAGCCGGGTACGCCAGCACCGGCGGCTCCGGCTGCACCTGCCGCAACCAGCGCGCCGGCCTCCAGCGGCGTGGGTCAGGTGACTCACCTGTCCGGCACCCTGGTCGGGCGCATGGATGGCCAAACCCAGCCGAGGCTGCTCGCTACGCGATCTGCAATTTCTCCGGGTGAAACCATCGCCACACAGGGCGATACTTACGCACGCATCAAGTTCAACGACGGTACCGAAGTGGTGCTACGGCCGAACACCCAGTTCAAGATCGAATCGTTTAGCTACGACGAAGCAGAGCCTGCCAAGGACAACATCATCTTCGGTCTTCTCAAGGGCGGTCTGCGTTCGGTTTCTGGGCTGATATCGAAGCGCAATCGCGAGAAGATCCAGTACACCACCTCAACGGCGACCGTCGGTATCCGCGGCACCCACTTCGGCATGCTGATGTGCTCGGCCGACTGTGCCAACATCCCGACCGTGACCGGCACCATGCCTGCCGACGGCCTGCACGTCGATGTGGCTGCGGGCCAGATCATCGTGACCAATCCGGCGGGCACCCAGACCATCAACCCGGGCCAGTTTGGCTATGTGCCCAGCGCCACTGCGCCGCCGACCATTGTGCCGCCGCAGAGCGGGGTGCGCGTGACCATGCCCGCCGTGATTGCCGCCGGCAACACCGGGGGACGCAGCATCGGCAACTCCCAGGCCGGCCAGGCCGAGTGCCGGCCATAGGGTCTGCGGTGCCGGGGAGTCCAAGGGCACTCCGAACATGCCCCCAAGAACCTCTCCCCCCAAGGGTTTCAGACGATGGTCATTGCCACGCGGCGCGCATCATGGCAACGCCGTGGGCGCCCGCCTGCCAAGCCGAGGGATAGACGTCGGCCGCCTGCATGCCACCGATTGCGTACACCGGAATGCCGGCGCCAGCAGCGATCCGCGCGAAGCCATCCCACCCCAGCGTGTCTGCACCCGGGTGGGTGGCCGTCAGCTTGACCGGCCCGAGCACGGCGAAGTCGCAGCCGATCTGCACCGCATGATCGAGTTGTTCGCGTGAATGCACCGAAGCGCCGACCAGCGCAAAAGCCGGCCGTTCTCGCGTCTGCATCAACTGCTGCGCCGTCAAGTGCAAGCCGTCAGCGCCTGATCGCGCTGCGAGCCCGGCGTCGCCGTTGACCAGCACGCGTGCGCCGTGGGAGAGGCAACGTACAGTGACAGCTTGCGCAAACACCTCGCGCTGCGTTTCCGGCAGCGTCTTGTCGCGCACCTGCACCAGCCGCAAACCCTTGGTCAGAGCGGCTTCCAGGCCATGCATGAATGCGTCGACGCCCGATTCGACAGCGTTCGTGATGCCATAGACCTGCGGCAGCCCGACCGCCGTGAGGATCGGCCCGTTGGCCGGCAGCATCGGCGACACCGTTTCGCGCCCCGGCACCTGGAATGCAAAGCGTTGCGCCTCGAGGCCCTGCGGCGTGCCGCGCCACTCGCGAATGCGAAAGAAATGCAGGCGCACCGCGGCGTGCTCATACACATGGGTGCGCAACAGCCAGGGGCAGGCAACGTCGATCTCGATGCCCAGCTCTTCGCGAATCTCGCGCTTGATGGCGGCATCGAGCGTTTCGCCCGGCTCGACCTTGCCGCCGGGAAACTCCCAGTAGCCCGCATAGGCTTTGCCGGTCGGGCGCTGCGCGAGCAGATAGCTGCCGCCGCGCTGGTCACCGCGCGGGTCGCCATTCGGGTCGCCGTGTTGATAAACGACGGCCGCGACGACATCGGTCCAAACGCGGTCCATGCCGGGTTACCGCTTCTTTGCGGGCAGTGCCTTGATCGTGGCGTGCAGGGGCTTGCCCAATTTGCCCGCGTGGTCGCGCGCGTACTGCCACGCGACACGGCCGGAGCGTGAGCCGCGCTCGATGGTCCAGGTGAGGGCATCGGGGCGCGCCGCGGCGATTTCCTTGGGGTTGCAGCCGAATGCGGCGAGCCAGTGGTCGACGATCGCCAGGTATTCATCCTGGTCGAACGGGTAGAACGACAGCCACAGGCCGAAGCGCTCCGAGAGGGAGATTTTTTCCTCGGCCGACTCGCCCGGGTGGATCTCTTCGCCGACATGCTGATACTCGAGGTTCTCGTGCATGTACTCGGGCAGCAGGTGGCGCCGGTTCGAGGTGGCGTAAATGAGCGTGTTGTCGGAGGACGCATTGACCGAGCCGTCGAGCGCCACCTTGAGCGACTTGTAGCTGGCATCGCCCTCGTCGAACGACAGGTCGTCGCAAAAAATAATAAATCGTTCGGCGCGTTTTTCGATCAGGTCGGTGATTTCGGCGAGGTCGACCAGGTCAGACTTGTCGACCTCGATCAGGCGCAGGCCCTTGCTCGCGTACTTGTTGAGGATCGCCTTGATCAGCGAGCTTTTTCCCGTACCACGGGCGCCGGTGAGCAACACGTTGTTGGCCGGCACGCCTTCGACAAATTGCCGGGTGTTGCGGTCGATGGTCTGGCGCTGGCGCTCGATGCCCTGCAGGTTTGACAGCTTGATGTTGGAGACGCGCGGAATCGGCTGCAGCCAGCCGCGGCCGTTGACCTTGCGCCAGCGAAAGGCGATGGCCGCGTCCCAGTCGATCGCCTTCGGCGCTGGCGGCAGCACGCCTTCAAGGCGGTCAATGAGCGCATTGACGCGACCAACGAGATGCGCCAGGGGTTCAAGTTCTTTCATGTCGGGGCCAGGTTGACGCGCTCCGGAGCGCGAGGGTGATGGGCAAAGTACAGTGCTAGCTGCGGTAGTCGGCGTTGATCGAAACGTAATCGTGCGACAGGTCGCAGGTCCAGAGGGTGCGGCGCGCGTCGCCGCGGTTGAGGACCACGCGCACGGTGATTTCGGCCTGCTGCATGACGCGCTGCCCGTCCTCTTCGTGGTAATCCGGGTTGCGGCCGCCGCTTTTGGCCACCAGCACGTCGTCAAGGTACAGGTCGATCCGGGTCTGGTCGAGGTCTGCAATGCCGGCGTAGCCGACGGCGGCGAGGATGCGCCCGAGGTTCGGGTCGGATGCAAAAAAGGCGGTCTTGACCAGCGGCGAATGGCCGATCGCGTAACCGACCTTGCGGCATTCGTCTTCGTCACGCCCGCCCTCGACCTCGATGGTGATGAACTTGGTCGCGCCTTCACCGTCGCGCACGATCGCCTGCGCCAGTTCGATTGACAACTCGATCAGGGCGTTCGCAAAGGCCTTGCCGTCGGGCGTGTGCAGGCCGGTGATGGCTGGCGCAGCGCTCTTGCCGGTGGCGATGACGATGAATGAATCGTTGGTCGAGGTATCGCCGTCGACCGTGATGGAGTTGAACGAACGGTCTGCCGCCTTTTGCGTCAGCGCGTCGAGCACATGGCGCGACACGGTAGCGTCGGTGGCGACGAAGCCGAGCATGGTCGCCATGTTGGGCTTGATCATGCCGGCGCCCTTGGCGATGCCGGTGAGCGTGACTGCGTGCCCGCCGACCTGCACGGTGCGCGATGCCGCCTTGGGCTGGGTATCGGTGGTCATGATCGCCTGGGCGGCATCGAACCATGCATGCTTGCCGATCGCTCGCGTCACGTTGGGAAGTCCGCCCAGCAGCCGGTCCATCGGCAACTGCTCCATGATGACGCCGGTGGAAAACGGCAGCACCTGGCCGGGCTCAATGCCGAGTTCACGCGCCAGTGCCTCGCAGGTTGCGCGGCAGTTGGCCATGCCTTCGGCGCCGGTGCCGGCATTGGCGTTGCCGGTGTTGACCAGCAGCGCGCGAATGCCCGTGCCGCCTTTACTCGCGGCAAGGTGTTCCCGACACACGGTGACGGGCGCGGCGCAGAAACGGTTCAGGGTGAATACGCCGGCGACCTGTGCACCGTCGGCTATGCGCATCACCAGCAGGTCTTTGCGGTCTTTCTTGCGGATGCCGGCTTCAGCAACGCCGATCTCCAGACCGGCAATGTTCAGCAGCGCCTCAGGCGCCGGCAGTGCGAGGTTGACGGGCATGGCGTGGCCTTGGGGTACTCAGGTGAGTTTGCCGTGGCAGGCCTTGTACTTCTTGCCGGAGCCGCACGGACAGGGGTCGTTGCGGCCGATTTTCTTGCCAAAGCGCTTGAACGGGGCGAGCGCGTCTTCGGCTTCGGTGGCTTCGTCGGCATTCGCGTCGGCGTGCTGCAGGCGCATGCGCGATTCGAGCGCCTCGGCTTCGCGACGCGCCTCGGCCTCGGCGGCCTCGACTTCCTCGCGCGAGCGGATGCGCACCGTCATCAGCGTCTTGGTCACTTCCATCTTGACCGTTTCGAGGAAGGCCTGGAACAACTCGAAGGCTTCGCGCTTGTATTCCTGCTTGGGATTTTTCTGTGCGTAGCCACGCAGGTGGATACCCTGGCGCAACTGGTCGAGCGCCGCGAGGTGCTCGCGCCAGTGGTGGTCGATCGCCTGCAGCATCACCGAGCGCTCGAACGGCGCCCAGTTTTCGGCGCCGATCACGGCCTTCTTCTCTTCGTAGACCGTATCGACGAGCTCGCAGATGCGCGCGGCGATGCCTTCGTCGTTGAGGCTCTGGTCGGCCGCCACCCATTTGGCCACCGGTGCTTCGATGTTCCAGTCGTTCTTGAGCACGGCCTCGAGACCGTCGAGGTCCCATTGCTCTTCGACGCTTTCGCTGGGCACGAACAGGCGCACCACTTCGTTGAAAACGCCGGCGCGCAGCGAATCGACAGTGTCGCGAATGTCGTCGGCGTCGAGGATTTCGTTGCGCTGCTGGTAGACCACCTTGCGCTGGTCGTTGGCGACGTCGTCATATTCGAGCAGCTGCTTGCGCATGTCGAAGTTGCGCGCCTCGACCTTGCGCTGCGCCGACTCGATCGAGCGGCTGACGATGCCGGCCTCGATGGCCTCGCCGTCGGGCATGTTGAGGCGGTCCATGATCGCCTTGACGCGATCGCCGGCGAAGATGCGCAACAGCGAATCTTCGAGCGACAGGTAAAAGCGCGATGAGCCCGGGTCGCCCTGGCGGCCGGAGCGGCCACGCAACTGGTTGTCGACGCGACGCGACTCGTGACGCTCGGTGCCGACGATGTGCAGGCCGCCGGCCGCGATCACCTGGTCGTGCAGCGACTGCCACTCGGACTTGAGCCTGGTGATGCGCTGCTCCTTGTCGGCCGCGCTCAGGTTTTCGGTGGCACGCACCATGTCGACCTGCTTTTCGACGTTGCCGCCGAGCACGATGTCGGTGCCGCGGCCGGCCATGTTGGTGGCGATGGTGACAGCCTTGGGGCGGCCGGCCTGCGCCACAATTTCGGCTTCGCGCGCATGCTGCTTGGCGTTGAGCACCTGGTGCGGCAGTTTCTCTTTTTCGAGCAATGAAGCGAGCAGCTCGGAATGTTCGATCGAGGTCGTGCCGACCAGCACCGGCTGGCCGCGCGTGTAGCAATCCTTGATGTCGTTGATGATCGCGTTGTGCTTCTCGCGCTCGGTGCGGTAGACTTGGTCGAGCCGGTCCTGGCGCACCATCGGCTGGTTGGTCGGGATCAGAACCGTCTCGAGGCTGTAGATTTCCTGGAACTCGTAGGCCTCGGTGTCGGCGGTGCCGGTCATGCCGGCGAGCTTGGCATACATGCGGAAGAAGTTCTGGAACGTGATCGATGCCAGGGTCTGGTTTTCCGCCTGGATCGCCACGCCCTCCTTGGCTTCGACGGCCTGGTGCAGGCCGTCCGACCAGCGCCGGCCGGTCATGAGGCGCCCGGTGAATTCGTCGACGATCACCACCTCGCCATCCTGGACCACATAGTGCTGGTCGCGGTGGTACAGGTAGCGCGCGCGCAGCGCCGCGTACAGGTGGTGCATCAGGCTGATGTTTTGCGCTTCGTAGAGGCTGCCGCCCTCGGGCAGGAGCTGCAGGCGCGCGAGAATTTCTTCGGCGTGCTCGAAGCCTTTCTCGCCGAGGTGGACCTGATGGCCTTTCTCGTCGACCCAGAAATCGCCCGGAGGTTCGGGCTCGTCGGTCTTGGGTTCAGAGGCCATGCGCGTGAGCAGCGGCGCCACTTCATTCATCCGGTAGTACAACTCGGTATGGTCGTCGGCCTGGCCGGAAATGATCAGCGGCGTGCGCGCCTCGTCGATCAGGATCGAGTCGACCTCGTCGACGATAGCGAAATTGAGCGGGCGCTGGCGCCGGCCGTTTTTTTCGTGTTCGAGGTTGTCGCGCAGGTAATCAAAGCCGAATTCGTTGTTGGTGCCGTAGGTGATGTCGCAGGCGTAGGCGGCCTGCTTGTCGGCAGACTCCATGTCCGGCAGGTTCATGCCGGTGGTCAGCCCGAGGAAGGTATAGAGCTTGCCCATCCACTCGGCGTCGCGCCGGGCGAGGTAGTCGTTGACCGTCACCACATGCACGCCCTTGCCGGAGAGCGCATTGAGGTACACCGGCAGCGTCGCCATCAGGGTCTTGCCTTCGCCGGTGCGCATTTCGGCAATCTTGCCGTGGTGCAGGGCCATGCCGCCAACCAGCTGCACGTCGAAATGGCGCATGCCCAGCGAGCGCACGCCGGCTTCGCGCACGACGGCAAAGGCTTCCGGGATGAGGTCGTCAAGCTTGGCGCCATCGGCAACGCGCTGCCGGAACGCAGCGGTCCTGGCGCGCAGCGCTTCATCCGAAAGCTGCTTCATCTCCGCTTCAAATGCGTTAATCGCGCCGACGTTGCGCTGGTATTGCTTAAGCAGCCGGTCGTTGCGGCTGCCGAAAATCTTTTTGAGGATGCCCGTGACCATGGAGGACTTCAGTGATTCCTGGAAGAATGCATAGTTGGGGGATGTGTGACGGCTTTTCCAGCCACACGTGGCTCATTATTGATTTCAATACAGGGTGCAACACCGCCCCCCGGCAGGCTTGCCGACGCGCATGCCACACACGCTTGCCGGAATGAAAAAGCGGACGGCGAAAGGGGGAAATTTTAGCACGCCGGCACTGTCGCTCCCGGCGCGCGGCGATGGCGCGGCTAGTGCTCCGTGACCGCCGGGGCGAACACCGCCGTGGTGGTTTCCCTGATGCTCGGTTGCGGAGCCTGGAATGCCGGTGCCGGCTCGCGTTTCGCAGGACGCGCTGCCGCAGGGGCGGGTGCGGGCGTGCGCACTACGGCCACCTTGGGCTCGGCGCCCACCGTGCCCGGCTTCTGGGCGGCGATCAAAAAACGCGTCGGGTTTTGCGCCACACCCTTGAAGCGCACCTCAAAGTGCAGATGCGGGCCGGTGGAGCGGCCGGTGGATCCGACGTCGGCGATTTTCTGTCCGCGCCTGACGATTTCACCCGGTTTGACATGCACCGCCGACGCATGGGCGTAGCGCGTAACGATGTCGCCGCCGTGGTCGATCTCGATCATGTTGCCGAACTGATGATGCATCTCCGCAGCAAGCACGACGCCGCCGGCCGCTGCGACGATCGGGGTACCTGGCTGGGCGATGAAATCAATGCCTTCGTGCAGCGACTGCTGGCCTGAAATCGGGTCGATGCGCATGCCGAACCCGGAGACATTGAATTCGGCGTCGACCGGCAACACCGTCGGCAAGCGCTTCGCCTTCAGGCGGGCATTGAACAGTTCCGACTCGACTACGTTGAAAAAGTCTGAGCGCCCTTCGACGCCGCGCGACAGGCGGTCAAGCTCGCGGGCGAACTCTTCCATGCTGAAAGTGCGCGTGCCCTGCATGAGCGCGCCACCGCGGCCAGGTACCTCGCCGGACCGAAAATCCTGGACCTTGACGCCGGCCAGGGTTGATACCCTGTCGCCGAGCGCATCCAGGCGCGTCAGCTGGGCCTGCATCTCGCCCAGCTTGATCGCCATCGCGTCGAGGTTCTGGCGCGTGTATTCCGCGTTTTTGCGAATCTCGTCGGCCTTGAAGTGACCCACCATGTCCTGCAACACGGGGAGCTTGATGTCGACCGCATAGCGAAATGTGAAGTAATAGAGCGCCACCGAACACAACACGATGCCGGTCATCAGGAGTGCGCATGCGATCACCAGGTGGCGTACGGTGAAACTCACCGATTTCGGTGTTGCCAAGCGATGCGCAAAGACAATAATATGCATGTTCAAACCCTTCCCACTCATCTGCAGCTCCCGCGCCCGGCCTCCAAAAACGAAGCAGGACTGATGCAGGGGCCCGCATGCCGCCAAAACACTTCAACGCCGACGACCACCTTGCCGGCGCCTACGCAGCCAGGGACGAAAATCTCGGCCCGCTGGCGGAACGGGCCTCACAACTGATTGCGTTACGAAAAATCTTCCGGGAATTGATTCCCGCGAGCCTGGCGGACGCCTGCGAAATCGCCAATGTCCGGAACGACACCGTGGTGATCTTCGCCGCCACCAGCGCCTGCGCCGCCAAGCTCAAACAACTGAGCCCGCGCATGACAAGCCTGTTTCAAACACGGGGCTGGCAGGTTAACGCAATAAAAATTACCGTGCAAGGCTCCTGAGCCCCTTGTGCCGCAACGGTCTTGGGGGTGGACCTCGGGAAACCTTTGCGCAGCAAGGGTTTCCGGCGCCAAGTTTATGCCATCGCCATACAATGGTTCGATGTGAGCAGTTACACCCTATTACACTACAGCAGCGCAAGCCTTTCGAACAAAAGCACCGCAAAAAACAGGATCGCAAGCGCGATAGCGGCACCGAATATTCGCTGCGCAAGCCGCCAATACAGCGGGTTTTTCGTAAACAGGTAGAGGGCAACCGACGCACAAGCCGCCAGACCTACCATTAGGAACAGCCAGCGTGCGATCAACACGGCAGCACCTGCGGCGTCAGCATGGCGCCGCCCTACCAGGCCGGGACCGCGGCGGTGGCGGCAGGCCGCAAATAGGCCGGGGCGGCGGTCTCGTCGTCAAAGCTCACCATTTCATGCGCCGACGCATCGGATAGCAACGCACGGATCAGCTGGTTGTTGAGTGCATGCCCCGATTTGTGCGCCGAATACGCCCCCAAGAGGGGATGCCCGGCAAGGTACAGGTCACCGATGGCGTCGAGTATCTTGTGCTTGACGAACTCGTCGGTGTAGCGCAGCCCGTCGCTGTTGAGGACGCGGAATTCATCCATCACGATCGCGTTGTCCATGCTCCCGCCCAGCGCCAGGCCGCTGGCGCGCAGGCTCTCGACATCGCGCATGAAGCCGAATGTGCGGGCCCGCGCCACCTCCTTGGTATACGGCGTCTCGGCGAAATCAAACTGGGCCGACTGGCCGGTTTTGTCGACCGCCGGATGGTTGAAATCGATCGAGAACGCCAGCTTGAAGCCGTGGTGCGGCTCGAGGCGTGCCCACTTGGCGCCCGGGCCCTCACCCTCGCGCACCTCGACCGCTTTTCTGACGCGCAAAAACCGCTTGGCGGCGCCCTGCTCCTCAATGCCGGCAGACTGGATCAAATACACAAACGAAGCGGCACTGCCGTCGAGAATCGGCAATTCGGGCGCAGACACGTCGACGTAGGCGTTGTCGACACCGAGCCCGCAGAAGGCCGACATCAGGTGTTCCACGGTGGAAACGCGCACATCGCCGTCGGCACTGTCGACAATCAGGCAGGACGACATGCGCGTGTCGCGCACTGCATCCGCACGCGCCGGCAGGTCCACCGGATGCACCAGGTCGACGCGGCGAAACACGATGCCGGTATCGACCGCCGCGGGCCGCAAGGCCAAGCGTACCTTTTCGCCGGTGTGCAGGCCCACACCGGTGGTCGATACCTGCGCTTTCAGAGTGCGTTGTTTAAGCATACCCCGACGAGTTTATCATCGGGGGGCGCGAAACCCGCCGCCGAGATGCGCCCAACAGGCGAAATGGCGCGACTGCAGCGGGTCCGCCAACAACGCCAGGGCGGCCATCCCGTGCCGAATCAAGCGCCCGCAGCCAGTGCGCGCCCGTTGGCGGCGCGCGTCAACGACTGATCGGCGCAGCGCGCCAGACCTTCGCGCCAATCCACCCGATTGCCACCAGACAAAGCCACTGCTCCCCGGTCAGGCCGGGCGGATACAGCGCGGGGCGCGGCGATACTGCCTCGAGAATCAGCAGCGGCCCGAACGGCGGCTTGAGGAAACCAAGCAAAAACCAGATGCCAAAACAGGCGCCAACAACCATGCCGGTCCGCACATCCGCACCGGGCCCGGCCAGACGGGTCGCGCGCGCCGCCCACAGCAGACCGAGCATGGCACCGGCATCGTAGAGCATCACCGGGTGGCGACCGACGCCATCGCCGAAATCCACGCCCCAGCGGTCGGTGGCAATGCCGAACCCGGGTTCGGTCAGCGCCCAGAACAGCGCGCCCAGGTCGAGGATCAGCCACGCCGCCAGCACGGCGGGCAGGAGCGCCTCCGCGACGTAACCGGTGCGCGCGCCGGCCGCCACGGCCAACCCGAGCACACCGCCGGCGAAGGCTCCCGGGCCGGAATTGCCGGCCAGCACCATCCAGATTGTTTGCGTGTCGGCTGCCAGCGGCAGCAGAGGGAACTGCAGCATGAAGCCAATTTTTGCACCAATCGCCGCCCCGGCGAGCAATCCGGCGACGCTGCGCACGTTTGCGCCCGACGACAGCAGGGCACCCGCGTTCACCATGCGCAGCGAGATCGCGAGCGCGAGCAGCGCAAACAGCATTTTCAACACCAGAAGTGAAGCCGGAGAAGACAGCATGCGTGCATTGTAGGGCGCGCGTGTCGTAGTCGCGGCAACTCGTAGTGACGGATACAATCAGCGCTCCACACCTTGACCTTCGGCACACGTCATGCAGCCAATCAGCTTGCGGCGCACCCTGCTCGCCGGCCTTCTTTTCCTTGTCGGCATGCCTGGTGCGCATCAGCTGATCCGGGCTGCCGAGTCACCGGCGGGCGCCGCGCCCCTGGTACAGCCGGGGGCATGGACCGTGACGCCCCAACCAACCGGCGGCGCCACCATGAGCTACCAGTTCTGTTTCAAGACCGGATCACTTGACGACGTCAAACTGCTGCTGCCCAACGTGCTCGGCGGTAACGGTTGCGCGCCCGCAGCGATCAACCTGGAGGCCGGGCAACTGTCCTGGAAATTGACTTGCACGACGAATCTGGTCGAAGCTGAGGCACGTTACCGCATCTCTTCGGACAGGATTGAGGGCAGCTTCACCATCGTCCAGGGCAATCCGGGCGTGCGCAGCAGCCAGTCGATCCTGGCACGTTTCGCCGGGGCGTGCCAGCCGTAACGCGATCAGGCTAGTCAGACGGTATGGATTGCGGGCGCTCGCGCCCGCCGCGCAGCAGGTTTCTGTGGATCTCGGCGCGCGGCTCGGTGGCCCGGCCGTCGCAAAACACGTCGCGCCAGAACTCGAAATGCTGGCGATTGGTGCGCGTGTCCTCGATCGCTCGCCACTCGGACACGCGTGCCGGCGACCAGGTCTGGTCGCGCCGGCCAAACGCATAGATGCGCCGCTGCCCGGTCTCGCAACGCAGGCCCTCGAAGGTGACGTTTTCAGCCCCGCCGGCGGTCCTGATGACCAGCACATAGCGCACCACGGTGTCGTCGCCGACCGTCAGTGTCGCGCCGTCAACAAAAATCTCCGAGGTGGTCCAGGTGGTCGGAAACCTGATCATGGTTTCGGCCTTGGGATAGGCCGGGGGCGTGACGCCAAGCTCCTTCCATTCGGGGCCGCTCTGATACTGCAGCGGCGCCGCCGGCTGTGCGAACGCCGGCGTGCCCGACAACGCGCCCACGACGATGCCCGCGACAGCGCACCGCACGCCGCGCTGCGCGCGTAAAAACCCCGACAGCCCGGCCAACGCCGCTCTCAACTGAGGTCTCGCAACAGGGCTGCCAGTTTCTCCGGAGGCAACTCTTCGAGCTGCGCCAGGTACTCGGGATGGTCGCAGCCGATCTTGATCTGGGCACCGCCTTTGAGGGCTTTTTTCATCGCCTCGCTCAGCTCGAAACGTACAAAGTGGACCGCCGACGTCTTTTCTTCGTTCTCACGCTCGAGGTCTTCGTCGGCAATCGCGTAGATGCGCGCCTGCCCTTCCACCTCGACGAACATGCGGTCCTCGATGCCCTTGAGCTTGGCCAGCGCCCGCTGGCGCTCGGTGACGCTCTCATATTCGATCAGCATCGTCGCCTTGAAATTGCTGCCGTCGGGGATCAGCGGATTGTAGGCGCCCAGTTCGCTTTCAATGCCTTCCTCTTCGAAAATCTTCTCGATACGCAGCATCTCCTGCACCTGGTAACGCACGGTCTTCTCGTCTTCGAACAGGAGCGTGACGTGCTCGCCCACCAGGACGGTGCGGTTCTTCTTGTGCGCGATGACCTCGGCGCGCAGCGCGTTGCGCTGCTTTGAATACGCTTCGAGGGTCATCAGGCTGTCGCGTGCAATGGCAGTCATGGGGCGGTTCCTTTGTTCCGTTTTCGTTTCAGGTGGGGCTCAGATGCCGTAAGCGGTGCGCAGCAGCGTCAAGGGATGCGCCATCGCGGTGTGCTTGAACCCGCCCTCCGCAAGGCCCTGCTCGATGTGATGGCCGGCAAGCTGGCAGTCGGACGAGATGTAGTCGGGGGCGATGTCGCCAAACCCGGTGGCCATCGCCTTGAATACCGGCTTGCCGATCTTCATGGCCGTGGCATGGAATTCCTTTTTCACGCCGAAGGTCCCGGCATGGCCCGAGCAGCGCTCGACCACGTTCAGCTTGGTGTCGGGCACCAACTGCAGGGCTTCTGCCGTTTTGCGCCCGACATTCTGCACGCGTGAATGGCACGGGATGTGATACGACACATTGCCCAGCGGCGTCTTGAAATCATTTTTGAGCAGGCCGTCCCTGTGGCGCGACATGAAATACTCGAACGGGTCCCACATCGCCTCTTTCACCAGTTGCGTGTCAGCATCGTCGGGAAACATCAGCGGCAGCTCCTGCTTGTACATCAGGGTGCATGAGGGTATCGCCGTGAGGATCGCGTAGCCCGCCTTTGCCAGTTTGGCCAGGTGCGGGATGTTGATCGCCTTTTTTGCGGCCACACCGTCAAGATCGCCCTGCTCGAGCTTGGGCATGCCGCAACAAGCCTCCTTCTCGACCAGCACATAGGGAATGGCATTGTGGTCGAGTATGGCCAGCAGGTCGTGGCCGATGCCCGGCTCGTTGTAGTTGACGTAGCAGGTGGCGTAGATCGCCACCTTGCCGGGCGTGCGCTCGCCGTTCCTGACGGTCGTCGCGGCAGCGGCCTTGGCGTCGGAGCGGAATTTTTTCGGTGCAAACTCGGGCAGCCAGGCCTTCGCATCCACGCCCAAGGCTGACTCGATCATATTGCGCGCGACGGCAGTCTTGTTCACGGCGTTGACGGTTTGCGTCACGATCGGGATGCCTGCAAAGCTCCCAAGCAGGTCGGTATCGGACAGGAACCGATCGCGCAGACTGATGCCGTCATTCTTGAACTTGGTCGCTTTCGCGCGCAGCATCAGGTGCGGAAAATCCACATTCCACTCATGCGGCGGCACGTAGGGGCACTTGGTCATGTAGCAGACGTCGCACAGGTAGCACTGGTCCACCACCTTCATGAAGTCGGCCTTCTTGACACCATCGACTTCCATCGTTTCGCTTTCGTCGACCAGGTCGAACAGGGTCGGGAAGGCACCGCACAGGCTCACACAGCGGCGGCAGCCGTGGCAGATGTCGAATACGCGTTCCAGCTCCTGGTTGAGCGATGCCTCGTCATAGAAGTCGGGATTGCGCCAGTCGAGCGGATGGCGCGTAGGGGCCTGCAGATTGCCTTCAGTAGCCATGAGTCAGAGTCCGGGACAAACAGGAATACGTGCGGAGAAAAATGCGCCACAACCAGGCGCCGGTTGAGCAGGTCAATGCGCGAAAGTTAAGGGGCGCCTCAGCGCCCCTTGAACTTGAGCAGTTTTTCCGTCATGCCCGATGCACTCGGGCATGTGCGGAATAGCAATCAATCGACGAGCGCGTCCAGAGCCTTCTGGTAGCGGTTGGCGTGCGAGCGCTCGGCCTTGGCCAGCGTCTCGAACCAGTCTGCAATCTCGTCGAAGCCTTCGCCGCGCGCGGTCTTGGCCATGCCCGGGTACATGTCGGTGTACTCGTGGGTTTCGCCGGCGACAGCCGCCTTGAGGTTGTTGCGCGAGGAGCCGATCGGCAGGCCGGTGGCCGGGTCACCCACGATTTCAAGGTATTCAAGGTGGCCGTGTGCGTGGCCGGTCTCGCCTTCGGCGGTCGAGCGGAACAGCGCCGCGACGTCGTTCTGGCCTTCGATGTCGGCCTTGTTTGCGAAGTACAGGTAGCGACGATTCGCCTGGGATTCGCCCGCGAACGCGGCTTTCAGGTTGTCTTCGGTTTTAGAGCCTTTGAGTTGCATGGTGGTCTCCGTTGCATGTGAGGATGGATCCTGACGCTTCATCCGGCGCTGGCGCGATGCCGCGCCGGATTCCTTGCTCGCGCAAACCCGGCGACCAGGCGCCCGGATTACGCAGAACATCCGTGATTCTAGCGAATCGCGCCGGCGCTTCCAATCGAATGTTCCAATCGCCGCGATAGGCGCGCTTTATGCAGGCGGTGCGCCGGCATGCCCGGTGCCGCCCTGTAGCGCATCGTCCCCCGCCACATCGGACTGGTGCTCACCGTGCACGCGCTGGCGCAAATAGCGCGCGGTGTCGCTCTTGCGCACGAACAGCAGGCGCGACAACTCGTTGAGCGCCTGGCTGTACACATCGCGCTTGAATTCGATCACCGCGTCGAGCGGAATCCAGTATTCATGCCAGCGCCACGCGTCGAATTCGGGATGGTCGGAGGCGCGCAAGCGCACGTCACAGTCGCGCCCCAGCATGCGGAGCAAAAACCAGATCTGCTTCTGGCCGCGATAATGCCCGCGGATCTCGCGTTTGATCCACGCCTGCGGCACTTCATACCGCAACCACTCGCGGGTACGCCCGATGACTCGAACGTGCTCCGGAAGCAAACCCGTTTCTTCCTGCAATTCACGGTACATCGCCTCTTCCGGAGACTCACCGTGCTTGATGCCGCCTTGCGGGAACTGCCAGGAATGTTCTTTAACGCGCTTGCCCCAGAAAACCTCGTTCTTGTGGTTGACGATAATGATGCCGACGTTCGGGCGGAAGCCGTCACGGTCGAGCATGATGCACCCTGTTGAGCCTGTAAAATTGAATCCATTATAGGCACAAAAAAAACCGAAAGAAACCACGCAATGCGCGCATCGAAGTTCTTCATTTCCACCGTCAAGGAAGCCCCCAACGACGCCGAAGTCGTCAGCCACAAGCTGATGATCCGCGCCGGCATGATCAAACGCCTGTCGGCGGGCATTTACAGCTACCTGCCGATGGGCCTGCGGGTGATCCGCAAGGTCGAAGCCATCATCCGCGAGGAGATGGACCGCGCCGGCGCGATCGAGCTGTCGATGCCGGTGGTGCAGCCGGCCGAGTTGTGGCAGGAAACCGGACGCTTCGAAAAAATGGGCCCTGAACTGCTGCGCTTCAAGGACCGCCACGAGCGCGATTTCATCGTCCAGCCGACCAGCGAAGAGGTGGTTACCGACATCGCGCGCCAGGAGTTGCGCAGCTACCGCCAGTTGCCAAAGAATTTCTATCAGATCCAGACCAAGTTTCGCGACGAGCGCCGACCGCGCTTCGGCATCATGCGCGGCCGCGAATTCACCATGAAAGACGCCTACTCGTTCGACCGTGACGCAGCCGGCGCCGAGAAAAGTTACGACAACATGTTCGCGGCCTACCAAAGGATATTCGACCGCTTCGGCCTCACTTACCGCGCCGTCGCCGCCGACACCGGCGCCATCGGTGGCTCGCGCTCGCACGAGTTCCAGGTGATCGCCGATACCGGCGAAGATGCTATCGTCTACTGCCCGACTTCGGATTACGCCGCCAACATGGAACTGGCCGAGGCGCTCGCGCCGGCCGAGCCGCGTGCCGCGCCGATTCAGGCTCTGGCGCCTGTGCCGACCCCCGGCAAATCCACCTGCGCCGACGTCGCCGCCCTGCTTGACGTGCCGCTGGCCAAGACCGTCAAGTCGCTTGTGCTCGCAACAGAACAGCGCGACGAGGAAGGCAACGTCAAGGGCACGCAGGTCTGGCTGCTGCTGGTGCGCGGCGACCACGACCTCAATGAAGTCAAGGCCAGCAAGATTGAGGGCTTCAAAGGCGGCTTCCGTTTCGCCACCGTGCCGGAAATCATCGAGCACTTCGGCATCAAACCGGGCTACCTCGGGCCGCTCAACATGAAAAAGCCGGTCAAGGTCGTCGCCGACCGCACCGTCGCCGCGATGAGCGACTTCATCACCGGCGCCAACCAGTGGGATCAGCACCTCACCGGCGTCAACTGGGGGCGCGACCTGCCCGAGCCCGACATCATTGCCGACATTCGCAACGTGCAGGCCGGCGACCCTTCGCCCGACGGCAAGGGCGCGCTTTCGATCCAGCGCGGCATCGAGGTCGGCCACGTGTTCTTCCTCGGCACCAAGTATTCCGAAGCGATGAAAGCCACCTACCTCGACGAGACCGGCAAGGCCGCACTGATGGTGATGGGCTGCTACGGCATCGGCGTGACGCGCATCGTCGGCGCCGCGATCGAGCAGGGCCATGACGCCAAGGGCATCATTTTCCCCGACGCGATCGCCCCCTTCACGGTGGCGGTGTGCCCGATCGGCATGGACAAATCGCCTGTCGTGCGCGAAGCGGCAGAGAAACTCTACGCCGACCTGATCGCCGCCGGCATCGACGCGCTGCTCGACGATCGCGGCGAGCGCCCCGGCGCGATGTTCGCCGACATGGAGCTGATCGGCATCCCGCATCGCGTCACTATCGGCGATCGCGGCCTCAAGGACGGCAAGGTCGAATACCAGCATCGTCGCGACAGCGCCGCTACGCCGCTGGCGCTTGCCGATGCTGCGGGCGTGGTGATTACCCGTGTGCGCGGCGGCACATGACGACCGCGGCATGACCGGGAAATGGGGTCTGACCCCGTTTATTTTTGCGCTTTTTTTTGCGCTGGCGACCCACGCCTTTGCCGGCGCGCAGCAGTACGAGCCGCTGTCGGATTCGGTGCGCACCGGGCTTGCGGCGGCGGTGTCGGACCGCGCCCCGCCTGAGCCCAGGTTCGGCACCGCGATGGAGAAGGCCAACTGGCTCTCGGCCATGTCGGACCGGCTGCCGCGCCGCCACAAGCCCGATTACCAGACGCGCATCGAGTTTCTCAAGACCGTGCACTACGAAGCGACGCGCGCCGGGCTCGACCCGCAGCTCGTGCTCGGCCTGATCCAGGTCGAGAGCGGCTTCAAGAAATATGCAATCAGCTCGGCCGGTGCACGCGGCTACATGCAGGTAATGCCGTTCTGGGCCAAGCTGATCGGCGACGGCGATTCGAAAAAACTATTCAACATGCGCGCCAACATCCGTTTTGGCTGCACCATCCTGCGCCACTACCTCGAACTTGAGCGCGGCGACATGTTCATGGCGCTGGGGCGCTACAACGGTTCACGCGGCCGCGCCGAATATCCCAACGCGGTCAACGCGGCCTGGAAGAAAAACTGGGACTGGAACCCGAACCATCCGTCACCGGGCGCCAACATGACGCCGGCGCCGCCACCGTCAAACCGCCCCAACCCCTTCGCGCCCCGCAAGTAACCTGGCACGCAGCCAGGCTAGGCCTTCATCGTCTTCGCGCTGGCGTGACCATGCCAGTTGGGTGCGGAACAGCGGCAGCTCCAGCGGCGGCCGGAAGGTCGCCATCTCGAATTCACGGGCGAATCGGCGCAACAGTCCCTGCGGCGCCGTCAGCCACATGCCAGTTCCCCTGAGCAGCGCCGCCGCCGTGATGAAATGCGGCACCGTCACGACAATCCGCCGGGTCTCACCGCGCCGCGCCAGCGCCTCGTCAATCAGCCCTAGCGAATCACCGCGCACCAGCACGTTCAGGTGCTCTGCGGCGAGGTAGTCGGCGATGCCCGGCCGCGCACGTCGTTTCGCCCCGCGCCAGGTCGCGCACAGATAGGGCTCTTCGAGCACGGTCTGCACTGAAATATCCGCCGTCATGTGGCCGAAGACACCGAGCGCCAGGTCCATCGCACCGGAACGGATCAGCGCCGGCGCATCATGGCGCCCCGCGTGGTGCATCACGAAACGCAGCGACGGCGCCTCGCGGCGAATCCGCGGCAGCACCTTGGGCAACACCGCGAGTGCCGCGTAATCGGATACGCCGATATGGATGGTGCGTTCCGCCAGCGCCGCGTCGAAGCGCCCGCCTGACGTGAACAGGCGCCCTACTTGT
Organism: Burkholderiales bacterium; assembly: GCA_947473125.1. Taxonomy (GTDB): domain Bacteria; phylum Pseudomonadota; class Gammaproteobacteria; order Burkholderiales; family JAEUOS01; genus CANJDH01. Next base: position 33,568 of record CANJDH010000043.1, read on the forward strand.
GCCAGCAGCACGCGCACTTCCGGCAAGGCCACCAGCGCCCGCGGCGTTGCGTGCATGGTGCGCCCCTGACGCACCAGGATCGGATCGCCGAACGCCACGCGCAGCCGCGCCAGTGCGTGGCTCAACGCCGGCTGGGTCAGATGCAGGCGCCGCGCCGCGCGCGAAACGCTCGCTTCCGCGACCAGCGCTTCAAACACCACCAGCAGATTGAGGTCGAGCCGACGCAGGTTCATGGTGGAGAGGGTTAAACAGTCGAATCAATCTGGCGCATGCCAGGCCCATTGATTTTATGCATTTCCCCCGCGTGCGCCCGGCTGGTATGGTCGCGGCTGCCTTTCATCCGGAGACACTCATGAATACCCGCTCCCCGCGCATCGCCAGATTGCTGCGCGCCACCGCCACCACGGCACTGGCCATCGCCGCATGCAATGCCCTCGCGCAGGGCGGCGGCGGCGCTTCGTCCTTTCCGGCACGCCAGATCCGCATCGTGCTGCCATTCGCCGCCGGCGGTTCGACCGACGTGATCGCGCGTACTGTCGGACAAAAGCTCGCCGAGAACACCGGCCAGTCGGTCGTCATCGACAACCGCCCTGGGGCCGCCGGTGCGATCGCCACCGAACATGTGGCCAAAGCGGCCTCTGACGGCTACACCATCCTGATGGCAACCACCAGCACCCACGCGGTGCTGCCGGTTCTCAACCCGAAGCTGCCCTACGATTCGATCCGCGACTTCACCCCGGTGGGTCTGGTGGCGCGGGCCCCGAACATCCTGATCGCGAGTCCGAAGCTGGCCGCGAACAACGTGCGCGAGCTGATCGCGCAGGCCAAGGCCGCGCCGGGCCAACTGGTGTTCGCCTCGTCCGGCACCGGCACCATCACCCACCTGATCGGCGAGGCGTTCAAGAGCGCCGCCGGCGTCCAGGCGATTCACGCCCCGTACAAGACCGGCGTGCAGGCCGTCCCCGACATCGTCTCCGGCCAGGTGTCCTACCTGTTCGATTCAATCGTCTGGTCACTGCCGCAAATCCGCGCCGGCAAGCTCAAGGGCCTGGCGATCACCAGCGCCAAACGCTCGCCGCTGGCGCCCGAGCTGCCCACCGTGGCTGAGTCGGGCCTGCCCGGCTTTGAAGGCGTGACCTGGTTCGGCCTGGTGGTCCCCGCCGCCACGCCGAAAGACATCGTCGCGCGGCTCAGCAGCGAACTCAACAAGGTACTGCGTTCGCCCGACATGCAAGACAAACTGTCCGCCCAGGGCGCCGAAGCCGCGCCCGGCACTCCCGAAGAATTCGCCCAGCTGATCCGCGACGACACCGCCCGCTGGGGCAGGGTGATTCGCGACGCCGGCGTCAAACTTGAATGAAACCGACCACCATGACCAAGCCCACTTTTCGCCAACTTGCCGCCAGCGAACGCCCGCTGGTGATGCCCGGCGCGCACGATGCGCTCTCCGCCCTCCTGATCAAGCAGGCCGGTTTCAAGGCTGTGTTCATGGGCGGGTTCCCGATCGCCGGGGTGCGCTACGGCGTGCCCGACATCGGCCTGCTCGGCCTCCGGGAATTCGCCGACGCCTACCGCGACATGCTGGCCGTGAGCGACCTGCCGGCGCTGGTCGATGCCGACAACGGCTACGGCGACCACAAGAACGTAGTGCATGTGGTGCATACGCTGGAACGCCTCGGCGCCCAGGCGCTTTTTTTTGAAGACCAGGTCTCGCCCAAGCGCTGCGGCCACATCGCCGGCAAGGCGCTGGTGCCGGTCCACGAAATGGAATCAAAGATCCGCGCCGCCGCCGGCGAGCGCATCAACCCCGACACCTTCATCATCGCTCGCACCGACGCCCGCGAAGTGGTGGGCCTCGACGAAGCGCTGCGCCGCGGCGAGCGCTACCTGCGCGCCGGCGCCGACGGCCTGTTCATCGAGGCACCGATGTCCGTCGAGGAAATGGCGATCATCGGCCGCGCCTTTGACGTACCGCTACTGGCCAACATGCTCGAAGGCGGGCGCACCCCGATTCTCAAACCGGCGCAACTTGAGGAACTCGGTTTCCGCCTGGTGATCTACGGCATTTCGCTGCTGATGCGGATTACCAAAGTGATGCGCGAGGCGCTCGAAGACATTCGCTCCGGCGAATTCAAGCAGGTCGGTACCGGCGTCTCGTTCGAGGAATACAAGAACATCGTCGGCATGACCGATTGGTCGCGCATCGAAGACCAGTACAAATAAGGCGCTTGAACGGAGGGTTGAACGAAAAGCGCTCTACATTGACCGGCCGGAAACCCTTGGTACACAGGGATTTCCGGCCAATGTCCCTTTAGGCGTTCGTGTCCAGCAGGCGCCGCCGCATCACCTTGCCCAGCGCATTGCGCGGCAGGGTTGCGACGAAGCGCACCGACACCGGCACGGCGTGCGCCGGCAGGCGCTTCCTCGCGTGGGCGAGCAAGTCCTCTGCCGTGACGCTGGTGCCGGCGCGCGGCACCACAAAGGCATGGATCGCAGCGCCGGCGG
>CANJDH010000044.1 GCA_947473125.1 Burkholderiales bacterium
CCTCAGGTGGTGCTTGATATTGCCAATCGCTACGGTGCCGACTATCTGGTCATCGTGGGGCGGAAGGCGCGTCATCCCTTTTATTATTCGATGCAAGACTCGGGTGTGCTACCAGATTTTCTGGAAGGTATTTATTTCTCTGATGATCTGCTTGTAGCGCGCATCAGGCGATGAAGGCCTCGTCAGAAGGGCCTGAATAGGCACCCGAATAGTTGCGAAAAAGCCGTCAAGTGCGCATCCTTCACGTTGTTCCTTCCTACTACCCCGCAGTGCGCTATGGCGGGCCGATCGTGTCGGTTCACGCCCTGTGCAAGGCGCTGGCGCAGCGCGGGCACGACGTGCAGGTGTTCACCACCAATGTGGATGGCAGGGCGAATTCCGCTGTGCCCGTGGGCGTGCCGGTGGACATGGATGGGGTCAAGGTCTGGTACTTTCCCGTGCCGTTCTTGAGAAGGCTGTATTGGTCGCCGCGCATGGGCCGGGCCTTGCATGCGCAAATGCCATCTTTCGACATCGTGCATACCCACTCGGTGTTTCTGTGGCCCACTTGGGCCGCTGCACGTGCCGCAACGCGTCATGGGGTGCCCTATGTGGTCGCGCCGCGCGGCATGCTGGTGCCAGACCTGATCAAACGCAAGAGCCGCTTGCTCAAAACCGCCTGGATCCGCCTGATCGAGCGCGGCAATCTTGAGGGTGCAGCCGCCATCCACGTCACCAGCCGCATTGAGGGGGATGGTTTGGCCGGTTTCAACCTGCGCTTGCCGCCGGTACGCATCGTGCCCAATGGGGTGGATGCCGCCCCCGCCGGCACCAAGGTTGGCAATGAGGGCGCCGCCGCCTCCGCCAAAGTGGCAGCACTCACCGCCGGCCCGTGTTACCTCTTGTTCATCGGGCGCATCAACTGGAAAAAAGGCCTGGACCGCCTGATCCCCGCCATGGCGCAACTGCCGGCGCATTTGGCAGACACTTATTTGGTGATCGCCGGCAACGATGAAGAGGCCTACCAGCCCGTGCTGGAGGCGCTGGCCCGGCAACACGGGGTGGAACAACGCGTCCGGTTCATCGGCCCGGCCTATGGCGCCGACAAGCTGGCCCTGCTGCGCCATGCCAGCGCGCTGGTGGTGCCGTCTTATTCTGAAAACTTCGGCAATGTGGTGCTCGAAGCCATGGCCGCCGGCTGCCCGGTGGTGGTCACGCCGGAAATGGGCGTGGCCGACATTGTGCGCGAGAGCAGCGCCGGCATCGTGGTGGATGGCGCACCGGATGCCCTGGCGGCGGGCATCGCGCAGATGCTGTCAGATTCCAGTGCACTTGAAGCGATGTCGGCAAACGGCATTGCTGCGGTTGCGCGGCAGTACGGCTGGGATACGGTAGCGCAACAGATGGAAGCCGTGTATCAGGAATGCGTGATTGACCGGTCCCGAAATAGGGACGCATAATCCTTTCGAGGTTGCATAATCAATAATGTAACTCCCCGATGAACCCGGGACGTCGCTCCCGTTTGTGTACTCCCCTATTTCAGGAAAAGAACATGGCAAAGCTTGCGGCTAAGTTTTTTACGTCTGTTGGGGGAGTGGCTGCATACCTTCCTGCATTTAGAGGGAAGAACGGCGTATTTCTCAGGTTATTCAACGCCTTGAATCTGAAATCTCAGCATATTCCCGTGGATGCAATCCTGCGCGCACCAGTTCGCTATCGGGTGAGGTTAGACCTTCATAGTTGGCTTCAGCGGCTCGCTTATATTTCTGGAGAATATGAAGCCAGCACTGTGCAATTTCTAATCAGGATCCGCGAAAGCATCCACAACCCCGGCTACGTTCTGGACATCGGTGCAAATATTGGGCTAATCGGCATACCCACAGCCCTCATGATCAGCAAGAGCCCCAATGCTCTTTCTTTCAAGCCGCATGTCATTTGCATTGAAGCAGTCCCAGATAACGAAAAAGCGCTTCGACATAATGTAACTTTGAATGATGCGCACGAAATCATATCCGTGATTGGCACAGGATTGGGAGAAATCCCTGGAAAGGTTGATATACAAGTTGAAGGCGATTTGAAATTAGGAGAGGGCACGGGCACTGCAAATGTGTTGCCGGTAGGGTCGACTATGGATCCAAACGGGAAGTATGAGTGCGTAAAAATTCCGATTCAGATTACGACCATTGATGTTCTTATGCATGCATCCGCCCTCCCTGGGAAATGCGCGGTGATCAAGATCGATACCGACGGATATGACCTAAAAATCCTCAGGGGTGGGCGTGAGTTTCTGAGTCAAAACAGACCCATCATCTACGGGGAGTTCGCGGCTGGTTGCTTGAAGTGGCATAGCGAAAGCATTATGGACGTGGTGGAGTTTTCCAAGTCGATTGACTACCTCTTGTGGCAGCGTTTGCCAGGCAAAGTATTCAGATTTACTCATTCAATTGATGCAAAGTCGTACTCTCAGGATCTGATGCTGGTTCCGGTTGAGTACGCAAATAATCTTGCGTGGTGCTGCGAGGTTTAGACCGGTGCGCGCGGCAGGGTAATCATGTGGCGCCATGTTGCGTTGCTGGTTCCGGTGGTGGTTGCCGCGCTGGCGCTGTGGAACCCGCCCTTACCATGGCTGCGCGAGGGCGTGATCTATGTCTCGCCGCAAGGCAGCGACTGGCATAGCGGCCGGTCACCCGCTTCGGCAGTGGCCTCGATCCAGCGCGCCGCCGACATGGTGGCGCCGGGGGAAAAGGTACTGATCTTGCCCGGTGTATACCGTGAAGAAGTGCGCGTACGCCGCGGTGGAGCACCGGATAGGCCGGTGGTATTCAGGGCGGTGTACCCCGGTACGGTGACGATTAGCGGGGCCGCGCCGGACGACGTAGTCAAACGCCTCGCCTGGCGCCATGAAGGTGGCAAGATCTGGTCGGCAACCACACCGTGGCCAATCTATCACGTGGTGGGCGATGATGAAAATTTCTTTCATGTGCGCTGGGCGCCGGGTGCAAAGGGCGATCAGGTTTATCACTGGGTCGGCACCGAAGGGCGCGTCGCGCGCCTGCGCGAACTGGTCAGCCGGCCCAAGGCCTGGGGCGCCTTTGCCTGGGAGCAGGGCCGGCTGCATGTGGCGTTTGCAGATGGCCGCTCACCGCGGGAGCACAATCTGCAGATCCATCGCGAAATTCCGCGGCCCTATGCTTCCTGGTCGATCCGCTCGGCCAACGTCTGGGTCGAAGCCGACCACGTGCGTTTCGAGGGCCTGCGCTTTCACCTGGGCGTCGGTGCCGGGCTGTTGCTTTGGAACGCCCATCACGTTGTGGTGCGGCATGCCCTCTTCAGCGGCGCCGTGTCCGGCATTTCCGGCTTCCCGCGGGTCAGCTTGCCCAAAGGGTTGATCGTTGAACACTCCCACTACAACAACTACCCGCAGTATTTCTGGGCCCACGATTGGCTCAGCGGGTCGGATATTTACAGCCACCATTCGGGCTCGACTCTGATCAGCGTCACCGGCGACGACATCATCGCCCGGCACAATCTGGTAACCCACGCCGGCGATGGCATGCAACTGAGCACGCCCGGCGTGAACGTCGACAAGGGAATCGAAATCTACGGCAACCTGCTTGCCTATGGCACCGACGACGGGTTTGAACTGGATGGCCATGCGGTACGGATGCACCTCCACCACAACCTGGTCTACAACTTCCCGGTGAGTTTGAGCCTGAGCCCCGTCCTCACAGGCCCGGTGCGGGTGCGTAACAATCTCTTTTTGCACCCGCCAGACCGGCCGGTGGGTGCCCATCTGAAGTTGATGAACCCCTGGGCCGGGCGCAGCGATGCCCGATCGGGGCCGACACGCAACGTCACGGTCGACAACAATGTCTTCAGCGGCAAATGGCTGAGCTGGCACAGTGCGCCGCTTGACAATGTGCGGGTTGAAAACAATCTGTTTGCGAATATCGTTGTCGACGAACGTTTTGGTTTGCCTTCCGTCGTGGTGAGCGCAGGCAATGTCTTTCGCCAATCGACGCAGCGCACCGACAATCCGGTGGCCGCCTGCGAGCTGAAGCGCGCGGTGCAGGGTGTGCGTGGCGTATCGTTCAAGGCAGCGCGCCCCGGGCCGGCCTGGCTGGCATACGATGCGCTCCCGGCTCTCAAAGATGTCGGTGCCCTGGCAGAACAATGGATGAAAGTGGCCAACCGGTGCGATTGACCCAATGGCTCGCCATGGTTTGTGGGTTCGCCGTGACTGGGGCGTCCTTCGGCTGGGGTATTGGCATGCTGTCGGCGGTGATCAGCGGCGATTACGTCGCGGTGCCAGCCGATTACGCCAGCCTTGGGTTGCGAGCCGGTCTATTTGCCGGCACGGTGTTGGCTGCATGGCGCGCAACCGGGCCAGCGCCCCCATGGGGCATCAGCGCAGTGTTGCGGGCATCGGGTGCGATGGTCTTTGTGGCAGGCGGCGCGGTATGTTTGGTCGCCGCCCTCGCATTGCTGCTGTCATACCTGCCGGGTGTTGTTCCGGAGTACGCCAATCTTGCGCATCCACGTCGATACGTGATGTTTGCGGCGCTTCATCATTTTTGGCCATACGCCTTAATATTCGGGATAATCGCGGGCGGCGTGCGCCAACCGCGCAGCCGCCCCGCCTGAAACGTGCCCGTGTCGCGGGTTAACAGACTGAAAGAATCCATCGGTGGATGCACTCGTCATCATATTCGTTGCGGTGTTGGGCGTGCTGCTGTTCGTGCAGGTGAGCGCCGATTGGCGCAACGGCGTGTTTTTCATTCTCGCCGTAGGGTTTGCGCAAGATCTGGTTCGCAAGCTCGTGCCCGGCGAACCGGTGGCCATCTCGGGGGCGGTCGGGGTGGTGATGCTGTTTGTCTGGGGCATCGGCGTGGGGCGCTTTGGCGGGGCGTCCAAGGCGATGAGCCTGCGTTTTCAGTATCCGTCCGTCGTCAGGGCCTTTGTTTTTTTTGCCGGCCTGGTGTTCTTCCAGGCAATGATTACCATTGTCAATTTTGAGTCGATTCCCCTGGCGGGCATCGGGCTGGTCGCCTACCTGAGCCCGCTGCCGGCGATCTGGGTAGGCTGGTGGTATTGCCGGACAGAGCGAGACTTTCGCCAACTGGCGCTGACATATGTGGTGGGCGTGATCATCGTGGCGCTCACGGTGTATATGTCGTGGCTGGGCGCGGACTGGGCGATCTTCAAGTCGGTTGGCGAGGCCCTGGTGTTCTACGGGGATGCAGGCATCATCACCATGCACACCGGGTTCATGCGCGCGCCTGAGATAACGGCCTGGCACCTGGGCGCCGCCACCTGTTTTGTGATTGTGCTGGCAACCCTGCGCCCTACCGTAATGAGACTCTTGTTGTCGTTGCTGGTCATCGCCTTGCTGGTATCTGCCGCGTTTTTGACCGGGCGCCGCAAGGCACTGGCCACGATCGGCTTGTTCGTCGGCATTTTCGCCGTGTTGCTTCAGTATTCGCGCCATCGGGATGCGCGCAAGGCCAGTTACGCGTTGTTCGGCGTGGCAGCCAGCGCCATTGCCACGCTTTATTACATTGGCGCCGACTTGTCCGAGGCCACGACATTCCAAGTCTATGCCCAGCGCGGGGGTAGTACCTATGAAGATGCCTGGGACCGCTTTTACATGCTCGGTATTGGCTCGGTAGTCTCGGCCATCGACCAGGTGGGCTTTCTGGGCCTCGGCGCCGGGGCAGTAAGCCAGGGAGCGCAGCATTTCGGCGGGGATGAATCGATTGCCGGGGCGGCGGAAGGCGGCCTGGGCAAAATCATTGTCGAGTTGGGCATACCGGGGTTGATCGTCATCACCTGGGTATTGTGGATCATGGCCAAGACGGTGCGCCGGCTGCTGGCGCAGATGGACAGGGTAGGCGGCGAGGCGCCGATCGTAGCGTTCGCGCTGGTGGCGTTTCTGGTGGCGAATGTTTTTTCGTTTGTCACGGCATCACAAGTTTTTGGTGACCCGTTTGTGCTGATATTGATGGGAATAGCCTTTGGTGCACTGCTTGCAGCGCCGCGCCTTCGGTCTCCCCCACAAAAAAATGAAGCCAATGCCTTGACGCCAAGCGGAGTGGCAGGTGTTTCGCGCGCACATCAAATCGGGCAACTGCGTTACTGAGGGATCGTTTGCCGTGACTGAGAAATACAAGGAATATGGCTACTCCGCAGCCGGCACGCACAATGGGGATTCCGAGCGTCGGCTCGCCGAAAAAATCGTTCACTTGGCCAGCCAGCTTGGGAGTGTGGAGCACGTTTGTGACCTGGGATATGGCAATGGATATCTTGCGTCCAGGCTTGGTGCCTCGGGGTTTCGGGTTACTGGCGTTGACGCGTCGGAAAGCGGTGTGGAGATTGCAAATAGGCACTACGCTACCGAGAATGTCCGCTTTGCCAAAGCTGAAATTGGAAGCGATCTGCTGGCGAGAACGCTTGCTATATATCCTTTTGATGCGGTCGTGTCGAGCGACGTGATCGAACATCTCTACCGGCCTGCTGCGCTGATCGAAGCCGCTGCGTCGCTTCTGAAACCGGGCGGATATTTAATTGTCGGTACGCCGTATCACGGCTATCTGAAGAATCTGGCATTGAGCGTCTTTAACAAGTGGGATTCCCACCACGGAGTTCATTGGGACGGAGGCCATATCAAGTTTTTCAGCGTACAGACACTGCGGGAGCTTGTCGCCCGGAATGGTTTTGTCGATGTTCAGTTTGCGTTTTACGGTCGACTGCCATGGCTGTGGAAAAATATGATCTGCATTTCCAGGCGCCCATTGCCGCCCACATCATTGCAACCCTGACCACCGGCTCGACGAGCCCTCATGGACGCCGCTCTCTCCCGCACCCCTTCCATCCCCGTCTCGGTGATGATTTTCACCTTGAACGAGGAGCTCAACCTTCCCGGGTGCCTCCAGAGCCTGGCCTGGTGCGATGACGTCATCGTGATCGACTCTTTCAGCAACGACAAGACGCGGGATATTTCACTGGCTGCGGGCGCGCGGGTGTTTGAGCATGTGTTCACCGGCTTTGGCGATCAACGCAATTGGGCGCTGCAAGCCGCTGCACCGGCGCACCCGTGGGTGCTGATTCTGGATGCGGACGAACGTGTGCCGGTTGAATTGAGCCAAGAGCTGGGCCGGATCTTGCCGGTCGTGCCTGACCAGGTCGGCGCCTTCCGCCTCAAGCGCCGTTTTCACATGTGGGGGCGCTGGCTTCGATACAGCAGCCTGTACCCCACCTGGGTTGTCAGGCTGGTGCGTAATGGGCGCGTGCGCTACGTGAACCGCGGGCATGCCGAAACCCAGGAGGTCGATGGCGAGATCCGCGATCTGGAGAACGATTTGATCGACGAAAACCTGAAAGGCATGGACGAATGGTTCGAGCGCCATAACCGCTACGCCCGCAAGGACGCAGAGTACGAGTTGCAGCAAGACGCCGAGCCCGCGAGCCTGTCCGGCCTGTTCACTGGTGACCCGATGCAGCGCCGCAAGGCACTCAAGCGCCTGGCGGCGAAGGTGCCCGGCCGCCCGGTGGTCTATTTTCTGTACAGCTATCTCTGGCGCCGCGGCTTCCTGGATGGCCGCGACGGTTTGATCTTTTGCATGATGCGCGCCTTGTATCAGGGCATGGTGGTGGCGCGAAAACATGATCTGCGGCGAGGGCTCAAGCCATGACGCATTCGATTTTGGTCACCGGTGGTGCCGGCTATATCGGCTCACACATGGTCAAACTGTTGCTCCGTCAGGGCCATCAGGTCACGGTGTTCGACAATTTTTCCACCGGTCACCGCGATGTGCTGCAGGGGGCCGACCTGGTCGAAGGCGATTTGAAGAACGCGGCTGATGCTGCGCGCGCCTTCGCCGGCCGGCAAATAGACGCGGTGATGCATTTTGCCGCGAGCTGCTACGTCGGCGAGTCGGTGCAGGACCCGGCCAAGTATTACAACAACAATGTCGTCGGCACCCTGAATCTTCTGGGTGCGATGCGTACGGCGCAAGTGCAGCGCCTGGTGTTTTCGTCGACCTGCAGCACCTACGGTGATCCGGTTTCACTGCCGATGAATGAAGACCATCCGCAACGGCCGGTCAACCCCTACGGCATGTCCAAGTTGGTGTCCGAGCGCGCCATGGCCGACTTTGGCCGCGACTACGGGCTGCGCACCGTCGCGCTGCGCTATTTCAACGCGTCCGGCTGCGACCCGGATGGCGAACTGGGCGAGCGCCATGTCCCGGAGACGCATTTGATCCCGCTGGTCCTGCTTGAGGCGCTGCGCCTGCGCGCCGGCGGCCGCCCCGAAGAGACACGCCTGCAGGTGTTCGGAGACGACTTCGGCACGCCGGATGGCACCTGCGTGCGCGACTATGTCCACATCGTTGACCTGTGCGCCGCGCATCTGCTGGCGATGCAGCGGCTTGTCCAGGGCAATGCGTCAGGATTCGAGGCTTTCAATCTCGGCACCGGCAACGGCTGCTCGGTCAAGGACGTGATCGATACCTGCCGGCGCGTCACCGGCCAGGACATTCAATACCGCATCACCGCGCGGCGCGCCGGTGACCCGGCGCGTCTGGTGGCGAGCGCAGGGCGTGCCCATGCCGAGTTGGGCTGGGCACCGCAATTTGACGCGCTGTCCGATATTGTTGAAACCGCGTGGCGCTGGTTCTCGCGCCAGCCGATGCCGGCAAACCCGTGACGGCGCGCGATCAACAGCGGGAGCCGGCTTGCTGATACTGGGCCTCAATGCCTACCACGGCGATTCTTCCGCGTGCATCGTCAGGGATGGCGTGCTCCTTGCCGCGGCCGAAGAAGAGCGCTTCCGGCGCATCAAGCACTGGGCCGGCTTTCCGTCCGAAGCCATCCGCTATTGCCTTGAGGCGGCCGCTTGTACCCTTGCCGACCTGGACGTCGTCGCCATCAACCAGGATGCCGGCGCCAACCTGTGGAAAAAGATCGCCTATACCGCCACGCACCGGCCGGATCTGTCGCTGGTGCTCGACCGCATTCGCAACAAGCGCGAGCGTGCCGGGGTGGCCGAAGAACTGGTGCGGGCGTTTCCCGGCGAAACCTTGCGTGCTGAGGTGCGGCACATCGAGCACCACCTCGCGCATCTGGGCTCGGCGTTTCTGGTGTCGCCGTTTGAAGAGGCCGTCGCTGTGTCCGTGGATGGCTTTGGTGATTTCGCCAGCGCGGCCTGGGGTGTCGGCCGTGGCCATCGCATCGAGGTCGAAGACAAGGTCTATTTTCCGCATTCGCTGGGCATTTTTTATCAGGCGCTGACCCAGTATCTCGGCTTTCCAAACTATGGCGACGAGTACAAGGTGATGGGGCTCGCCCCTTACGGCGCACCGCGTTTCATGGCCGAGATGCGGCAAATCGTGCACCTCGAAGACGGCGGCGCGTTTCGCCTCAACCTGGACCATTTTCGCCATCATCGCGAGAAGGTCGAATACGAGTGGGAAAACGGCGAACCCCGGGTGGGCAAGCTGTATTCACCGCAACTGGCCCAGCTGCTCGGCCCGGCGCGCGGCAAGGATGAGCCGCTGACGCAGCGCCACAAAGACATGGCCCACTCGGTGCAGGCCATGTACGAAGAGACCTTTTTTCACCTGCTCAACGCCCTGCACCAGCGCCATCGCCTCGACGCATTGGCGCTTGCGGGCGGGTGCGGCATGAATTCGGTTGCCAACGGCAAGATCTACCGCCACACGCCGTTTCGGCGCCTGTATGTGCAGTCGGCGGCGGGTGATGCCGGCGGCGCGATTGGTGCGGCCTTCGTGGCCTGGCATCAGACGAGCACCAGCACCCATCGCTTTCTGATGGACCACGCCTATTGGGGGCCTGAGGCCGTCGATGCAGAGATTACGGCATTGCTCGATCGGCAAGCCACCGCGCTTGCAGCTGCCGGGTGCACGGTGCGCCGCATTGCCGATGAAAGCGAGCTGGTGCGTATTGCGGCCCAGGCGGTTGCCGACGGCCGGGTGCTGGGCTGGTTCCAGGGCCGCATGGAATGGGGGCCGCGCGCGCTCGGCAACCGCAGCATCGTTGGCGACCCGCGCCGTGCCGACATGAAAGACATCCTCAATCTCAAGATCAAGCGGCGCGAGTCGTTCCGGCCGTTTGCGCCGTCGATCCTGCGCGAGCATGTGGTCGACTGGTTTGAAATCGACGACGACGTGCCGTTCATGATGCAGGTGTATCCGATCCGTGCCGAAAAACGCGCCTCGATACCGGCCGTCACCCACGTCGATGGCTCCGGGCGCCTGCAGACCGTGACGCGTGGTGCCAACCCGCGCTATTACGCGCTGATCGAAGCCTTCCGTGAGCTGACCGGCGTGCCGATGCTGCTCAACACCTCGTTCAACGAAAACGAGCCGGTGGTGTGCCGCCCGCAAGAGGCGGTCGATTGTTTTTTGCGCACCCGCATGGATCTGCTGGTGATGGGTGATTGGGTGGTGCAGCGGCGCGAGTGACGATGGTGCGTTCAGGCCCCAGTATGGGCTGGTTCAATCCGCCGCATTCAGGTCCGCCATGAGGGCGTCGACGCTGGTAAACGATGGCAATGCGCCACGGCGCGCCTGTTTCATGGCTTCAATAGTTTCCGCGTTCGGCGCCAGCGGGTCAAAAGGTAGCGTTTTTTCGCGTGCAATGCGCGTCACCATGATGCGGAAAGCATCCGACAGGGTGAGCCCCATCGTCGCCAACACGGTCGCAGCCTCTTCTTTGATGTGCCCGTCAATCCGGGCACGAACGACAGTATTTGTAGCCATGCATACCCCCAAAGATCACGTGAAGCGCTTTCAACCGGTTTTCAAGTCGTTCAGCAGATCCGGGTGGCGGTCGAGCAGGCGGAACAGGTTGATCACGGCAGCTACCGGCTTCGCGTGTCCACGTTCATATCGGGAGAAGGCGTTTTTACCGCCGCCTGCCAGTTGTGCCGCTTCGATTTGGGTGAGTTTCAGTTTTTTGCGGATGCGGGCCAACTCGGCTGCTTCAGCGGTATCCACCCGGTCACGAAAAGCAAGCCAGGCGGCTTCTTCGGCCGCATCGTAATCAACCATGCCTTCGGTGCAATGGTCGCAGAACGCCCCACGGCTTTTGGAAATAAAGCGGTGACCTTTGTAACCTTGGGATATGGATTTGACGCCGTCGTGCAGCGTTCCCGCCCCGCAAACCGGACACGGTTGCTCATTCCATTTGCTTGCCATTTCACAACTCCTTTAACGAGACCACGAAATATTCGCCAGCTTGCTGGAACTTGATGTAGAGGGCGATGCTGTTCCAGTGCCCGTGATAAACGTCTTGCCAAACTCGATGATCGCCATGCGTGGTCATACTTTTGTAAAAGTCAGTGCGGTCCAGCCTCTGCACCGCCGCCAAGGCATCAGCTCGGCTCATACCTGCCGCCCGCATGCCGTTTCTTGCCGAAACGGTCAGATTCAACAGCGGCACCGTCTTCATCTGCCTCTGGATGGCAGCCAGTTGGTAGTGGGGCGTATGCTTTTCCACGATATTATTATCCCCTTAAAGGGGGTAAATGTAAATGAAATGGGTCCAGGCCGGTGACCCGCGCCGCGCCGACATGAAAGATATCCTCAACCTCAAGATCAAGCGGCGTGAATCGTTCCGGCCGTTCGCGCCCTCCATCCTGCGCGAGCACGTGGCCGGCTGGTTTGAAACCGACGACGACGTACCCTTCATGATGCAGGTGTATCCGGTCAGGTTGGACAAGCGCGCACTGATTCCCGCCGTGACCCACGTAGACGGCTCCGGGCGCCTGCAAACCGTAACGCGTGCCACCAACCCGCGCTATTACGCCCTGATTGAGGCGTTTCGTGTGTTGACGGGCGTGCCGATGTTGCTTAATACCTCGCTCAACGAAAACGAGCCGGTGGTGTGCCGGCCGCAAGAGGCGCTCGATTGTTTTTTGCGCACGCGCATGGATCTGCTGGTGATGGGTGATTGGGTGGTGCAGCGACAGTGAAGAACGCCGCTCGCCAAGATTGCGACCCGGGCTGATTTTTTCTGCGGCGCCTCCCCCGGGAATACCAGCGCCACTGGATGACTCTGAATGGTGATTGGCATACAAATGTGCATATAATTGACCATGCAAGTGATCTTCGACCCGGCGAAGAACCGGCGCAACGCAATCGAGCATGCGGGCGTCACGTTTGAAGAAGCGAAGGACGGCCTGCCAATGCACAGCAGAGGAAACGCTATGAAAACCAACCTGTATAAGAAATTCAAGGATTACGACTTTGCCGACGCCAAACCGGCCAAAGACGTTCCCGCACTCCGGAAACTGCACGCCGAGCAATCCAAAGAGCGCATTACGATTCGCCTTGACGCTACCGTGTTGTCGGCTTTTCGTGCCGAAGCGGCGGCGGCGGGGTCGAGTTATCAGGCGCTGATCAATGAAGTGCTGAGACAACACCTGCTGGGCAAGAATTTGGTCAAGACCGTGCGCGATACGATCCGGCGTGAGCTTCGCGCCGCATAGTCCTGGCGGTGTGACCGATGCGGCAAATCGGCACGGCGCCATGAGGCTGATTTTCCTCAACCGCTATTTCCACCCGGACCACTCGGCCACCAGCCAGATGCTTTCTGATCTGGCTTTTTTTCTGGCCGGCGCCGGGCACCAGGTGTGCGTGATCACCAGTCGTCAGCGCTACGATGACCCTGCAGTGGTGCTGCCTGCGTACGAGCGGATCAACGGGGTTGACGTGCATCGCGTGCGCACCAGCCATTTCGGGCGCGCCAGTCTGCCGGGTCGCGCGCTCGATTATGCGAGCTTCTACTGCGCCGCGGCGTGGCGTCTCTGGCGCGTCGCACGCAACCACGATGTGATCGTGGCCAAGACCGACCCGCCGCTCATTTCAGTGGTGGTGGGCTGGGTCGCGCACTGGCGCGGCGCCCGCCTGGTCAACTGGGTGCAGGACGTGTTTCCCGAGGTCGCCGAGGCGCTGGGTATGCGCGTGCTGTCGGGTCCTCAGGCGGGGGTGCTGCGCCGTTTGCGCAATCGCGCCTTCCGCACCGCGGCGGCCAACGTGGTGCTGGGCGAGAGCATGGCCGCGGTGCTGGCGCGCGCCGGGGTGCCCGACACCCATATTCATGTGCTGCCCAACTGGGCCGACCAGGCGGCCATCTACCCGGTGGCGGCGGCGGACAACCCGTTGCGGCGCGATTGGGGGCTCGAGGGCCGGTGCATCGTCTGCTACTCGGGCAACATGGGCCGCGCCCATGAGTTCGACACGATTCTGGGTGCGGCGCAACTGCTGGCAGACCAGTCGGCCACCATCGGCTTTCTGTTCATCGGCGGCGGTGCGCAGAGGGGTCGGGTGGAACAGCAGGTGCGCAGCCGGGCCCTGGGCAATGTGGAGTTTCGGCCCTACCAGGATGCGGCCGACCTGCGCTTTAGCCTCGGTGCCGGCGATATTCATCTGGTGTCGCAACGGCCCGAGGTCGAGGGCTACGTGTTTCCGAGCAAGCTTTACGGCATTCTTGCTGCCGGGCGGCCGCTGGTGTTCATCGGCGACCCGGAGGGTGAAATCAGCCGCCTGGTGGCGCAAGAGGGCGTTGGCGTGTCAGTGCGCCAGGGCGATGCAGCCGGGCTCGCCGCACAACTGCTGCACCTGGCCGGAGCAGACACACTGCGCGACACCATGGGGCAGCGCGCGCGCGCCCTGTTGTGCGCGCGCTACGACAAAAGCATTGCGCTCAAGGCGTGGGAGGCGCTGTTGGTGAAGGTAGCGCGGCCGGCGCTTCCCTGAAGCGGTCTTGTGCCAGCACCGCAATCGCCACCAGCGCCGTGAAGGCCAGGGCTACCGCCGAGATCTGAAACGCAAACTCCACCGTGGCGTGGATCATTGCCGAGAGCATGCCGATAAACGCGCCCAGCGCCAGGCCGCGGCGCACCTGGTGTTTTGAGCTGCGTAGCGTGCGCAATACGGCCAGGTACGCGTGCGCCATCAGGGTGAACAGCAATGCTGCACCGAGCACACCGGTTTCCACCAGAAAGTGAATGAAGTCGTTGTGCGCATGACTGAGCGTAAACGGGTAATCGACCGGCTTGTATTGGGGGTACATGGCCATGAACGACCCGGCGCCGGTGCCAAATAGCGGAAAGCGGCGCACGCTGGGCAGGGCCGATAATGCCTGATTGGTGCGCGTTTCGACCGATTCGTCGGTCATGGCGCCGACCTGTTTTGCCTCGTCCGTCAAGGCGGTTTGCTGTACGCGCTTGATCACCTGGTCAACGCCGATCCACGAGCCGATGATGGCCGCGTCCAGGATCAGCATGCTGGCCAAAAACACCAGAATGCTCTTCCAGCCGGCGTGCAGGAACAGCAAGGCCACAAAGCCGCCGGCGATCAGCGCAGTGAAGAACGCCACATTGCCCATGCGCGAGCGCGTCAATATCAGCGCAATCACCATCACGATCAGCAGCAAACGCATGCGCGCCTTGGCGCTGAGCAGCAGCCCCAGCGCCCAGCGTACGCGCTGGCTGCGCGTGGTCAATTGCGTCGGTGCGAAATCGGCCACGATCAGGCCGACGCCGCAGGCGAGACATATTTCGATGAAGGTGCCGAAATGGTTGCGGTTCAAAAACGGCCCCTTGGCCATTTCATGCATCACTTCTTCATGAAACAGCATGTAGGTGGCGCCGGTGAAATGCAGATACAGGGCGGCAGCCGAATAGAGTATGCCGCTGGTCACCAGCATCAGCGTGAATTGCCTGAGCCGGCTGGTGCGCTTGATCACCAGCAGCAACAGCGCGAAGTAGCCGGTCAGCGCCAGCGTGAGCAGTTGCAGGCGTTGCGTGGCTGCGGCGTCGATCGAGAGCGTGACACTGCGCATCACGCCGCCGGCATCGGGGTGGCTGTAGAGTCCTTGCTCAGCATGCACCGCCGCCGCACCTGGTGACAGCAGGTTCACCAACCCGGCGGGCAGGGGCATAGCCTGCAGCGTGATCAACAGCGCCCAGAGCGCGAGCACACCGAGTGCAAAGCGGCCCCGGTAAAACGATGAACCCACGGTGCACTTGCCAGCCAGCCACCCTGCCGCCCACAGGGCGCCGAGCACCGCGACCCAGATCACCATCACCGCTACCGACCAGCCGCGAATGCCGCCGAACGGCAGCGGTGCCCAGAACAGCAGGCCCACCAGGCCCCAGTAGATGCCGCGTTCCCAAAGCGTGGCAGGGTCCGCTTTTTCGTGGCGCGAATGGTGGCGCAATTCGTAGCGCTCTTCGTGGCGGGTGTCGGTCATTTGCGGGCCGGGGCGGCTGTGCCGGGTGTTGCGCAGGCGCCTGCCATGGCATCTGCCAAGTCTGCGGGCAGCTGATCACACGGTGGTAGCAATGGCTTTATTTGCGCGAGCAGGGTGGCCGTTTGCGCGGGGCGTACCTGCCGGGCACGCTGCAGGTTGCCAAGTATCAATGCGTGTTCTGGCGCGCCGAGCGCTTGCCAGCTTTGGAACCCGGCGGAAATGATCTGCTCCTGAACCGCCATTTCAGAGGGGCCGTAGCGCGATGCCATGGCCAGGGCCGTTTTGAAATCGGCATCAATGCGCCCCAGTTGCTGCTTTGCGGTGATGATGCCCGCATGAGAGTACGGCCATGTGGGCCGCATTGATGCCGCCTTGAAGTAGTGCTGCAAGGCAATTTCATAATAGGGCGTCATCTGGCTGCGGCTGCCGGGCATGCGCACCAGCCGCACCATATAAAGGTCGGCTAGCCCTTGATGGTATTCAGGGTTGTCCGGGTCCGACTGGATCGCGGCGGTGAATCCGGCGCGCGCGCGGTTCCAGGCTTGGGCCCGCATCGATTCGTTTGATCGCATTGCGCGGTCGAGCAATGCGCGCGCCTCGATGGCCTGAAAGCTGGCCCAGCCCATGCGTATCGCACGGTCTGCCGCCCAGAAGCAAAGCGAGATCAGGGCAAGCGCCAGCAGGGGCCGCGCGGCCCGGCGCGCATTCCGCCTCTCTTTCATCGGTTGGCGGAGTGCGTTCTCGGCGACTCCGGTGGCGGCACCCCGCTACCCACCGTGGGTTCGAGCAGCGAGCCGGGGTTGCGTTGTGTCAGCGCGCTGGCAGCGGCCTCGCCGGCATCGGCGGCAACAAACGCATGGGCCGCAGCCAGCATCGGCGGGCGGCTTTCGAGGTTGTGCGCATCGGTGGCCAGCGCAAAAATGTCGCCGCGGTCGAGCAGCTCGCGTGCACGGCGCTGCGCCACCTCGCCGAAGCTGCCCACCAGCGAGCCGGCGGTGACCTGCAGCAGGCAGCCTTGCTCGATGAACGGGTCCAGCTTGGCGAGGTTGCGCATCACGTCCTTGTTGCGCTCGGGGTGGGCGATCAGCGGCAGCACGCCCTGCTTGCGCAACCAGGCGGTGAAGCGGTCGGCCCCCACCGGCACCTGCCCGTGCGGCAGTTCGAGAAGCATCACGCGTTGTTGTTTGAGCACGCCCAGAAACGGCAGTTCACCTGCGGCCAGCAGTTCGATCAGCTCCGAGCCGATGCGCACCTCGCCGCCCGCCGAAATGCGCAAGGGGATGCCATGCTGCGCCAGGGCGTCGCGAAATTGTGCAACTGCCTGTGCGATCCCGGCGGCGCGGTTTTCGAATACGCCGACATGGACATGCGGCGTCATCACGGCATGGGTAATGCCGTCGGCCACGGCGGCGCGCGCCAGCGCCAGCGACTCTTCGAGGTTCTGGGCGCCGTCGTCAATGCCCGGCAGATAGTGGCAGTGCAAATCGATCATCGCGCGTGCCTCGCAGCGCCGGCCCGGCTCACCGACAACTAGGTCTTGGAGCCGTAGTAGCGTTTGTAGCCGTAGGTGGCGTAGCCGCTGTATTCACCGTAATAGCGGTCAGCACGCTTGAAGTCCATTTGATTGAGGGCCACGCCCAGAATCGGCGCACCGCTGCGGCGCAGCTTGATCAGCCCCTGGCGTGCCAGCGGATAGGGCGTGTCGTCGGCCTTGATCACGTAGATCACCCCGGTGGCGTGCTGCGCGATGATCAGCGCATCGCTGACCAGTTGCACCGGCGGCGAGTCGATCACGATGATGTCGAACAGCTCCTTGAGCCGGTTGATCGCGAGCTCGAATTTCGGCGACAACAGTAGCTCCAGCGGATTGGGCGGTATGTGGCCGGCCGGGAGCAGCTTGGCCTCGGTGTCGTCAATCGGCACGATTACTTGCGAAGCCTGCGCCGCGCCGGAAATGTACTCCGACAGCCCTGCAGTGCCTTTGTCGAAGCCCAGGGTTTTGGCGACACTGGGGCGCCGCATGTCGGCGTCGATCAGCAACACCCGCTTGGTTTGCGCATGTGCAAACGCGAGGCTCATGGCGAAGGTGGTTTTGCCTTCACCCGGTACCGATGAGGTCACCACCAGCACCTTGTGTTCTTCGTCAATCGACGACAGCAGCACGCCGGTGCGCGCGGTGCGTATCGACTCTGAAAACACCGAATTCGGGTCTTTGAGGTAGGCGCGCTTGGCGGCGTCCTTGCCGCCGGCCACGATCGGGATCGTGCTCAGCACGCCGACGCCGAGCCTGTTTTCCACGTCGTTGGAGGACTTGACGGTGTTGTCGAGGCGATCGAGCAGCAGTGCCACCGCCATTGAAAACAGCAGGGCCAGCACAAACGCGGTGCGAATCACCTGGGTGGTGTTGGGGCGTATCGGCCCACCCGGCACCTGAGCACGGTCGATCACCCGGCCGATGGCCGACTGCAGGTCATTGGTGACGCTGGTTTCCTTGAAGCGACCGATGAACATGTCATAGAGCTGGCGGTTCGAGGTTACCTCGCGCTCGAGGATGCCGAGCTGGTATTCCTTGCGGTTGACGCCTTGCACCTGGCCGCGTGCTTCGCCCAGGGTGCGCTCAACGGCGGCCTCGTTGGCACGCGTAACTTCAAACTCCTTGGCCAATGCGGAAACGATGGTTTCAATCTGGCGGCGCGTGTTTTCACGCGAAGACTTGAGTTCCGACTCGGCCTGCACCATGCGCGGGTGCTCTTTGCCGTATCGTTGGGCAACTTCAGTGAGTCGCTTCTCGGCTTCATTTTCTGCTTTTTTGGCATCCTGAAACACCGGGTTGCGCAATACCGCAGGGATGCTTTCAAAATTGGCCCCGGCGGTGCCGCGCAACGCGCGCACCTGGTTATACGCCACCTCGGCTTCAGAGCGGCGCTGGCGCGCTTCACCCAGTTTTGCAAACAGGTCTTCGAGCACCTTGGCCGTACCGGACTGGGCCAGGCCTTTGGAGTCGATGATGCGCTCGCGCTCGCGATACTCCTGCAGGGCTTTTTCGGACTCGGAGAGTTTCTGGCGCAATCCGGCAACGCGGCTGTTGAGCCACTCGGTCGCTTTTTGCGTCATCTGATAGCGCGCTTCGAGGTCGTTCTCGATAAACGCATCAGCCACGGCATTGGCGGCACGGGCGGCCAGCTCGCGGTCGGTGGATTCAAAGCTGACGCGCAGCAGGCTGCTGGTCTTGAGCGGTTCGGCGGATAGCCGACCCAAGAATTGGCCGACGGCGCTAGCTTCGGCGGCCTCTTCGGTGATTTCCGATTTCTCGGGTTCCAGGCCCAGGGGGGCCGTCCATTTGCTCCAGAACGAGGGTTCGCGCTGGCGCGGGTCAAACTCCGGGTGGGTGGCGAGCTTCAGTTTTGCCACCACCTTGGAGGCAAGTTCGCGTGAGCGAATGATCTCGGCCTGTGTCTGAAAGAACTCGCGGTTGGCACTGACGCCGCTGTAGACCTCTTCGACCGACACGACCTTGGACTTGCCGGTCTCGATCAGGATCAACGCGCTGGCACGATACACCGGCTTGATCGAATAAACGATCACCGCGGTGAGCAAGGTGATGGCCAGCGTCAGCCCGATCACGCTCCACTTGCGGCGGGTGATGCCGCGCCAGTACTCGACCAGTTCGAAGCGGTCCTCCTGGGGTTCTTCGGGCAGCAGGATGTCGTTTGCGGTAGCGGAGCGGTTCATGGAGGGGCTTTCAGCGGCTTGTGCCTTATCG
Organism: Burkholderiales bacterium; assembly: GCA_947473125.1. GTDB lineage: Bacteria > Pseudomonadota > Gammaproteobacteria > Burkholderiales > JAEUOS01 > CANJDH01. Next base: position 19,022 of record CANJDH010000044.1, read on the forward strand.
GGACCTTCATCGGTGCCGGTGTGCGCCGGTATGTTTTTCTTGCGGCGCCGACAGCGGCCGGCGTTGGATCAGAAGAAACTTTCTTCGATCGTCAGCACGTCACCCGGAAAGATGAGCGTGCCCAACTCAACCCTTTCGCGCCCCTTTTTCGGGTCGGCGTCGCGAACAACAAACATTTTACTCTGCGATGCCCGTTCCTTGAAGCCGCCCGCAATCGCCACCGCCTTGGCCACCGTCAGCCCCGGTTGAAACGGGAAGCCGCCGGGCGACCCGACCTGGCCGGTGACAAAATATTTTCGATAGTCGTCAATCGACACCGTGACACGCGGGTTGACCAAGTAGCGGCCGCGCAGGCCATCGGCAATCAGTTTTTCGATTTCACCGACTGTCTTGCCGAGCACCTGGATTTCACCCAGCACCGGGTAAAACAGGGTGCCGGCATCGGTGAGGCGAATCTTTTCGCGGGATAGATCTTCCTCGCCAAACACCTTGATCGAAATCACGTCACCGGTGGCAAGCTTGTAGTTGGATACCAGGCTGGTGGACGACGATCCCGGGCGCGGCTGCGCTGCAGCACCAAATGCAATCAGTAGCCCCGCGAGGGCAAGCAACAGCCTGAACACCATTACGAAGCAGGTGGCGTTACAGCGCCACTTTGGCCGTAAACATCATCAGATTCTTGCGGTAGTTGAAGGTGTTCGTATTTGACTCGCGCTGGGTGTAGGTGTAATCCGCGCCCAAGGTCAGCCAGCGTTGCATCGCATAAGAAACCCCCAAGCCAAGCGAACTGGTCTTGTCGCTCCGTGCAACCGGAACGGTACCCCTGAATTCGTCAGTGATGTAACCACCGGCTACGGTGGTGGTGATCCGGTCAGTCCATTCATGCGTCCATTTCGCGTTGTAGTACGCATTCTCGATGGTATTGCCGCCAGCCAGCGGGTCGTTGAGTGCGCGGCCGGTCGAGAAATTGACGATGGAGTAAGTGAGCGGCTTCCAGATGATGCCGCCATCCCAGGCGCCCGACATGGTGTCGTTGACACCGGGACGCATCATGTCTTTTTTGGTGGCACCGATCTTGAAGTAGCCTTCAGTGAGCGCCGTGGCTTCCCATTTCACGCCGGCCATCACCACGTATGTGGTGTTGTCGAGTGTCGAGCCGGTGAATGTGTAGTTGGAACGCGTGCCCGCTGCCTGAAACAGTAACTCGGTCTTGGGGGCAATGCGCCAGAAGAAGGTTGCACCGGCTTTTTGGGTATCCACATCGAACGCGGATGTGGTGATGCGGTTGTTCTCGTAGCGCTTTATCGTGAATGCGCTTTCGAGCTCAACCCGGCCCTGCGCACCCGGAGCACCGTAGGAAAACAAGCCGTTGATGCCGCTGATTCGATATTTGTTGGGCGACGGCGTGGCCGCGGTGGGCAGGGAGCCGCGCGGATCGCTCTTGACCGAGTGGTCAGCGCCGAGCTTGAGCCGGGCGCGCGTGCTCAGATCCATATCCGCAATCGCGGAGAAGACATGGTAATCGTAGTTGTCAACGGTGCTGCTCGCGTACCGACCGAAAGTGCCGTCGTAACCGAGGCTGTATTTGCTCTTGCCCGACTCAAGCTCGGCGCGAAGCCCGGCGCCAAGCACGGTCGTCGTCGAAGACGCACGCTGCATGTTGGTCAGCAGCACGTTGTCGTTCTGCCCGTAGCTCAGGGAGGCGCTCGGATACAAGGTCAGCGGGTCCATTTTGACCCCCTGGGCTTGGGCGAACACGCACGTACTACCGAATGACGCGGTAATCAGAACAACCAGGGTGCGGAGCGCATGGGTGGGCAGGTGCATGATTGGTCCGTGAAAAAAGTGATTGATCTTATTGATGCCCAAACGCGAGTATGAAGTGCTGCGCCTGAAGGCTCGTATCGCTATTCTGAATCCAAATTATCGCATTGATAGCCGATAGTGTGAAAAATCTCACACATCAGTGTTGCGCGCAAGCGACAAGTGACAAAAACAAGCCTTGCTCGGCAAGTCAAAGCCTGCTCCCCAAATCGCGATATGCCGCCCGATATGCCGCCATTCCTCGCGCTGATGTAAAGACCTTATTATCCACATCGCCTCGCGCTGATGTGAGACTAAACCAAATATAAAAAATAATAAAGCTTTTATTTTCATAAGCCTATGACCTGAACCTCACTCAAAAAATTAGAGGTTCGTGCCGCACCGCTTGCCTGCTCGAATTGGCGAAGCCGACAACCAATCACGCCAACCTGCCATCCCGACCGGACGGCCGGCCTTTACTCTTTAAACATGCTCGCGACGCGGTCGTGTAAAAGCCGCAAGCGTTTTTGAATAATACGTGACATTTATCACAAAATCGGCCCGTGTCAGTTTTTTTGTCTAGTTTTGACAATGTTGCCGAATTGCAACAATGTCCGATTCATTATGGATTTTTCGTCGCATTCTTTACGCTTGTGGAGTAGCTGCGCTATCATCCGCCATGAGAATAAGTCGTCAGCTCCTTTCCCCTTTTGCAACGGGATGGGGTTAATCCAATCTACGAGGTTGCCATGATCAAGAAAATCCTTCAGGCCATATGGTTCAGCATTGCGGTTATCGCCAGTGGCGCCGCGGCTGCTGCCCCTGTGGGTTACGTTCACGATGTCAAGGGCACGGTCACATTGCGTGACGCCGGCAAGCAGCCGGCCCAGGCAAAGGCGGGCGACACCTTTGAGCAGGGTGCCAATTTCACCACCGGCGCCAATGGTACTGTCACCCTCAAATTTGAAGACGGCGAGATTGCGATTCTTTCTCCCAATACGCAGTTCATTGCCACCACCTATGTCTACAACAAGAACAAGGTGGCCGACGGTAATATCGTCTTCAACCTGTTGCGCGGCGGATTGCGCTTTGTCTCCGGCGTGATGACCGAATCCAACCCGAGCAAATTCGCGGTTCGTACCCCCACTGCCACGGCGGGTGTGCGCGGTAGCGCCGGGACCATCGTCGTGAGTCAGGACGGCCAGAATGTGACGGCTGTGACCAGCAAGGGCGTGTTGACGCTGACGGTAGGCACGCAAACCGTGACCCTGCCCGTGGGCTTTGTTTCCCAGTCGGTAGCGGGCGCGGTACTCAGTTCCCCGCTGACGTTCGCCGCACTGTCGTCCGGTCAGGTAGCGGGACAGGGGTTGTTGGCCGGCGTAGGGTTGCTGGTCCAGACTCTTTCTGCGGCCAATGCACCGCCGAACAATCCGGTGTCGGTGCAAGCGACCGCGAATGCAATTTCATTGGCGGTGCAGGCAGCGGCGAATCCGGCTAATGCGGCACTGCAGGCGCAAGCCAATGCAGCCCTGCAAGAGGCGATCACGCAGAACAACGTCGCAATTCAAGCCGCGATTGCGGGTGGCGCCGCAGCCGGTGCGGGTACCGACACGGGCGGTCAGGCTGTTGACGTGTTGGCACCGGCGGCTCCTCCCCCGACGTCCAATACCCCAACTACATTCACGAGCACGGGCGTTCCTATTCCATAAGTAATGCTTGAAATACTCCCTGGTTTTCTGGGGGGCAAATGAGAACGCGGGGGCAACCCCGCGTTTTTGCATTCTGATGGGTTTTGTTCAAGCGGTTCGATTCAATTTCGGCAGGCAGAGCACTGGATTGAAACGGCTTTTGAGAGCCCCGGCTGGCGCGATGGACTTGATATCGACCCACCAGCCGGATTGACTTGCAAGTGATTGAAAACTAGGATATTGCTAACCTTGCTGACTGTTGCGGCCTGACTTTGCGCACTGCAGGGCATCGTTGCGTTGACCTTGGTTCACTAAACTCCCTTGGATACCGTCGCCCCCACAAAATTCGGCAAGTATGACGTTGTCGGCGTCCTCGGCAAGGGGGCGATGGGCACGGTATACGATTGCCGTGATCCGGTCATCGGGCGCCGGGTTGCGATCAAAACAGTCTCGAAAGAGGTGTTTGACAAGTCCGAGTCGGAAGCCCTGCTGGGGCGATTCAAGCAGGAGGCGCAGGCGGCGGGCCGGCTCAACCACCCGGGCGTGGTGTCGATCTACGATTACGGCGAGAACGACGAAGTCGCCTTTATCGCGATGGAGTACATCAGCGGTAAGGAGCTGAAGAAATATTTCGACGAGGGCGAGAAGTTTGATCTGAAGCGGATCGTTCGCATCATGACCGAAATTCTCGATGCGCTTGACCATGCACACCGCAACAAGGTTGTGCACCGCGACATCAAGCCCGCCAACATCATGATTACCGAAGACGGCCGCGTCAAAGTGGCCGACTTTGGCGTTGCCAAAATCGAGTCCTCGATGATGACCCAAGTGGGCACGCGGGTTGGCACGCCGGCGTATATGTCTCCCGAACAGCACAAGATGTTATCGGTGGACGGGCGCTCCGATTTATTCTCCTGCGGCGTTATCCTGTACCAGTTTCTCACCGGCTCGCGGCCATTTACGGGCGGCAGTCACACGATCGCGCAGCAAATATTGACCCAGACCCCGATCCCGCCGTCGGAGGTCAATGTCGCATTGCCTGCAATCTGGGATTCGATCGTCAGAAAGGCCCTGGCCAAGCGCCGCGATGAGCGCTTTTTGACAGCGCGCGACTTTATCGAAGCGCTACAGCACGGCCTAAACACCTCGCCGTCGGCGATTGACGGGCTGGCTACCAGCTTCTCCGACGGGCCGCATGATGCGTCGTCCCGCTCTTCTCGCGATACTGGCGCTGATGCCTCTCGCGGCGGTGCCGCGACCAATAGTGGCAAGAACGACCGTACCGACGTGCACATGGAGTCGGAGCTCGAGTTCTGGAAGGAAATCAAGGACAGCGATATCGCGGAAGACTTCGCCGCGTTTGTCGACTCGTTCCCGGCAGGCCGCTTTTCCCACCTCGCCAAACGGAGACTTGAAAAGCTCAGACAGGCGACCGATCGAATCGCGCAGGAAGAAACTGCCTTGCCTACGGCGCGAGTGCCGGCGCCGACCCCGCAGCCGATCCCAAAGCGCGGTGATGCGGCGACCGACCAGGAGGCGCACCGCGCTGCCCAGGAGCGGGCCGAACGCGAAGCCAAGCAACATCAGCGTGAAGAAGCGGAGGCACGGGCGCGACGCGAGGCGGCCGAACGCGAAGCCAAGGAACGCGCCGAACGGGAGGCCAAGGAACGCGCCGAACGGGAGGCCGAGGAGCGCGCCCGGAAGGAGGCGCTGCAACGAGAAGCTGAGCGTGCCGCGGCCGAAAAAGCACGCAAGGAGGAGCAAGAAAAATCCCGGCGCGAAACAGAAGCCCAGCGCAAGCGTGAGCAGGAAGCACAGGCGAAGCGTGCCGAAGAAGAACGCAAAGTGGCCGCGCAGGCAAAGCGCCAGCGCGATGCCGAACTAGAGGCCCGATCCGGTGCCCAGGCGAAGCGTGACGCGGTGTCGCCCATTGATCCGGATGCCACCGAGATCCGACCTGCCCCAGGCAAGAAGCCGCTAGGTACGCCTATCCCCGTCGATGACCCGGATGCGACGATGATTCGGTCCGCTCCCGGCAAGGGCATGCCGGGGGCGCTGCCCCCAGTCGATGACCCGGATGCGACGATGATTCGGCCCGCCCTTGGCAAGAGTGCGCCGGTCGATGACCCGGATGCCACCTTGATCCGGGCTGAAGCCGCGACTGATCGTGACATCGATGCCACGTTCATCCAGTATCCGGGTGACCAATCCACGTCCCAGCCGAAGGGCAAGGCACCCGGACAAGGGCTCGAAAGCCGCAAGTCTAGCGGTGGCAAGGCCAGCGAAAGCACGCCAGACTCAACGGCGGTTGACATTGACCTGTCTGATATGGGGTCAGATAGCGCATCGCCGACGTTCGGCCTTGGCACCGGCAAGAAGACTGCGCTTTCGGCACCAGCCAACACGCCAGCAAAGTCGCCGGCCGTGCCCGTCACCGCGAAGACCGCTGCGCCGACTGTCGCATTTGATGCAAAAGTCACAACCGCGGCGGTGACGCCCTTGCCTTTGCAGGCAGTTGGACCAGCGCCCGCTGCGGTGCGCCCTGCGTCAACCACCGGTCGCGCCAACGCTGTCGAGGCCGACGAGCCGGAGGCAGAGCCGAAAGTCAGGAATCGCTCGGTTCAGTTAGTCGCCGGCGTCGCGGTGGTGCTCGCCGTAGCGGGTGCCGGATGGGTGTATTTTTCGCCTGGCTCAACGCCATCGCCAGTCAACGCTGAGAAAGCGGCGACTGAATCGCCACGGACCGCCCAAACCCAGGAAAGTGCGCCCACGCCGCTGCCGCGCAAGGACGCCGAACCCAAAGCGACTTCGGACAAGGCTGCCGAAAAGGTGGCGGCAGACGCTGCAAAATCGGCTGATGCCCAAAAAGCGGCCGAGCTGGCGGAGCAACAAAAACGGGAGCAGGAAGCGCAAAATCGCGCTGCTGAAAAGGCTGCTGCCGACAAGGTGGCTGCGGCTCAATCGGCAACGGAGAAGGCTGCTGCCAAAGCCGCATCCGATAAACTTGCTGCCGACAAGCTGGCAGCTGCGAAAGTCATAGCGGACAAGGCAGCGGCGGAAAGGCTTGCGGCGGAAAAGGCCGCTGCTGACAAGCGCGCGGCGGATGTTGCGGCAGCCGAGCGGGCGGCGGCCGAAAAGGCGGCCGCAGACAAGGCTGCTGCGGACAAGGCCGCCACCGAGAGAGTCGCCGCCGCCAAGGCCGCTGCTGACAAGGCTGCAGCCGAAAAAGCCGCCGCAGACCGCGTCGCTTCCGCCGGATCCATTGCTGATCGGATCGCCGCTGCTTCGTCTCCTGCAGAGTTGTACAAGCGCGCAGTGGCGCTGCGCGGCGAAGGCAAAACGAATCAGGCGGTGCCGCTTTTGAGGCAGGCTTCATCGCAGGGCCATGGCCCTTCTTCACGGCTGCTGGTCACGATTTTTACGGATGGTGCGCCTGACGTCAGGGCCAATTTTCGTGAGGTCGAACGCTACAAGGCGATCGCTGAAACCCAAGGCGAACGCTAAGCTATACCGCGTGAATCCTGACCTGCCGGGATTTCGCCGGGAGAGGAACAAAACCGATACCGGACGCAGGCCAGGGCGGTAGATCTGCTAGCCGTGGGCAGCAGAAATATCGAATTGGATGGCAATCTTGGTGTCTTCCTTGCAGGGACGTCCAAAGCTGATCGTCCCTGACGCATTGAGGACCATGGCATCGCGCCGGATAAAGACTTCGTCCTGCCCTTCAAGGTGAATGTAGGTCCCGTTCGAACTGAAGTCGGTGTAGGTAAAGCGGTCTTTCTCCTTGAAGATGCGGGCGTGATTCCGCGAGGCCAGCTTGTCTGCGGTGATGATGCCGGAACTGGGGTCGCGACCGAGCGTCAAAAGAGGCTGGGCTTTGTTGACGGTGTATTTTTTGCCCAGATAGACTAGCGACATACCGATGGGAGTCTCACGTGCCGATGCGCGATGACTCACCATTTCGGTGAGATCGGCGTCGGACTCCCAGAGCAATTCGTACATTTCGATCGGCTCGGCCTTGCCTTTGACAGAGTCTGCCCCCAAAAAACGAGTCTTGCCGTTTAATTCAGCGGGCAACAGGCGCATGGCCTCGCCACTGATGACAATTTGCCCTTTCTTGGCTGCTTGTACGGTTCGCGCCGCTACATTGACGGTATCGCCGAAAATGTCGTTGTCGGTGAAGGTTACCTCGCCCCAATGAAGCCCACAATAGATTGACGTGCCCAACTCCATCGACTCGGGCAGCGACAAAATGCCAAATTGCATGTCGATTGCCGCACGGCATCCCGATGGGACGTCCGGAAATACCACCAGCACTTCGTCGCCAATGGTCTTGATCAGCTGCCCACCATTGATCTGGGTAGCGTGGGTCATGACCTTGATGCAGCGCTCAATAATGGCGAGCGCCTTGCGGTCCCCGAGGGTTTCATACATGTGGGTGCTGCCGCTGATGTCAGCAAACATCACCGCGCGCAACGGGCTGCTGAGGGGCGTGTCCTTCCCCGCAGCGCGCTCGGTGTTGTCAAGGTTGCTGTTCCGCAGCATACGCTGGGTGCTGTTCGGGTCGATATCGCGCGTCATAGCTAAGAAGCCCGTTGCAGGTCCATTGCTTGGTTCTCCCCGTTATGGCACTTATTTTGTTTCTGTCCGTATCGCATCGTACAGTATAGTGGTTTGATCTATAACGGGAGTTTCATGGCGCCCATTACCTTGACGACGAAATGCGAACATGTTGTGTTTCCGCAAATGCATCATCTAAGCGCAATCCTCGGGCAATTCGCTCCGTCAGGCTAGCAGGATAGCACTTACGCCGTCGCTGTGTCGCTAGCGTGATCCTGCGGGAGTAATGGGCGCAAACTTGCCATCCCGCACTACATACAACTGCGGCGCATACGACGGGTTACGCCCTGCATCTTGCTGCCAGCGTCCGCGGCCAATCAACAGGTCGACGCCGCTGACCCGCTCCAGCGCCAGACGAACCGTTTCCGGAGTAGGGTTGGGGCCCGCATTGCGGATCGCCTCGGATGCAAGCTGGCCCGCCGCAAATCCGGTCCCCGCCCAGGCATTCGCCGGCTCGCCGAAGCGCGCCTGATAGGCAGCGCGAAACTGTGTATTGGCTTCAGACTGCGCTTCGGGCAGGTAGTCAGCGGCAGTCAATGCCTGCTCGACCGCCGGGCCGCCGATTCGCGCCAGCGCTGCCTGGGCTGCGGCCGGCGGGAACACAAACAATGGGCGCTTCAACGCAGCGGTAGGCGCAGCAGGATTGTCGGGCGGGGTCAGGTTTGGTGTCGTGATCGCATAAGCGAGTGCTGCACCGGGTTCTGCATCCATCGCAAAGAACACCACGTCCGCTGCCGTGTCGCGCACCGCGGCGGACGTGGTGTTCAGGAAATCAGATGCCACGTCGACGGCGAAGTCCCCCACCACGCGCGCGCCGGCGCGAACCGCCGCTGCGCGAAATTCAGCGGCCTGCGAGGCGTAGCCGCGGTTTCCTTTGGCGTGTATCAGCGCAAGCCGCTGCCCGGTGCGGGTTGCGCTGGCGGGCGCGAGTGCATTGCCAGTCGTGCCCTGCGCGGCGAACGCCTGAGCTGCTAGCGCGTGCAGAGTCTTGTACGGGCTCATGGTGAGCCGGAACGCCCATTTGCCGGTAGCGGTGATGCCCTCAGAAGCACCAAGCGCAAGCAACGGGAAGCGCACATGGTTGGCGAGGTCTGCGGCGGCTTCGGCTTGGGAACTTATGGCCGGGCCGATTACCAATATGGCATATTCGTCGCGCACGAATTTTGTTACGCGTTCCGCTACAGCTTTCGGCGGCCCGCTGTCATCGACGGTTCGGATCGACAGCCGCACGTCGCCAAAGCGGCCGCCGTCCTCGGCCTGTTCGAGTGCGAGCACCACCCCGTTGCGCAGCGATCTCCCGATCGGCGCATATGCCCCGCTGAGGGGTGCGAATACGCCGACCACGTGTTCCGCGTACCCTACCAACGGTTGCGTGGCAAGCAAGCCGGCCAGCAGCAGGCGTTTTGCAAACGCAGGCAGCGCTGTCGCATACGTGAGGTGCGCGTACAGAACCTGGGAATTGGATCGAAAGCGGAGGTGAAAAATAGTCATTTGCGCCCTCTGGCCGGCGGACGGCGCAGCAGGAATTCGTGCATGCGTGCCTCGAATTCGCCGAGCCGTTCAATCGGCAGGACGACTCGTTCTCCCTTGGGAATGTTTGCGCCATTGAATGCTGCGTTGAGCGCATTGAATTGCGGCGCGGCCAGCCCCGAAAAGCGCTGCGCTTCGCGCATTGGCAGGTCGGCTGGTACGCGCAGGCTGCTCAGGTAGGGCCGATTTGGCAGTGGCGGCATGAGAGGCGCCAAGGCGCCGGGATTGAGCAGCAGGTTTTTGATTGCCTGCAATTTAGGGACGTAATCCGAAGTCTCTTCCGGTAGCGCGAGATTGGAATAGCTGATCGGACGACCCTGGGCGCGATTGCGTTCGATCGCGCGTGCGACCGCCTTTTCGCCCCAGTTGTACGAGGCAAGTGCAAGTTGCCAATCACCAAACATGCCGTACAAATCTGCAAGATAATCGAGTGCCGCGCTGGTGGAGGCAAATACGTCGCGTCGCTCGTCGCGCTGGTCATCGAGGCGCAGTTTGTAGCGGGTTGCGGTGAACGACATGAATTGCCACAGGCCTACCGCCTGTGCCGAAGATACGGCCTGCGCGTCAAATCCGCTCTCGATGAAGGGTACCAGCGCCAACTCGGCCGGCATTTTGCGCAGCTCGATCTCTTCGAGAATGTGGAACAGGTGCCGGTTGGCGCGCTCGAGAATGCGCTGCATCAACTCGGGCCGATTCGCGTACCAGGCCTGGCGCTGACGTACCCGCGCGGTGTTCAGATCGGGAAGCGAGAAGCCGCGCCGCAGGCGCTCGTACAGATCCTGAGGTGGGGCGATGGTCGCGTCCGCCGCCACGGGCAGCGGCAGTTCGGCCGGGCGCGCGCTGGCCACCTGCCGCAGTTCAAACCGGCCGCTGCGGTCCGGCAGACGCCACCAGCTGGTGGTTTCGTCTTGTTCCTCGGGCCGCTCGGCACGTGGCGGCGCATCGAACACCATGGCAGTCGTGCAGCCACCGGCAAACAGCGCGACCAGCAGTGCCGCAACAATGCCTGACAGGGGTCCTGATTGGTGCGCGAGTGCCATGGAGCAAGAGGCCTGCAGAGAGTCGAAACAGCCGGGACGCGAAAAGCGGAAGGCGAGTGTACCGGAATCCCCGGCAGGCCCGGCGCTCACCGGGTCTTACGCGTATGTTCAAATGACGCGGAGCAGCAGCGATGCATGACCCCATACCCGCCATTATTTTAGGGAAGGGCTGAATAAGTCCGCAGGGAAGGAACACCGCTCTTGCAACACCCTGATTTCGTTCAATACTGTCGTGCGGTAGCCCGCAGATCAGGGACTTATTCAGCTTTTCCTTAGGAGACAAAAGCATGAGTTCTACCAAGATCGCCATCATCACCGGCGCCGGCAGCGGCGTGGGCAAGGCCACCGCACTTGCTTTCTTGAAGGATGGCTACAAGGTCGCCCTGGCCGGCCGCCGCGAGCAGCCGCTCAAGGATGTAATCGCCGCGTCCGGCGTGGCCGCGTCCCACGCGATCGCGGTGCCTACCAACGTGGCCGACCAGGCGTCGGTACAAGCGCTGTTTGCGAAATGCGTCGCCACGTTTGGGCGCGTTGATGTGGTGTTCAACAATGCGGGCGTCAACGCCCCGGGCATCCCGCTCGAAGAACTCACGCTCGAGCAGTGGAAAAACGTGGTCGACATCAACCTGACCGGCATGTTCATCTGCATCCAGGAAGCCTTCAAGGTGATGAAGGCGCAGACGCCGCGCGGCGGCCGCATCATCAACAACGGCTCGATCTCGGCGCATGCGCCGCGCCCGAATTCAGGCCCCTACACGGCGACCAAGCATGGCGTGACGGGTCTGACCAAAGTGGCTGCGCTCGACGGCCGCAAATACGACATTGCCTGCGGCCAGGTCGATATCGGCAATGCCGCCACCGAAATGGCGTCGCGCATGGCCAAGGGCGTGATGCAGGCCGACGGCGAGATTCGCCCGGAACCGCTGATGGATGTCAACATCGTTGGCCAGTCGGTGCTCTACATGGCAAGCCTGCCGCCAGAAGCCAACATCCTGTTCCACACCGTGATGGCGACCAAGATGCCCTTTGTCGGGAGAGGCTGAGGGTTCTTCAGCGACCCGGACCCTGAGGGTTCTTCAGCGACCCGGACCTTTGGGGCGCGGTTCATTTCGCGGCCACGGCCCAAGCCTTTGGGCGAGGGCGATTGGCACCGTACCCACATTGGCACCGTACCCAAGCTTGCCGGGCCAGCTGCTGATACCGGTCTCAGACGATCTTGTCGGTAATGGTTTGCGCTATCGGCACGGTACTGGCAAATGAGGGCCGCAGCGCCAGCCGGTCGGCGTAAGCGGCGAGTGTGGGATACATCTCGCGCAGCGGCAATTCCTTCAGGCGCACCGAGAGGTACCCGACAGCGGTGCCGGCGGCAATGTCGCCCAGGCTGAAGCGGTCACCGACGGCCCATTCGCGTGTGCCGACGAGGCGCGCGATCTCCTTCATGCCGCCTTCAATCTTGCGGCGCTGGCGCGCCAGCCATTCAGGGCTACCGCTGCCTTCGCGCTGGCGTTCAAAGAAGGTCAGCACCACGGCATCACACACACCATTGCACAGCACGTCGAGCTTCTTCGCGGCCAGGATGCCGTCCACGTCACGCGGCAGCAGAGGTGTTTGCGGGTATTTGAGTTCGAGCCAATCGAGGATATAGCTCGATTCATAAATCGCGGCGCCTTCTTCCGGAATCAGCACCGGCAATTTTTCGAGCGGGTTGTATTGCGGTGTTGTCGTGGTGCTGTTCCACGGCACTTCGGTGATGAGTTCGAAGCGAATGCCCTTTTCCAGCAGGGCGATGCGCACCTTGCGGGCGTAGGGGCTGGGGGTGGCGCTGATCAGTTTGAACATGGCTGGAATGACCCGCAGGGAACATCAGCGGCCATCATGCGTGAGCAGTGAGGGCCGTGAGAGTGGCTTCCACCAACGGTTTCGGCGGCCTTCTGGTCGAGCGCAGGCCTGCTGCGACCGCACAAGGTCGAATCGTGCCTGCGTCTTACTGGACCCGCACAAAGCGCTGCGCGCGCTTGCCGGTATCGACCTCGGACGTGTAGACGCTGCCTTGCGAGTCGATCGCAATGTTGTGCACCCAGTGGAAATCACCGGCCTGGCGCCCGGGCCGCCCGAACGCGCCGATCACTTCGCCGGTGGCGCGCACGCTGATGCGCACTTCGTTGTTGGTGCCGTCCGCCACCAGCAGGTAGCGCTGCGCCGGGTCTTCCGAGGGGATCAGGTCCCAGATCGAGCCCGAGCCGCGCGTGGCCGGCTCATACACAAACTGGCGCACGAACTCGCCGTTCTTCCTGAACACCTGGATGCGGTTGTTCATGCGGTCGCACACGTAGACGAGCTCATCGCGCGTGATGCGCACGCAATGCACCGGGTTGGCAAACTGCGGCGACTCGGGGTTGTAGTCGGCCATCCTGGCGTCGTCCGGGCGCTTGCCGTAGGCGCCCCAGTGGCGCTTGTAGGCGCCGCTGGTGGCGTCGAACACGATGACGCGCTTGTTGCCGTAGCCGTCGGCGACGTAAAGCTCGTTGGCTGCGGCATCCATTTCCATGTGCGCCGGGCGGCCCAGCTGGGTGGGCGAGTTGCTGCCCTCGCTCTTGCCCGGTTTGCCGATCTGCAGCAGGAACTTGCCGTCGGCGGTGAACTTGAGCAGGTGGTGGTCGGTGTTGGAATTGCCGCCGACCCAGACGTTGCCTTGCGGGTCGACGTAGATGCCGTGCTCGTTGGCGGGCCAATCGAACCCTTGACCCGCTTTTCTTCCATCGGCACCCCAGAAGCGCAGCAGCTTGCCCTGCCGGTCGAACTGCAACACGGGCGGTGCAGCGCTGCAGCACTTCGAACGCGGCGGCGCCAGCGTCGACCCTTTTTCATCTTCGGTGAGCGTCAGCGGCCGATGGATCATCCAGATCGTGTCATCACTTGCCGTGGCAATGCCGGCGACCTGGCCGAGGATCCAGTTGTTCGGTAGTGGCTTGGGCCAGGTGGCATCGACCGCATAGCGCGGGCCGCCGCTGGCGGCCGAGGCGCCCTCGATGCGCTGCGGCACCTGCGCGCAGCTTGTGGTCAATAGCGCGGCCACGAGGCCGCATGCCAGGGTGATGCTGCGAAATGCCGTCATGGTGTCTCCTCCAAGGGTAGTGGTGCTGCGCGCGGTCAATTGGCCAATTGGGTGCCGGGCCGCAGGCTTTTTGTTATGGCTGCATTCTAGTCCGTCGCCGGCGGCGGGGCGGCCCGCACGCGAATCTTCGCGTCTGCGGTTTCCACCAGTTGCCCAGCGCGAATCTTGCAAGTCTTGCGCAGTTCGACGATGCGGTCGACGCGCACGGCGCCTGCCGCGGCAAGCGCCTTGGCGGCGCCGCCGCTGGGCGCCGTGCCGGTGAGCTTGAGCAGGTTGTCGAGTGCGATGTAATCGCCGGTCAGGTGAAAATCGATCACGGGTGTGGTGATGCGTTGCGGTGCTGCCGGTGGACGCGTCCCGGCATGCGTTGCCGACGGCTTGGTCGGGCGCGCGGCGCCGTGAGCTATCGCCTGTCTTTGCTGCGTGTACTGTGCTTCTTCGCGGATTCGTTGCGCGCGCAGTTCCTGCGCGCCGGTCGGCCGGCGGCTGCGCACCTTTGTGCCGCGCGGCACCGCGTTCAGGGGTGCCTCGCCCAAGGGCTCCAGGTTTGCCGGCCGTGCGCTGCTCGGCGCGCCATCACGCGGCCTGCCTGCCTGCGGCGACCGTGGGCGTGGCGTCTGTGCGCTCGTCGCCCCTGCGGTTTTCGACCACGCCGTTCTCGCCCCCGATGTACCCGCCCCCGAAGTACCAGATCCCGCTGTTGTCGAGCCGCGGGCGGGCTCCCGGCGCGGCGAAACCGGGGCGGTAAAGAAGTGCCCTTTGGCGCCGCGTGGTTTCGCCGCCGGGGGACGCGCAGCTTGCGTCGTAGCCTGCCGCGTGGGCCGCTTCGTTGATTGCTGGGCGCTGCGTGGCTTGGTCTTCATTTGCCTTCTCCGGTTTTCCAATTGGCCAGCTCAAGCTGTACCGTGTCGCTCGCATCGCTCATCCAGATTTGGCCTTCCTGCACCGTGCATTGCAATTGCATGTTGCGTGCGGCGAGCCTGGCGAGCTCCTTGCTCGCTTCGGAGGGAACACTCCACACCGCCAGGTTGCGCGCCCGCGCCAGCTTGGCTTGTAGCGGTTTCCACCAGAGCTCCGCGCTGTGGCTGTAGGCGTAGATGCTGACGCGCGCCGCACGGCCGCACGCCTTGAGGATGCGCTTTTCGTCAGGCTGTCCCGCTTCGATCCAGTGGTCGATGGCGCCGGTCAGATCCTTTTGCCAGAGGTCGGGCTCGTCGACATCCGAGATGCCCTTGCCGAATGCAAGATACTCGTGCGCGTTGAGCGCGAACGCCAACACCCGCACCATCATGCGCTCGGCCGTCTCGGAAGGGTGGCAGGCAATCGTCAGTGCGTGGTCGGCGTAATAGCTGCGGTCCATGTCGGACACCGACAGTGCCGCCTTGAATATCGTGGATTTGATTGCCATGGCGCACTTTAACGCGGAACCGTCGTTGGTCTGCCTCAAGAGCGCGCCGGTCGGGAATCCTTTTCTTTTTGTGTCTTGGGCTTGTATTGGCCGTGCGTCTGCTGCACCCTGAGCACATGATTATCGACATCGTTAGCGTCATTCTGGTGATTGCCCTGTGCGGGCTGTTTCTGTGCATTGCACTCGGCCTCGCCGTGGATTGGGGCGCGCCGGAGCCCGGCACGCGCTGGTGGATCGGCGGGTTTGCCGTACTGGCCACAGGGTTTTGCGTCAACGGATTGCAGAACCTGCTGCCGCCGCTGCTTGGGCTGACCGGGGGCACTACCTTGCTCGTAGCCGGCGTCGGGCTGCTGCTGATCGGCACGCAACGGTTCCTCGATGCACCCACGCGGCATGAGCCATGGGTGGTTGCGGCGGTGGCCGTGACCGTCGTGTCGTCGATGCTGCTCCTGTTGGTGTGGCCGTCGGTGAACGGCCGCATTGCGGTGAGCAATGTGACGATTGCCGGGTTGCTGGTGGCGTTTTCAGTGCTGCTGGTGCGCCATGCGCCGCCGGTCTTGTATTCACCGGCGCGCCTTACTGCAGCGGCAGGTATCGTCATTGCGGCGTTGCTGATGGTGCGCTCGGCGGTGGCGTTGGCGTCTCCCCCATTCGACACGGCCTTGCAAAACAGCCTGATCAACGTGCTGCTGTACTTTTGCTCGGCCCTGGCGCAGCTGGCGCTTGGCCTGGGCTGTTACTTCATGCTGATGATCCGCCGCAATGCGGCGCTGCAGGCCTTGTCCGCCACCGACCCGTTGACCGGCAGCCTGAACCGGCGCGGCCTCGAAACCGTGACGGCGCGCGTCGAGCATGATTTCCGGCGTACGCAGGCGGTGTTCTCGGTCATCGCCATGGACCTCGACCATTTCAAAAGCATCAATGACAAGCACGGCCACGCTGCCGGAGACGCGGTGCTGCAACGCGTGGTTGCCGAAAGCCGCAACAACCTGCGTGGTGACAGCGTGATTGCCCGGCTCGGCGGCGAGGAATTCTGCGTGCTGCTTCCGGGCTGCAAATGCGAGGACGCGCACACCGTAGCCGAGCGCATTCGCCTCGCCTTTGCCGAGGCGCGGGTGGATGCCGGCGGCGCCAGCATCCGCTGCACGGTGTCGATGGGCGTGGCCCAATGTCATAACGATGCTGCGGATTTCGCGGCGGTCTGCAAGGAGGCGGACGCGGCGCTATACCGCGCCAAGGGCGCCGGGCGCAACCGCGTTGAAATGAGCGCGGTGTCACAGGCCTGAACGGCGCGTCGCGGCGCTGCGCCCGCGCATTGCTTAAACTCCCGGATCCGCTACCCCACAGGATGATGCATGGCGCTGCTTTTTCTGGTTCGTCATGGCCAGGCTTCGTTTGGCACTGCAGACTACGACCGTTTGTCTGACCTCGGGCGCCAGCAATCGCGCTGGCTCGGCGAATATTTCGCCGGGCGCGGCGTCGACTTCAAGCGCGTGGTGGCCGGCTCGCTCAAGCGGCAGCAGGATACGGCACGGGAAATCCTTGCCGGCATGGGCGCGCCGCATGCGGTTGGTACGCACGCCGGGCTTGATGAATACAACGGTGAAGCGCTGTATGCGGCCCACACCGGGGGGCGCGATCCG
>CANJDH010000045.1 GCA_947473125.1 Burkholderiales bacterium
ACAGTGCCGCCAGCAGGCGCCTGGCGCTGGCCTTGACGGCATCCGCAGGCTCGCGCGAATACAGGTGGGCCACCGCGATCAAGGACAGGAAGCGCGCCTCCTGGCGCAGGCCGTCGGCGCTCTGGATCAGATCCGCCAGGGCCGCCGCATCAAGCGCAGCGGCAGTCGCAAGCACCGGCGCGTGCCGCAGGTACAACTGCGCCAGGTCGCGGCAATCGTTGGGAACGCGCACCCGCTCGACCAGGCGCGCCAGCCGCGCCTGGGCAAATGTGCCGGTCAGCGCCGCAAAACGCGCCGGCAGGGACAGCCCGAGCGTTGCTGCCTGTTGCAGCGCCGCCAGGTTGGGCGCGTCGTGATCGAATGGTGCAAGCTCCGGCATTGCCTTGGCAAGCGCACCGCAGTCGTCGAGCACGCGCAGCATCTCGACCGGCCGGGACTCCATCAGGCCGCGCGCGAGCTCCTGCCAGACGCGCTCCGGGACCAGCGCGTCGACTTCGCCGCTGCGCGCCATGTGACGCATCAGTTCGAGGGTCTCGGGGGCAATCGCGAAGCCGAAGCGCGCCGCAAATCGTGCACCGCGCAGGATCCGCACCGGATCTTCGGCAAACGACGGGCCGACATGGCGCAGCACGCGTGCCTTGAGATCGTCGGCGCCGTGAAACGGATCGATCAGCGTGCCGGCATCATCGACCGCCATCGCGTTGATGGTGAAGTCACGCCGCGCCAGGTCCTGCTCGAGCGTCACATCGGGCGCAGCATGGAAGGTGAAGCCACGGTAGCCGGGCGCGGTCTTGCGTTCGGTGCGAGCCAGGGCATATTCCTCCTGCGTCACCGGGTGCAGGAACACCGGGAAATCCTTGCCGACCGGCCGGAAACCCTTGTCTACCAACGCTTCCGGCGTGGCACCGACGACCACGAAGTCGCGGTCGGCGCCCGGCAGGCCGAGCAGTTCATCACGCACCGACCCGCCGACGCGGTAGATGTTCATGCGTACTTGGCGTCGTAGCGTGCCTGTGCGTGGCCTTCCACCGCAGCCAACTGCGTCAGCCTGGTGAGCGCTGGCGTCGCCAGCATGTGGCGCACGTACTCGGCCGCCTTGTCATTCGTTGCCACGGCATAGGTCTGGAGGCGAAACACCACCGGTGCGTACATCGCGTCGGCAATGCAAAACTCGCCAAACAGGTACGGCCCGCCCGAAACCTCCAGACAAGCGACCCACAGGGTTTCGAGCCGCGCCACATCGGCGGCCACCTCGGGGGTCATGCCTTTGCCGGGATAGCGGTTGCGGATGTTCATCGGCATGTTGGTGCGCAATGCGCCGAAGCTCGAATGCATTTCCGCCGATACCGCGCGCGCACGCGCGCGCTGCACCGGATCCCTCGGCCAGAGCTGCTTGTCGGGAAATTTTTCGGCCAGGGCTTCGCAAATCGCCAGCGAATCCCAGACCGACAGGTCGCCGTCAATCAGTACCGGTACCGTGCCGGAGGGCGAGTAGCGCGCGATGTTGGCGACGGTATCGGGCTCGGACAGCCAGATCTGGATTTCCTCGAACGGGATCCCCGCCTGCGTCATGAGCAGCCAAGGCCGCATCGACCACGAGGAGTAATTCTTGTTGCCGATGACCAGCTTGAGCATGCCCGCCTCCGCCATCCCGCTCAGCGCCGCGCGTGGTCGCGCAGGTGGGTGTAACGCTCCTTGGGGGATTGACCCGACAGGTAGGCCGGCACAATCGCCTCCATGGCTGCGGGCGTGATGCCGAGTTCAGCCGGGATCGGCGCCGTGATCACGTTGTCGACCTTGGTCGAATCGAGGTTGTCGCGCGACAGCATCTCGATCGGGGCAAACTCAAGCGCCCAGGCCTGCAGGTAGGCGAGCCGGTCGGGCAGGCCGAATACCCGGCGCGGATGGCCGCTGACGCTGCCCGCATACTCGACCAGTTGCTTGAGCGTGTAGACCCTGGGGCCGGCGATGTCGTAGGCGTGGCCGAAGGTGCGCGGCTCGTCGAGCGCATTCACGAACGCCTGGGCCACGTCTTCCACCCAGATCGGCTGCAGCTTGGCGTCCGGCTTGCCCAGCGCCACGAACGGCGCATAGCGCTGCATCCAGGCGAACAGGTTGATGAACTTGTCATCGCGCCCGAACACTACCGAGCTGCGCAAAATCGTCAGCGCCACGCCGCTTGCCGCTTCGCGCACGGCAGCCTCGCCGGCGGCCTTGGAGCGCAGGTACATCGACGGCGCGTTCGCCTCCGCGCACAGCGAGCTCATGTGCAACAGGCGCGGCACGCCGGCAGCGACGCAGGCTTCGCCGATCTTGCGCGGCAGGTCGACGTGAGCCGCCTTGAAGCGCCGGCCGTAAGGGCTGCCGGTATCGCTGTGCAGAACGCCGACCAGGTTGATCACCGCATCCATGCCGGCCATCAGCCCGGCCAGCGCCTGCGGATCATTCACATCGGCTTCCACGACGTCTGCCGTGGGCAGCAGAATCAGATGCTTGGCGCGATCGCGGCGCCGCGTCGGCACGACCACCCGACGGCCCTGGGCACACAGTTTGGCGACGATTGCGGAGCCGATGAATCCGCTGCCGCCGATCACGAGAATATTGCGCGAGATCATGTCATTTGCCCGGGACAAACTTGGAAGGCGCTATTTTAGCCGCGCCGCCATCGACCGGGCAGGATTACGGCGTGTCGCTCGCCTTGTCGTCACCGCGCCGCGGCGGGATCGGCGCGAGCCGGTCCTTGAGGGACTGCGGCTTGCCGCTGAACAGCGCTGCATAGAACGTGGCGTTGCTCATCACCTTCTTGACGTAATCACGGGTTTCGTTGAACGGTATCGACTCGGCAAAGATGGCGGCCTCCATCGGCTTGATGTCGCGCCAGCGGCGCGGGCGGCCAGGGCCGGCGTTGTAGGCGGCGGAGGCCAGCACCGGGTGGTTGTAGAGCTCGTCGTGCACGATTTTCAGGTAGCTCGTACCCAGCGTGATGTTGGTATCGAGGTCGTTCACCTGCCCGTGGTGGTAATCCTTGAGCCCCACTTTTTTGGCGACCCAGCGTGCGGTTGCCGGCATCAGCTGCATCAGGCCGGAGGCACCCACGACCGATTTGGCGCTGGTGATGAAGCGGCTCTCCTGGCGCATCAGGCCGTAAACCCATGCGTCGTCGAGACCGAGCTCCTTTGCCTTCGGGCGCACCTGCTCGGCATGCGGACTGAGGAAGCGCAGTGAAAAATCGTGCAGTAGCGCGGTCTTGTCGGCGGTGTTGATGGCGCGGTCGGGCAGGTCATTCTGGCGCGCCAGGGTCGCCGCCGCGATCAACTGCTTGTCGTCCATGCCGCGGATGGTCCAGACCCATTCGCGCGTCGCCTCGGTACGCATGCCGAGCCGATACAGCGTCAGGGCGCGCTGGAAACCGGGTGTCGCGGCGATCAGCTCCATGTCGTCTTTTGACGGCTTGAACCCGATCGGCGGAATTACCGTCGGGCGATCGAGTTCGCCCGCCGCCAGCTGGCCGTAAAAACTGAAGTCCGCGGCGATCGACTCGAACAGCACGCGTGCATCTTCCGCCTTGCCCTGCTCGCGCAACGCGCGCGCCAGCCAATAGGTCCAGGCCGGGTCGCGGCGCACCGCCGGCGACATGTCCTTGACCGCGCGCAACACCAGCTTCCAGTCGCGCGCGCGCAGGGCGGCGCGCACCATCCACTGCAGGTATTCGTCGGAAAGCTGGATCTCGGAGGCCTCGTTGAACCACGCATCGGCCTCGCTCATCAGCTTGCGCGACGCCTGGTAGCCAATCTGCGCCCAGCCCCATTGATGCTCGGTTTCGTTAAACGGCTTCTTGCCGTGGCGGCTCCAGAATGCGGCCGCCTCGGCAGGATCATTCTTCGCCCAGCGTCCGAGCGCAATCAGTATCAACTCGCGCTGCGCGCGGGTACGCCCGTCAATGCCGCGCTTGAGGAATTTCTCCGGCTGCCCGTACGCGGTCTCGAACTGGCGCTGGTCCAGCGCCTGATTGTCGGGCAGGTAGTCGGCGGTACGCCGCGCCGCATTCGGCAGCCCGGCATCAACCAGCACGCGAATGCGCTCCCAGACGTGGCGGTCAATCAGGCGGCTGTCGGCCAGGAGTGCTTCGGAAAGGGTGACACACCCTTCGGGCAGCTCCTTCGGTGTGAGCCACAGCGGCAAGGCCTCGCGCACTGCGCTGTCGTCTTTTTTCTGGTGGCGCCGCAGCAACGTGAAGCACGAGATCTCGAGGTCGTCAGCGGTGATTTTGGCGCGCTCCGCATCAAACGCATCCCAGGCCTCGCGCTTGGCCAGCGTCTTGGCCAGGTCCATGCGCACCCGCTCAGCCAGATAGCTCTTGTCGTAATTGCGCAGGAATTCGGACTGTGCCGCTTCGGCCGCTTCGCCCTTGAGCGGAAGTGTCTGCCAGTAGGGCCCGTACATTTCTAGGGCGTGCCCCTTGAAGCGCTCGGACATGAGGGCAAGTTTTTCACGTTGCCCGACCTTGACGGCATCACGAGCGGCGAGAAACGCGTCTTCCGGTGTAGGCTCGGCGCGCCGTTGCGCCAGCGCCGGTGACAACGCCGCCGCGGCGGCAATCAGTAGCGCGCATACAGAAACGATTGGGCAGGTGCGCATTGCTATCATTCGGTTTGAGAATAGCATAACGCCCCAACTCCACTGTGCGCTGACGCTGCTGGAAAACGAAATGACCCCGGAATCCCTGCTCGCACAACGTCAGGCCTGGCGCAAAGCATGTATCGAGGCACGCAAGGCGATGCCGCCTGCCGCCCGCGCCGCTGCCGATGCGCTTGTCGACGCCAGACTTCGCGCCGCGCTCGCCACCATCAGCGAGGGCATCCTTGCATTTTACTGGCCGATCCAGGCGGAATTCGACGCACGCCCCGCAGTCTCCGATTGGCTGCTCAACGCCAAGGTCGGAAAGCACGGCGTGCGCCGCGCCGCGCTGCCGGTGGTGGTGGCGCGCCACCAGGCCCTCAAGTTTCGCGAGTGGACTCCCGACACCATTCTGCAGTCAGCAGGCTTCGGCACCTGCGTACCATCTAGCGGGGAATGGCTCGTACCAACGATCTTGGTGATACCTTTAGTGGGCTTTGACCCCGCCGGATATCGCCTCGGCTACGGCGGCGGCTACTACGACCGCACCCTGGCGGCCATCACCCCGACGCCTCGCACCATCGGCGTTGGCTATGCTGGGGGGCGCCTCGACACGATTTATCCGCAGTCCCATGACTTGAGGCTCGGATCAGTCATTTCCGGCTGAACTGCGCGCTCCATGGCAGCCATGCCGGGCTGTAGGTCCTGCTTGGTGGAAATTCGTGCTGCCAAGTCAGGAACGGCGCAAGCCAAGTCCGCCCCTATGATAAAATTATTTCTTAAACGCTTGTTTCTAAAACAAAAAGTCAAGGGCGCTCGACAAGCATCCTTCTTTGCAAACGACCAGGTGACACCATGACCTCTTCCGCATTCGCTCCCAGCAAAAAAATTAGCTCGTTCCACCCCCCGCAGCGCACGCTGCTCGGCCCCGGCCCATCCGAGATCAATCCGCGCGTGCTGGCCGCTTCGTCACTGCCGGCGATCGGCTATCTCGACCCGATATTTGTCGACATGATGGACGAGTTGAAGCAATTGCTGCGCTACGCCTTCCAAACCAACAACCAGCTCACGTTCCCGCTGTCGGGCCCGGGTTCGGTCGGCATGGAATCGTGCTTTGTGAACATGGTCAGCCCGGGTGACAAGGTGATCGTGATGCGTAACGGCGTATTCGGCGGCCGCATGATCGAAAACGTGCAGCGCGTCGGCGGCGTGGCTGTCGTGGTGGAAGACACATGGGGCGAGCCCTGCGACCCGCAAAAACTCGAGGAGGCCCTCAAGAAGAACCCTGACACCAAGATCGTCGCGTTCATCCATGCCGAAACCTCGACCGGCGCGCAGTCCGACGCCAAGACGCTCACGGCGATTGCCCACAAGTATGGCGCCCTCGCCATCGTAGACGCCGTGACCTCGCTCGCCGGCACGCCGATCAAGGTCGACGAATGGGGCATTGATGCAATTTATTCGGGCTCGCAAAAATGCCTATCGTGCGTCCCGGGTCTGTCGCCGGTGTCGTACAACGACGCGGTGATCGAACGCGTCAAGCTGCGCAAGGACACAAACCGCGTGCAAAGCTGGTTCATGGACTTGAACCTAGTGCTCGGGTATTGGGGTGAAACCACCCGCACCTACCATCACACTGCGCCCATCAACAGCCTGTTCGCCCTGCACGAAGCGCTGCTGTTGCTCAAGGAAGAAGGCCTGGAAAATTCCTGGGCGCGCCACATGCGCCATCACCTGGCGTTCAAGGCCGGGATGGAAGCCATGGGTCTCGAATTCCTCGTTAAGGAAGCGTATCGCCTGCCACAAATGAACGCGATCAAGATTCCCGAAAGCCTGCAAAAGAGCGAAGCCGAAGTACGCAAGCGCCTGCTCAACGAATTCAACATGGAGATCGGCGCAGGCCTGGGCCCGCTCGCCGGCAAGATCTGGCGCTTCGGCCTGATGGGCTACTCGTCCAAGCCGGAGAACGTCATGCTCTGCCTGTCGGCCCTGGGCTCGGTGTTGATGGACCTCGGCCACCCGGTCAAGGTCGGCGAGGCCGAGGCGGCAGCCCACTCGGCCTACGCCTCGATGCACGCTTCGGCCGCGCAAGCCAAGTTGCGCGCCGCGGCGTAATGGTGGCGGGGCGGAGCCTGGAGCGCACACCGATACCGTCGATGTGCATGAAAGCGCTGCCCGGAACCGAATAAGCGCACATGGCGAACAGCGGGGACAGCACCCAGGAACCGCCAGCGCGCGACGTGCCCGACTGGGGCGATTCACCTCGCGCCGTACTGTTCGCAGACATTGCCGGCAGCACCAAGCTTTACGAAGCGCTCGGCGACGCCGTTGCCAAACGCCTGATCGACGAATCGCTGGCGGCGCTGGCGATCCTCACGCGCCGCCATGGCGGCCGCGTCATCAAGACCATCGGTGACGAAATCATGTGCGTGTTCCAGGGAGCTGAACGCGGGTTTCATGCGGCCTCGGACATGCAGCAAAAAATCGATTCGATGCCGATCGTCAGCGGCACCAAACGACGCATCCGCATCGGCTTCCATGCGGGCCCGGTGATCGAGGAAGGCGGCGATGTGTTCGGCGACACCGTGAACATTGCGGCGCGCATGGCGGGCCTGGCGCGCGGCATGCAGATCATGACCTCGCGCAGCACCGTCGATGCCTTGCCACTGGCGCTGCGCGGACGCACCCGCACCATCGCTGCGGTATCGGTCAAGGGCAAGGCCGACGACATGTCGGTATGCGAAGTACTGTGGCAGGATGAGGACGATCTGACCATGACGGTGGCCGCCTTGTCGGTCAGCTCGATCAACGCCGAACTGTCACACCAACTGGTGTTGCGCCACGGCGCGGATGAAATCACGCTCGACATCGGGCGCACCGGTGTCGGCATGGGGCGCGACCCGGGCAGCGACCTGGTCATCACCGACCCGAAAGCGTCGCGCCACCATGCGCACATCGAAAAGCGCCGCGACAAGTTTTTTCTCGCAGACCAAAGCACCAACGGCACGTTCGTCACGTTCAATGGGGAGCGCGAGGTGGCACTGCGGCGTGAAGAGATCATGTTGCGCGGATCGGGCCAGATCCGGTTCGGCCACAGCACCACGGAAGGCTCGGGCGAAACCGTCGATTTCTCGGTCCGCGGCTAAGGGTTACGCGCTCCATGCCCGCGCCGCCGCCCGCATCGACCCAGACCCTTTCTCGCGAGGATCTTTCGGTCGAGCTCAAACGGCAGACCATCGAGTTTGCGGAGCGGGCGCTGATCAAGCGCACCGAATCGATCCAGCTGCAAAAAGCCTACGCCGACGAGCTCAAGGTGGCCATCATGGCCGAATTGCAGACGCGGCGGTCGCGTGACCTCGCACTCGAGCGCGTAGAAAAGACTCGTGCCGAGCAGGCCGCTGCGGAAGAGGCAGTGAAAGCGGCCGATGCGCAACTGGCGCAGATGCGCGCGCGGCTCGCCGAGACCGAACTGCGCATCAAGACCGCCGGCTCGGCCCCGATGGTCGGCACGGGCGGCACGCCCCCGGCAGCCGCGGGCAACCTCGACCGGCAGATCCAGGCAGCCGAGTTGCGTCGCAGCACCGCCGAAAATGCGGAACTCGCTGCGCGCTTGCGCCAACTTGAAACGCACAGCGCCCAATTGGCGAGCGAACGGGACCAACTAGCTGCAGCGGTACGGTCGGTCGAGCAGGAACGCGATGCCGCGCGTGCCGCGCAGGTTACAGCGGCCAAGGCAACCGCCAACGCGCCGCCAGCCGTCCCCGCTCTCTCGCCTGCGACGCCGGGGGTGACGCAGATTCTGCGTGTACTGGCCGACAGCCATCGCCCCCAACCTGCGGATGCGGATACCGGGATAGCTCTCGCCTCCCGCCCGAAAGGGCCTGGGAGCGAATTGCAACTCACCGAAGCGGCCACCAGCGAGGAGCGCGCCAAGGTTGCGGCGGCGGCCAAAAAACTGGAGGAAGCAGTACGAGCGCGCCTTGCGACCGAGCAGCGCGTGCGCAGCGAAGAACAAAAGCAGGCCGCGGCGCAGGGCGACATCGACAAGGCCGCAAGCACCCAAAAACTGCTCGCCCAAGACCTGGAACGGGAAAAGGCGCGTCGTACCGAACTCGAACAGCAAATAGCGGCCGCGCGCGCCGCGCGCAGCGAGTTGGACCAACGCTTGATCGAGACCGCGGCGGAGCACAACCGCCTAAAGCTCGACTTGCAGGCGGCGCAGAGTGAAGCGGAGGCGGCAAAAATTGAGACCGCCCGCGCATTCGAGGATCTCAAACAGGCCAATGCGCGGCTGCAGCAGATGCGCGGGGAGCTTGCCGCAGGCCAAAGCGCCGCCCAAGCGCAGCAACGCGAGCTTGCCGAAACCCTGGCCTTGGGCGCGGCCCGCACCGACGAACTGGCGCGGGAGCGCGCTGCAGTTGCAACCGCGCAGTCTACTCTGGCCGGCATCAGCAGCGAGCGCTCTCTTGCGGAGCGTGCGCTGCAAGAAACATCAGGGGAATTGGCCAAGGCGAAAGCGGCTGCGGAGACTGCGCGCAACGAGGCCGATCTGGTGGCACGGGGTGTGGCTGCGGTCGCGGCGGCCCTCGATGCGAGCGGCGCGGAGCTCACCGCACGGCAGTCACAAGCAGCAACCCTTAAGGCAGCGCTGGCGGACACGCTCGCCCAAGTCGCGGCGTTCGAGGCCGATCTGCGCACCGAGCGCGAAGCCTTGCTCTCCGCCACGACGGAACACGACACGGTCAAGGCGCGGCGCCTGGCAAGCGAGGCCAGCGCTGAAGCGGAGCGCGTCGCGCTCGACGATGCATCGCGCGCCATGTCCGCCTTGATTGCACGCAAGAACGAGCAGTCCTCGGTTCTCGAAGCCGGTGAACGTGCACGTAAAGAGATTGAACAGCGTGCCGCCGGCGTCGAGGCCACGCGCCGCCAGCGTGAAGCGCAGCTCGCGGCAGCCGCCGAGCAGAATGCCGCGTTGGCACGCGACGTCAGCACGGCTCTGGCAGAACGTGATGCCGCGAACCGCCAGACCGAAACCCTGCGCAACGAGCGCCGCGAGTTCGAATTGCAGGCTTCGCAAGAACGCGCCGCTATGGCGCGCGAGCGCTCTACCAGCTCTGGCGAACGAGCGGAACGCCAACGTGCCGAAGCCGAATTTGCAGATCTGCGTCTCGAGGCGGCAAGCTTCGCCGGGCGGCTCGCCGCCGCGCGTGCGGCCCAAGCTGCGCAGCAAGACGAGGTCGAAGCTCTGGAACAACAGCAACGCCAGCACGCGGCCCATTCCCGGGGACAAGTCGAGGCGTTGCGCGTGGTACGGGCGGCGCGCATCGAGGCGGAGCAGGCGGCGGGTGCGGAACGACTCGCCCAGGCCCGGGCGCGAGCCGCGCATGCCGAAACACGCGCCGGCCTGCAGGCGATGCTCCAGGGGCGTGCCGCCGCGAACGAAGAATTGCACCAGGCGCAGACCCAGCGCGACGACCTGCGCGCCCAAGGCGTCAGCGCGCAGGAAGCGGCCGAGAAAGCGCTGGCATCATGGCAGGCAAGGCGTGACGAGGTCGCCAAGCTTGAGCGCAGCGCGAAACTGGAAGACGAGGCGCGCGCGCACCTCGACACCCTGATGGGAATGATGCTCGGCGAGCGCCGCGCCCTCGAAGCGGACTTCGCAGCCGCGCGCGTTGCCGAAGCGGTGCTGCGGGCTCAGCTGGCCGAAACCGGGGCCGGTGCGCGCCATGCTGCCGCGATGCATGCCGCCATTGAATTGCCCGACACCAGTGCACTCGATGCGCAACACGCGCAGGGCGCGGCCCGGTTGCAAGCCATTGAGGCGGCTATTGCTGCCCAGACTGTGCGCACCGAGGCCGCTGAGGCAAGCCTCGCATCCCTGCAGCAAGATGAAAGCAACCTCTCCGCCGAATACGATGCGCTTGAAACGCGTCTCGCCCAATCAGCGGCGACCCAGCATCAGGCCCGCGCTGCCCTTGAGGAAAAACGCCTGCGCGATGCAGAGCAGCTACGCGTGACCGAACAGCAGTCTGCGGCTGTCGAGTTGCGCCTCAGCGACGCCGCGGCGCAACTCGTCGCGCAACAGAGTGCGCTCACGGCGGCGCTGGACGCGCTTACGCTCGCGGCCGGACAACGCCAGGTCGAAGAGGCGCGTGCACAAAATGAACGAATTGCCCTTGCGCGGGCCCACGCCGAGGCGGAAGCGGCACGCAGCGCGGCAGGGGCCGAGGCGTCCCTTTCCCTGGAAGCGCTACGTCGCCAGGGTGCAGAAGAGATCGAGACGCAACGTTATCTTGAACAGGAACTGGAACGTATTCAGACTCGAGCTGCTGCCACGCTCGATTCCCTTAATCGGGAACAGGCAGCCCATGTCGCAGCCGAGAAGCAACTCGCCGAGGCACAGGCGCGCAGGGAGTCGATGCAGGCGTCCTTGCTGCACCTGCAGGAAGAAAGCGGGCATGGCGAACGTGAAGCCCAACGCACGGCCGGCGAAGTCGACAACGCGCGCGAACGGCTGCAGTTTGCCAATGACGATCTCACGCGCCTGCTCGACGACATTGCGCGCGCCGAATCCGACGCGGCGTCTGCGCGCATTACCCTCGACACGGTTGGCGCACGCGATGTCCCGGTCGCGGCCCATATCGTGCCAAAACGTCAAGGCGCGCGCTGGATGTGGCTGGGGGTACCCGTGGCGTTCAGCGCATTGGTCGCAGCGGTTTATCTGGTGCCGCGCTACTGGCCGACACAATCCGAGGACCAGTCACCTGGTGCCGTCGTTGCGCCCGCGGCGTCCGGCACCCGCCCGGGCGCGGGATCGCCGGAAGCTCCGCTGTTCCCCGCCGACCCGAATGCGACGCGCGACCTGAGTCTGAGCTACGAGCTCAAAGCGCTGCCAAAGCGCCCCTGAAACCCGCCGAGAACCGCTCCAGGAGCAGCTCTCGGGTCGATGCCCTTGCATTCAGGCGGCCTGCGCCGAGACCGGATGCCCGTCACGATAGCGCGCCAGCAGCTTTTCCTGGTGCGCGCTGGCAGCGGCCAGGTGGCGCTCCTTGACATGCCCGTAGCCGCGGATTTCCTCGGGAATTGATGCGATCGCTTCCGCCATATCGAGATTGTCTTTGGAAAGTGTCGACAGCAGGCCCGACACGGTATCGCGATACCGGTCGATCAAGGCACGCTCGGTGCGGCGCTCTGCGGTGTAGCCAAACACATCGAAGGCCGTGCCGCGCAGCCCCTTGAGCTTCGCGAGCACGCCGAACACCCGCATCATCCACTGCCCGTACTGGCGCTTGACCAGTTCGCCCTTGTCGTTGCGTTTCGCCAGGAGCGGCGGGGCAAGGTAGAACTTCAACTGGTAATCCCCTTCGAACTGGGCGCGGATTTTTTCCATGAAGGCCGGGTCGCTATGGAGGCGCGCCACTTCGTATTCGTCCTTGTAGGCCATCAGCTTGTACAAATAGCGCGCCACGGATTCGGTCAGCCTGGATCCGCCCACTTTTGCGGCTTCGGCCTGACGCACCTGCTCGACAAACTCGCTGTAGCGGCGCGCGTACGCCGCATCCTGATAGGCGGTGAGCAACTCGACGCGCTTGGCCACGAGTTCCTCCAGGTTGCGCGAGAAGCCGCCGGCGGCCTGGTTGCGCGGCGTGAGCGTCACCACCTGCGCCGGCGTCGCGATGCGCTCGACGGCGCCGCCATCAACCACGGCGTAGCGGCCCCAGCCGAATGCCTTCTTGTTGAAATCGACCGACACGCCATTCAACTCGACGGCGCGCATCAATGCCGCTTCGCCGACCGGCACCAGCCCCTGCTGGAACGCGTAACCGAGCAGGAACATGTTGGTGGCAATCGCATCACCCATGAGTGCCGTGGCAAGACGGTTTGCGGCGACCAGGGTCAGCGCGTCCTTGCCCGCCGCCTGCGCCAACGCCTGTTCGAGGGCATCGGCCGGCAATGTCCAATTCGGATCCTTCACAAACGCCGACGTCGGGGCCAGCGTGCTGTTGACCAGAATACGGGTGCGCCCTTCACCGACGCGGGAAAGCACGTCTTTGCCGGCCGTCACCACCAGATCCGCCCCCACCACCAGGTCGGCGGCTGCGGTGCCGACACGCGTGGCATGCAGGTCCTCGCTGCGCGCGGCAATCTGCACATGGCTGGTCACCTGGCCGCCTTTCTGGGCCAGACCCGACATGTCGAGCACCTGCGCGCTCTTGCCTTCAAGATGCGCCGCCACCGCGACAATCTGCCCGATGGTGATCACGCCGGTGCCGCCGATGCCGGTGACCAGGATATTGAACGGCTGGGTGATCGCCGGAATCGTCGGTGCCGGGAAGTCGGGGAAAGCGGTGGCGTCCGCGCCGGCCTTGGCGTTGGCGGTCGGCGTCGCCTTGCCGGGCTTCCTGAGGGCGCCCCCTTCAACGGTCACGAAGCTCGGGCAAAAGCCGTTGACGCACGAATAGTCCTTGTTGCACGCCGACTGGTTGATCTTGCGCTTGCGGCCCAGCTCGGTCTCGAGCGGTTCGACCGAAATGCAGTTCGATTTCACCGAACAGTCGCCACAGCCTTCGCATACCGCGTCATTGACGAAAGCGCGTTTGGCCGGGTCCGGAAACTGGCCGATCTTGCGGCGCCGGCGTTTTTCGGAAGCACAGGTCTGGTCGTAGATGACCGCAGAGATGCCGGGCATTTCGCGCAACTGCTTTTGTACTGCGTCGAGCTGATCCCGATGATGCACCGTCACGCCGGGCGCCCATGCTGTGCCGCCTGCGTATTTCTCAGGTTCGTCGGTCACCACCATGATGGGCGTGACGCCTTCGGCATGGAGTTGCTGCGAGATCAACCACGGATTGAGCGGCCCATCATGCCGCTGGCCACCGGTCATGGCCACTGCATCGTTGAACAAGATCTTGTAGGTGGCATTGACCCGCGAGGCCACAGCCGCACGAATCGCCAGCAGGCCGGAATGAAAGTAGGTGCCGTCGCCGAGATTGACGAACACATGTTTCTCGTCTGTGAAGTGCGCCGCGCCGGCCCAGGTGACGCCTTCTGCACCCATGTGCGTGAAGGTCGAGGTTTCGCGGTCCATCCATTGCGCCATGTAGTGGCAACCGATGCCTGCCAGCGCGCGCGAGCCTTCGGGCACCCGGGTCGAGGTGTTGTGCGGGCAACCCGAACAGAAGTAGGGCGTGCGCACCGCCATCGGCGCGGCCTTCGCGAGCGCGCCTTCCTTGGCGTCAAGAAACGCAATGCGTGCATCGAGCCTTGCCTGGAGATCCGCTCCCACCAACGGTTTTAGCCGTGACACCAGGGCGCGTGCAATGATCGAGGGGGTCAGCTCGCCGTGCAGGGGCAGCAGCGGCTGGCCGGCATCGGCAAATTTTCCGGTCACGCGCGGCGCCTGGCCGGTGCCGAACAGGATTTCCTTGGTTTGCGCTTCGATCAGGGAGCGCTTCTCTTCGACCACGAAGATTTCATCGAGTCCTTGCGCAAACTCGCGCACGCCGGTTTCTTCGAGGGGCCACGTCACGCCAATCTTGTAGAGGCGAATGCCGAGGCCGGCCGCCATTTTCTGGTCGATGCCCAGGTCGGCCAGCGCCTGGCGCAGATCCGCATAAGCCTTGCCGGCCGAGGCCAGCCCGAGCTTCGGCTTGACGCCCGCAGCCTCGCGCCACAACACCTGGTTAAGCCGGTTGGCGCGCACATAGGCCTTGACGGCCGGCAGCTTGTAGTTGAGCAGGCGCGCCTCTTCGCCGATGAAATCGATGTAATTGAACCGGATCGACAACCCGCCGGGCGGCAATTCGAAGTCTTGCGGAATCACCGGCGCGACCCGGCCCGGCGCCAGCTCGACCGTGGCGCCGGATTCGACGATGTCGGTCACGCACTTGATGCCGCTCCAGAGCGAGGCATAGCGCGACAGCGCGAAGCCGTGCAGTCCATAGTGGAGGATGTCCTGCACGCTCGCCGGGTAGAACACCGGCGTCGAGCACGCAATCAGTATCTGTTCCGACTGGTGTGCGGTAGTGGAAGACTTGGCGCCATGATCGTCCCCCGCCAGGGCCAGCACGCCGCCCCACGGCGAGGTCCCCGCCATGTTGGCGTGCTTGAACACGTCGCCGCTGCGGTCTACGCCCGGGCCCTTGCCGTACCAGATGCCGAACACGCCGTCGTAGCGTGCGCCCTGAAACATGTTGACCTGCTGCGTTCCCCAGATGGACGTCGCCGCCAGGTCTTCGTTGACGCCCGGCTGAAACACGATGTGGTGTTCCTTGAGGTGCTTCTTCGCCTTGGCCAGCGACTGGTCATAGCTGCCCAGCGGCGAGCCCCGGTAGCCGGAAATGAAACCCGCCGTGTTCTTGCCGCGGCGCAAATCGACCTCCCGCTGCAGCATCGGCAATCGCACCAGCGCCTGCGTGCCGGTCATGAAGGCGGTACCGGTATCGAGCGTGTATTTATCGTCGAGGGAGATTTTGTCCAGCAGCGCGGGATCGACCGGAGCATTCATGGGGGTGCCTGGAAAGAAAAAAGAATACAGCGAGTATAGACAAGCCTCGGCGGAAAATTTTTCCCGAATTTGCGCAAAACCGGGCTTTTGCGATACATTTTGCGTTGCAGCAACGCCAATTTTGGGGAAAAACATGTCGCGCAGCACATCCGCCATCGAACTCGATCACACCGATCTGAAAATTCTCGACGCCTTGCAGCGCAATGGGCGCCTCACCAACGCCGAACTTGCCGACAAGGCAGGCTTGTCGTTGTCACCCTGCTGGCGGCGCTTGAAGCGCCTCGAAGAGTCCGGGGTGATCGAGGGCTATCAAGCAGTGCTGGATCGCCGCGCACTCGGACTTGGCGTGACCGCCTTCGTGCGTGTCGATATCGAACGCCATACGCCCGTGATGGAGCGCCGCTTCGAAGATGCAATTGCCGACTTGCCCGAGATCGTGTCGTGCCACGTGATCTCGGGCGAGGGAGCCTTTATGCTGATCGTGATGACCGAGTCGCTCGAAAGTTTTTCAGCCTTCGCCCTCAACACGCTGATGGCGCTACCGGGCGTGAAAGACACGCAAACGAGTTTCTCGCTAAAGGAAGTGAAGAAATCTTCGCGGCTGCCTCTAAAGCTGCGTTGATTGGCCGGTCTGACGATCCCTGAGTTGCGGGGGCGATTGGCGCGTGCCGGCGCGCATCTAGGCTGACCATTTCTCCACCTGCACCAGCACCGACAGTGCGCTCGGCCCCTGGGCAAGTTGCGAGGTGCCGATATCGACCGACAGTACGTTGGGGTTGCCATTCCGCTCAAGCCCATCCGCCGCGATGTCAAGCCAGGCGCCGGTTGCCATTGCGGCCACGCCCTCGATCAGCGCAGTGTCGATCACCACGCCGGCGAGGCAGGCGCCGCGATTATTGTAGAGTCGGACAGTATCGCCATCGACCAACTGGCGGGCCGCGGCATCAACCGGGTTCAGACCTAATCGTTCACGCCCAGCTACTTTGTTGGCCTGTGCCAGCGGCCCGGGATCCATCTGGCTGTGCAGGCGATCCGGCGGCTGAATCGTGATCAGGTGTAGCGGATGCTTCCGCGCCGCTTCAGCACCTAGCCATTCTGCAGGCGGCAACCACGCAGGATGCGGCGGGCAGTCGGCATAGTCGAACGCGGCGATGGTGTCGGAGAACAACTCGATTTTTCCTGACGGCGTGTGTAGCGGATGCGCGTCCGGAGCAATACGGAATGCGTCGAACAGCACGTAGTCGTCCCTGCCGGGAGCGGGTGGCGGCAGTTCGACCCAGCCTTGCGCAAAGAACGCATCGAACGCCGGCAGCGTCGCGCCCTTCGTCGCAGCCCCGTCGCGCACGTGCTTCCAGATCTCCTGCAGCCACTCCCTGGTATTGCGGCCTTCGGTGTAGGCATGTTCGTGCCCCGCACGCGCGGCCAGTTCGCGAAAAATGTCGAAGTCGTCGCGACTCTGACCCACCGGCGCTATCGCGCGCTGCATCGCAAACATGAAGTTGTCGCGCGACGAGCCGCCGATATCGTCGCGCTCGAGCGGCGTCGTGGCCGGCAGCACGATGTCGGCACGCTTTGCGGTAGCGGTCCACCAGCTATCGTGCACCACCACCGTGGCCGGTTTCGCCCAGGCCCGTGCGAGGCGGTTCAGGTCTTGATGGTGATGAAACGGATTGCCACCGGCCCAGTAGATCAGGTCGATGTCGGGATAGGTGTGGCGCCCACCATTGAACTGGTACTGGGCGCCCGGTTGCTCGAGCATGTCGGTCAGGCGCGCGACCGGGATCGCCTGCGATGCCGGATTCAACCCCGCACCGAACTCCGGCGACGGAAAATCTGCGCGTGGCTCGCCCACCGCATTCATCGAGCCGTGGCCAAACGCGAAACCGCCGCCGGGCAAGCCGATCTGACCGAGCATCGCGGCCAGCGCAATCGCCATCCAGTAGGGTTGCTCACCATGGTGCGCGCGTTGCAGCGACCAGGTCAACGTCATCATGGTGCGCATCGAGGCAGCACGACGCGCCAGGGTGCTGATTGTTTCAGCTTCCACGCCACAGATTGCGGCAGCCCATGCAGCGGTTTTGGGCACGCCATCGGCCGCACCCGACACGTAATTTTCCAGCGCTGCGAAACCAATGCAATGGCTCTGCAAAAACGCGCGGTCATGGCGGTTCTCGCTGATGAGGGTATGCGCCATGCCTAGCATCAGCGCGGTGTCGGTGTTGGGACGCACGCCAATCCACTGCGCATCAAGCAAGGCAGGCGCATCGTTGCGATTCGGACTGATCACCACAAACTCGATCCCGGCTGCGCGTGCACGCGCGAGCCATTGCTCCATGGTGTGCGCTCCCGCACCGCCCGAGGTGACCTGGCCGTTCTTCAACGCCAGGCCGCCGAAACAGATCATCAATCGCGTATGCGCCACAACGCTGGCCCAGTCCGTGACACGACCCGATACTGGTGCGTGGGTGCCGATCACATGCGGCAACAGGAATTGCGCCGCACCCCAGCTGTAGTTGCCGGCCTGGTCGACGCAACCGCCAGCGGAAAACAGGAAGCGCCGCACCTGGGTGCGCGCATGGTGAAAACGCCCGGCGGACGACCAGCCGTAAGAGCCGCCAAAAATACCCGATGCACCGCGCTCGGCGCGCACACGCCCGAGTTCATCGGCCACCAGCTTGAGTGCTTCGTCCCACGATACTTCGATATAGTCATCCGCACCGCGCAGCGTGCGGTCGCGCGCCGCCAGCCACGAACGCCGGATGGCCGGCTTGAGAATGCGCGTGGGCGAATAGGCCATCGCCGGCATTGAATCGAGCATCTTCGACGGCGCCGGGTCACGCGCGAACGGCTCGCAACGCACCAGCCGGCCATCCTCGACCACAGCGGTAAATGCGCCCCAGTGGGCCAGTTGCTGGAAGCGCCGAATGGTCATCGGCGCGCTTTGGGCACGGAAAGCGGCAGGAACATCTGCGCCGGCAGCGGAAGCAACATCAAATCCCTAGAGCGTGCCGGGATAGCCGCCGCCATCGATCAGCAGGCTTTGCCCGGTGATGTACCCGGCATGCGCAGAACAAAGGAAGGCGCAGAAGGCACCGGCTTCTGCGGCACGGCCGAAGCGCCCGGCGGGATTGCCGCTTCCGCGCTCGTGCCACAACTGATCGTAGCTTTTGCCGTCGGCGCTCTTGCCATCCGTGCCCAGCATGCCGCGGATGTGGTTCTTTTGCGCATCGGTATCGAACACCCCAGGCAGCACATTGTTGATGGTGACGTTGTGGCGCGCAATTTGGCGCGACAGCCCGGCCACAAAACCAAGCAGGCCGAGGCGTGAACCGTTCGAGAGCGGCATTTCTCCCTGCGGCGTTTTCACCGAACGCGAGCTGATATTGATGATGCGTCCGAAGCGCCGCTCGATCATGCCGTCAACCACGGCGCGCATCATGAAAATCGGGCCGAGCATCATCGAATCGAGCGCGCCGAGCCAGTCGTCGCGCGACAGGTCACGAAAGTCGCCTGGCGCCGGGCCGTCGGCATTGTTGATCAGGATGTCCGGCGCCGGGCACGCCTGCAGCGCGGCGGCACGCCCGGCGGCCTGCGTCAGATCAGCCACCACGGGTGTCACTACGGTGCCGCTGTTCGCACTGATCTGCGCCGCTGCCGCTGCCAGCGTGGCCGGATTGCGTGCGGCAATCGTGACCAGCACGCCCTCGTCCGCCAGGCATTGCGCGGCAGCACGCCCCATGCCTCGGCTGCCGCCGAACACCAGTGCACGCCTGCCGCGAATACCCAAATCCATGATCGATACGTTTTTGGTTGGTAGGCGCCCAGTTTAGCGTGCCGTCTGGATGATTACGGGGATACAATTACTTGCCATCCGACACTTGCCATCCGACGCCTGCCGCGTTGCAGATCGTCTCATTCCGGGAGCACCCGTCATGTCCAAATTGCGCATTGAAGGCTCTTTCGTAGCCTCCGTCACACCGTTCAACCAAAGCGGCGCCATCGATTTTGGCGCCTTCCGTACGCTGATCGATTTCCAGGCGCAGCACGGCACCTCGGCGATGCTGTTCATGGGCTCGACCGGCGAGCCTTCGCTGCTTACTCCGGACGAAAAAAAGCAACTGGTGGTGGAAACCGCGAAGATGAAGCCGCGCGGCATGACGTTTTTCTACGGCTGCACCGGCAACACCGCCGATCAGGTGATCGACAACATCAAATGGGTCAAGGCCAACGGGGGTGACGGCGCCGTGATCGCCGCGCCACCCTATATCTGCGGCGCCGAAGACGACATTGAAGCCTTTTATCTCGAAGTGGCGGATGCGACCGACCTGCCGCTGGGCATCTACAACAACCCGCCGCGCATCAAGACCGACCTGCACTGGGACCATCTTCTGCGCCTGTTCAGGCACCCGAATATCGTGATTCACAAGGAGTCGACCACGCGTGTCGGCCAGGTGGCGCAAATTCTGGCCGCCAAACCTGACGTCACCGTGATGTGCTGCGACTCGCCCAACCTCGGGCTGGTGGTACCGACCATGTCGCTTGGCGGGCATGGCACGGCCAACATGGGCGGCAACATCATCCCGGCCGAGATGGCCGTCATTTCCACGCCCTGGAAAAACTACGCGGACGCCGAGGCCTTCAAGGAAACCTACCTGCGCGTGCTGCCGGTGTTGCATTACAACTATTCGGCCATCAACCCGGTGGCGATCAAGAGCCTGATGCGCGCTGTCGGCCTGCCGGTGGGCGCCTTGCGCAAGCCGCTCAAGAACTACGAGGGCGAGGCATTGGCCAAAGGCATCCGCATCGTGCGCGATTTGGGGCTGGACAAAAAATACGGCTATCCCCTTGAACCCAAACTGGCGCGCGCCGCTTGACGGCGTCGCTCTTTTCTCCCTCCATCCGATCTGAGGCTGCCTCCACCCGAGTAGCCTTTTTTGACTCTGGCATCTCATGAAACGACTTGCGACACTTCTCCTTGCCTTGGCGTCGTTGTGCGCTGCTACCCATGCAGGTGCGCAAAGCTACCCTTCCAGACCGGTGCGCATCGTCGTGCCCTATCCTCCGGGTGGCACGGTAGACGTGGTGGCGCGCTTCGTCGCGCAGCGTTTGTCGGAACAAATGGGCCAGCAGTTCGTGGTCGACAACCGCGCCGGCGCCAACGGCGTGGTGGGCAGTGATCTGGTGTCCAAGGCCGCGCCGGATGGCTACACCCTGCTGGTACAGGCATCGATTTTTGTGGCCAACCCGCTGTTTTTGCCCAATGTGCCCTACGATGTGCAAAAGGATTTCATGCCTGTCTCGAACCTCGGTGCCGTGCCCTTGCTGGTGACCGGGCATCCGAGCGTACCGGCCAACAACCTGCGCGAGTTCATCGCCCTGGTCAAGGCCGACAGCAAGAAATACAGCTTCGCAACCTCCGGCCTGGGCTCTGCGGGCCATTTGTCCGAAGAGACCATCAAGCGCCAGGCCGGCATTCCCGATTTGCTGATCGTCCCCTACAAGGGAGCCGGCCCGGCGCTCGCCGATCTGGTAGGCGGCCAGGTGAGTTCCATGATCGACCCGCTGCCCTCGTCTTACCCGCTGGTCAAGGGTGGCAAGCTCAAGCCCTTTGCGGTCACCAGCAGCAAGCGCGTGGCCTTCCTGCCGAACGTGCCGACGGTGGCCGAATCCGGGCTGCCAGGATTCGAAATGGTGTCGTGGTACGGCCTGTGGGCGCCGCCCGGCCTGCCGCGCGACATTGCCGCAAAACTGACCGCAGAAGCTGCCAAGGCGGTGCGTTCACCGCTGGCTGTCGAGCGTCTTGGCGAACAGGGCTTTATCGCCTCGGGGGCCGGGCCCGAGGAGTTCGCGCCGTACATTCGCGACGAGATCGCGCGCTACGCCAAGATCATCAAGGAAGCCAACATCAAGGTCGAATAGTCCGCGTCACGCAGCAAAACGGTCCAGCGCGCCCTTTCTGGCACGACAGTTGCGACATTCAACGTCTGATCATGCAGGAGACAGGCGTTGCGGATTCTGGTTGTAGACGATAGCGCCGAGCGAGCCGAGGTCGTCATACAGGGCCTCGCCGGCGGCGGCCACGACGTCGTGGTGCAGTGCGAATCTGCGCTCGAGTTGTTGCGCGCGGTCGAACACCACGCCCCCGACGTGATCATCATCGGTGCCGACTCGCCCTCGCGCGACACGCTCGAACACGTGACCCTGGCGTCGCGCGACACACCGCGCGCCATTGTCATGTTTGTCGACGACAGCGACGAAGCCGGCATCCAGGCCGCAATCCGCTCCGGCGTGTCGGCGTATATCGTCGACGGAGTTGAAGCGCCGCGCATCAAGTCGATCGTCGACGTTGCCGTGGCGCGCTTTGAGGTGCATCGCCAGCTGGTTGAGGAACTCGACGAAACCCGCGTCAAACTGGCAGAGCGCCCGGTGATCGAGCGCGCCAAGGGACTATTGATGCAGCGGCGCACCGGGCCGAGATTGCAGCCCTGTGGCAGGTCGATGATGTCCCTGCCACGCCGGGTTACACCGTCGTCGAATTGTTTGAAGCGGCCGCCGCAGGCAGGATCAAGGCGCTGTGGATTGCCTGTACCAATCCGGCGCAAAGCATGCCCGACCAGACTCTGGTCAAGGCCGCGCTGGAACGCTGCGAGCTGGTGGTGCTGCAGGAAGCGTGGGCCGATACCGCCACCGCACCCTATGCCGACGTGCTCCTGCCGTCAACCACCTGGGGCGAAAAGGAAGGCACGGTAACCAATTCGGAGCGGCGCATTTCCAGGGTGCGCGCGGCGACAGCCCCCCATGGCGCGGCCCGCGATGACTGGCGCATCGGCGTCGCCTTTGCACGAAAACTGGCGGCGCGCATCCGGCCGGAGCGTGCCGCCGCGTTCGCCTACGACAGCGCCGAACAAGTCTGGAACGAACACCGCGAATCCACCCGCGGGCGCGATCTCGACATCACCGGCCTCTCCTACGCCCTGCTCGATCGCGAAGGGCCGCAGCAATGGCCCTATGCCGAGCGCGCGCTCACCGGCAGGCAGCGGCTGTATGAAGACGGCGTGTTTGCGACCGCAAACGGCCGCGCCCGCTCGCGGCGGTGCCGTACGTGGCCGTGGCGGACCCCCAGGATGCACGCTATCCGCTATCGCTCAACACCGGCAGGCTGCGCGACCACTGGCACGGCATGAGCCGCACCGCGCGCGCGCCGCGCCTGTTCGGCCACGTGCCGGAACCGGCGGTCGGTTTGCACCCGCGCGATGCCGAGCGACGCGGCATCGCAGCGCGCGACCTGGTCGAGTTGTCCACACGGCGCGGCCGCATGATCCTGCCCTGGCAACCCGACCACACCCTGCGTAGCGGGCAAGCCTTCATCGCCATGCATTGGGGAGCCGAATTCGTCAGCGGCGGCGTGACCTGCTTACCAACAAGGCCTGCGATCCGGTATCGCGCCAGCCCGAGCTCAAGCACAGCGCACTGGCCGTCAAGCGTGCCGAACTGCCCTGGCAGGCGGTTCTGGTCGGCTGGTTCGATGCCGGCGCGGCCCAGACCTTGCGCAGTTCCTTGCTGGCCTCGGCACAGTCGTTTGCATTTGCCTCCTGCGTGCCGTTTGGCCGCGAGCGTCACAGCCTGATGCTGCGGCTCGCGGACAAGGCTGCGCCCGATCCGCAGCGCAGCGCCGCACTGCTCGCTGCGTTCGGGCTCGATGCGGGCAACGTGCTGCGCTACGACGACCCGGTACGCCATCACACACGGCGCCTGCGCCTCTCGGAAAATCGCCTTGAATCGATGGGACTCCTGGGCAGCACGATGGGCCAGGACTGGCTGACAGCGTGGCTCAAGGACGAAGCGGCGCTCGAGCTGCCGCCCATGATCCTGTTGCGCCCGAGTGACAAGGCGCCGGCGGCAATGGCGCCGGCCGGACGCACCATTTGCAATTGTCTTGGCGTCAGTGAACGCGCGCTCGAACTTAGCGCCGCCGGTTGCAGCCGCCGGCGACCCGCTTCTGCCGCACTGGCAGCGCGCGCTCCAGTGCGGCACCAGCTGCGGTTCGTGCCTGCCGGAACTCAAGCAAATGGCGGCACGTCGCGGCGCGCTTCCGGCGGCCGTCGGCGGGACGAACGCCGCTGCCGCGGTCTTGTAAAGGAAGCACCAGTGAAAGCCATCTCAAACAGCAGCGCGCGGCCAGGCAAGATCTGGCTGGTCGGCGCCGGGCCGGGCGACCCGGAGTTGTTGACGCTCAAGGCAGCACGGGTGATTGGCACCGCCGACGTGGTGTTGCTCGATGCGCTGGTCAACCGTGCCGTGCTGGTGCACGCACGGCCGGGAGTGCGCGTCATCGATACCGGCAAGCGCGGCGGATGCAAATCCACCCCGCAGGCGTTTATCGAACGATTGATGGTGCGCGAAGCGCTGGCCGGACACACCGTAGTGCGCCTCAAGGGCGGCGACCCGTTCCTGTTCGGGCGGGGCGGCGAGGAATGGCAGGCAGCCTGTGCACATGGCAGCGAGGTCGAAGCGATTCCCGGCATCACCAGCGCGCTGGCGGCCGGAGCGGCGCTGGGCATACCCTTGACCCATCGCGACGCATGTCATGGCGTAGCCCTGGTCACCGGGCACCGACGCGCAGATGCACCGCAACCCGATTGGCATGCCCTGGCCCGCAGCGGCCTCACCATCGTGGTGTACATGGGCGTCGCGAACGTCGCCTCGATCGCGAGCAGCCTGATCGCCGGTGGCCTGTCGGCAACCACCCCGGCGCTGGCGGTCACGTCGGCCACCCTGCCGGAGCAGCGCAGTTGCCACGCCACGCTCGACCGTCTGGCGGGCGCCGTGGTGGACGCCGGGCTCACCAGCCCGGCCTTGCTGCTCATTGGCGAGGTAGCGCGGGTGGCGCGCAGCCTCTCCATCACCATCACCGGCACCGGCACCGGCACCGGCGACACTGCTGCTGCGGCCTGAAACCGCGCGCGTATTTCAGGCACTGGCGAGCACCCCGCGACGTATCTGGTCCAGCTCCATCGATTCAAACAGGGCCTTGAAATTGCCTTCACCGAAGCCCTGGTCGCCCTTGCGCTCGATGAACTCAAAAAAGATCGGCCCGAGCTGGTTTTCGCTGAAGATCTGCAACAAGAGGGCGCCGGCCTTGCCGTCCACCAGTACCTTGCGCTTCCGCAACTCCGCAAGGGGTTCGCCATGGCCGGGAATGCGCTTGTCGACCAGTTCGTAATAGGTATCGACGGTGTCAAGCAGCTTGATGCCGCTGGCGCGCATCGCGTCGACCGTGTTGTAGATGTTCGATGAGCCAAGCGCGACGTGCTGGATGCCTTCACCATGGTAGGCGGTCAGGTATTCCTGGATCTGGCCCTGCTTGTCGTTGCCTTCTTCGTTGATCGGAATCCGGATCATGCCGCAGGGGCTGGTCATGGCTTTCGATTTGACGCCGGTGACCTGGCCTTCGATGTCGAAATAGCGCACTTCGCGAAAGTTGAACAGGCGCTCGTAGAAGCCGCTCCACTCGTCCATGCGGCCACGATATACGTTGTGCGTCAGGTGGTCGATATAGGTCAGGCCGTTGCCCTTTGGGTTGAGGCTGGCACCGGCCAAGGGTTCGAAATCGACATCGAAGAAGCCGATGTTGCCGATGTCGCCTTCCTGCGCCCCGTTTTTTCCGCGCCAGCGATCGATCAGATAAATCACAGAATCGCCGATGCCCTTGATCGCCGGGATATTG
Organism: Burkholderiales bacterium; assembly: GCA_947473125.1. Classification (GTDB taxonomy): domain Bacteria; phylum Pseudomonadota; class Gammaproteobacteria; order Burkholderiales; family JAEUOS01; genus CANJDH01. The sequence continues at coordinate 24,852 of CANJDH010000045.1, forward strand.
AGCTCACCCGGTCCGCTTTGGCCGTCCAGCCCCCAGGCGCCCAGGTCCAGCGCGCGGCGGTAGGCCCGGGCAGCGTCCTGGACACGGAACGCGATGGCGCAGATCGATGGCCCGTGCAGGCGCGCAAAGCGCTGCGCGAATGAATCGGGCTCGGCATTGATGATGAAATTGATCTCGCCTTGCCGATACAGGGTGACCTGTTTGTGACGATGGCGCGCGATCGGCTTGAAGCCCATGCGCTCGAAAAGCTGGCCCATCGCCACCGGATCGGGCGCGGCGTATTCGATGAATTCAAATCCTGCCGTGCCCATCGGGTTGTCCCACAGGTCGTTCGTCATGGCGTGATGTCCTCGATTCAGATTGCGTCATTGTAGGCAAGGTCGCGCGCACAGTGATTGCAATATGGGTGAGGTTTGGCAATTTTTGAGCAATAATTGGTCTTTAAAATCAATTTTTGAAAAATTAAATGCCAACACTCTCGCTGGATCGCACGGATCGCAAAATTCTCGAACTGCTGCAGAAAGACGGCCGCCTGACCAACCTGGAGCTGGCCCAGAAGGTCAACCTGTCACCCTCGCCGGTGCTGCGGCGCGTGCGCGCGCTCGAGGAGGCCGGCTTGATCAAGCAGTATGTCGCACTGCTCGATGCCGAAAAAATCGGCCTCGGGCTGCTCGCTTATGTCACCGTCAAACTCGAAAAAAAAGGCAAGATGCCGATCGACTCGTTCAGCCGCGCGGTGCAGAGCTGGCCCGAAGTGGTAGCGTGTTATTCAATGACCGGCGACATGGACTACCTGCTGCGCGTGCACGTGGCCGACCTGCAGCACTTCTCGCGCTTCATGATGGATTCACTGCTCAAACACCCCGGCGTGCTCGACTCCACCTCCAGCTTTGCGCTGGAACGCCTCAAGGACACCACCGCCCTGCCGCTCGCCCACCTCGCGTGAACGGGGGCTGCTGTCAGCGGCCTTGGGGCGGCAATGCGCTGCTTTCGTAGTAGTTGTTCATGGCGCGCGAAAACGACTCATACACCGGCGGCACCTTGAAGTCGTTCTGGCGCAAGCGCTCGGCGCGCATATACGAGATGAACTGCTGGGTCGACTGCACCGGAATCGAGTTTGGCGATACCTTCCGATCCAGAATCTGGATCGTCATTTCCGCCGCAACGCGACCCTGCTCGAACGGCGAGGTGGCGAGTGCCATCATGCCGCCGTCCTCGACATAAAACCCATTGGTGCCGATTATCGGAATCTTGGGGGTATTGTCTTCGGTCCATTTGACCAGCTCGTCCGGCGCAACCATCTTCTTGTCGTCGGCTTCCGAGGCCTGGATGCGCCGGTAGTTGGTGGTAAGCAGCACATCGGCCTCCAGGTTGGCGCGCTTGACCTCGGCCTTCCATTCGTCGAAGGTCTTGACCAGCTTGGAACGGTGCAAGATGAACGGCTTCCAGTCAAATTCATTGAGGAACCGGGTATCTTCCTTGACCGAACCCGACGTGTCGCCCACGTAGGCAATCCGCACCGGCCGGTCCGCCGGCACGCGCGGGCGCACGGTTTCTTCAATCAGATTCTTGACGCCGAGCCACTGCTTGCGCTCGAGAATCCCGGTGACGTTGCGGGCCTTGTCATAGCCGTAAGGCGCGATCTCGCCGTTGATGCCGGCAAACACGATCTTGATTTTCGGGTGGTTGGCATACAGCTTGACGGCATAGCGCTGCGCGTCGTCATCGACCGCGATGATCAGGTCCGGATCCCAATCCTCGATGATGCGCCGCGCCAGCACGCCGGCGCGCTGCTTGAACGCCTCATCCGGATTGCGCTTGGTATCCATGTAGTGCCAACGCAGCGTGTAGGGCTTTCCCAAAAGGGTGCGGTTCAATCCGACGTTGATGTCGCGCACCCAGATGTATTCGGTGTCGTAGCTGTGCAGCACCAGCACGCGCGGCTTGGCGGTGTTGACGACGATAAACGCGGCCATCGCACCGATGATGAACAGCGCCATCAGGATGCGAACCAGCATGGTCCTGCCGGAGCCGGGCGCTTTGGTCACAGTAAACCCATTGATTTCCAGAACGGGATCGACGCGTAGATGCCCGCCAGGCGGAACAGCGTCGAGACCGTGTTGAACAGCAAAAAACTACCCTGATCGTAAATCTGCTTGCGTTTGGTCAGGCTTTCAAACTGCACGAAATACGAGCACTGGTAGGGGAAAAACCAGTGTTCGCACATCACCAGGATGACGAATCCGACCAGCCACGGATTGACGCCGTTCAAATCGGCCAGCGGCATCAGGATCGCCGCCGAGACCGATACGGCCGCGTTGATCGGTGCCACCAGGCGGATCGCAAACAGGACGCCCGTCAGCACCAGCACAAACAACGGGAAATTGCTGCGCATCAGGTCGCCGAGCCAACCCAGATGCTGCGCCAGGAACTTCGACAAGCCCAGCTGGTTCATCGCCGCCACCATGCCGATCAGGCCGGCCAGGTACATCAGGAACGCCCAGTCGATCTTGTCGCGAAACTCGCTGCCGCGCAGAAAATTGAATGCCAGCAGGAAAAACAGCAGGATCAGCGCCATCCAGGGCGGCTGGATCTTGTGCAGCGAGACCGTCATCACCCCGAGCGCGAAAATCAGAACGCCGAACACGCTGGCCCACTCGCGGGCCCGCATCGGGCCGAGCAGGTCAAGCTGGGCCAGGACGATTTCCTTCGACAGTGCCGGCTTTTCGTCGGTACGGAAAAACAGCGGCGAGGTCACCATGTACAGCACCAGCATCACCACGCCGCACACCAGACCGCCAACCAGCCAGTGAAACCATGAAAACTCTTCCTGGATGTGCACCGGCAACAGGCCATACACGACAAAGTTCACCGACTTGCTGGTAAGGAAGGTGGCCGACATCACGCCGACGCCGGTGAACGCCGACTGCGCCAGTCGGGTCGCCGCCTTGCCGCCGAACTTGAGCTTGAGCGCCTCGACCATGTCGATCAGCAGCGGCGTCACCAGCGCAACGCGGCCGTTGATCGATGGCACTACCGGCGACAGGATCAGGCCGGTGGCCATGATGCCGAAATTGTTCCAGAACGGCGAGTTCGGCAGGCTTCTTAGCACCATCAGCATGGCACGGTACGACAGGCCCGAGGCGGTGATCACGGCGGACAAGCCGAGGATCGACATGGCCATGAAGAAGCCGTCCGAGGCAAACCCCGACAACACCACCGATTGCGGCACCAGGTCAAACACCAGCGTCGCCACCAGCGCAAAAATGCCGGGGATGAAATCAGCCACGAGGCGAAATACCCACATCACCACGGTAGCTGTGAAGATGCCGAGATAGAGGCGTGCGGACAGATCGAGTTGCCCTGCAGTGAGATAAAACACCAGCGGCGGCAGCACCAGCGCGCACAGCCAGCCGATGATCTCGCGCGCATCGGCGCCCTTCTCGGCCTGCGCCGGTTTGGCCGCTTCCGCATGCAGCTTCTCGCGCGAGAAGCGGTTCATGATCGAGACAAAATACTGCGCCTTGATCGCCGGGTTGGCCTCGAGCAACTCGTTGAAATGCTCGCGCGGAATCGCTACCAGCAGGGCGTCAGACTCGGCCACGGCATCGGCCATGTAGATTTCGCTGCCGAGAATCGCCTCTTCGCCGATGTAGCCTTTTTGCACTGCATCGATCACCGCATTCGACGGCGGCTTGTCGACGGCATTGGCGCCGCCGCCCACCAGGCGCATCGTGCCCTCGGCAACGAAATACAGCATCCCGGCGGCTTCCCCGGCGCGATACAACACGCCTCCCTGGACGATGCGCCGCTGCGTGACATGCGGCAACAGCCGCGACAGCGACTCATAGCTTGCGCGCGAGACGATCGGCTCATTTTTCATGAGCGCGATGGTGTTCTCGGTATCGGGCGAAAACTGGCTGTCGTTGACTACCGCGGACATCAAATAATCAAGGGCTTAACACGTAATTCTTAATGTTACCTGAAAGCATCGCGCAAAAAGCCCCGCGCGAGGGATAACGCGACCTGATCAGGGTAGCGCTTGCGGCGTATACCCGGCTGTCCGAATCGCTTGCTCGAGCGCGTCTCTGGCGCTAGCCGAGTCGATTTGCACGCGATGGGCCGCAATGTCGATGTCGACCCGGGCGCCCTCATCGAGCGCCTTGACGGCCTTGGTAATGGTGGCGGCGCAGTGGCCACAGGTCATGTCGTTGACTTGAAACTGGATCATGAAAGGCTCCCGAAGCATGGTTGAAAAGGAAAAACCAGTATGAACCTTCCCATGATGGCAAAGTCAACCCTTTGATGCGGATCAAGTCCGCTGCTGCCAATTGGCGCAAACTGCTTGACGTTCCCATCATGGGAAGCTTCAAGCTGCGTGCTGTCCAGTCCTGCTGTCCACTCCATAAAGACGTTCTGCCATGAGCAACACCCTGACCCTGTCGATCGAAGGCATGACCTGCGCCTCCTGTGTGGCGCGCGTCGAGAAGGCCATTGCCAAAGTACCCGGTGTCGGGCAGGTGGCGGTCAACCTGGCCACCGAGGCGGCGACCATTACGTCCGAGGGCGCACCCCCGACGGCAGCTATCGCCAAGGCCATCGTCGACGCAGGCTACGCTGTAGGCCACGCGGACATCACGCTCGACATTCACGGCATGACTTGCGCATCGTGCGTCAGCCGGGTGGAAAAGGCCCTCAAGGCGGTGCCCGGCGTGACCGGTGCTGAAGTGAACCTCGCCACTGAGCGTGCCACCGTGCACCTGCTCAAGTCGGCCGCCGGCAGCGCGGCGCTGGTGGCTGCGGTGGCGCGCGCCGGCTACGAGGCGGCAGTGCATGCGCAGGATCAGGCCGTGACTGCGAGCCAGGAACAGCGCGACCTGTGGCGCGACCGCATGCCGGTGATTGCGGGTGTGCTGCTCTCGGCGCCGCTGGCGCTACCGATGTTTGGCGACCTGCTCGGCAAACACTGGATGCTGCCTGCATGGATGCAGTTCGTTCTTGCGACCCCGGTGCAGTTCTGGCTCGGCGCGCGCTTTTACCGTGCCGGCTGGGGCGCACTCAAGGCCGGCACCGGCAACATGGACTTGCTGGTCGCGCTCGGCACGTCCGCCGCCTATGGCCTGTCGATATATATGTGGCTCGACGGTTTGAGAAATGCGCCCGAAGCCATGGTGCACCTCTACTTCGAAGGGTCGGCTGTGGTGATCACGCTGGTACTGCTCGGCAAGTATCTGGAGGTGCGCGCCAAACGCCAGACCACCGGGGCGATTCGCGCCTTGCAAGCACTGAAGGCGCCGACCGCGCGCGTGCTGCGCGATGGCAACGAATCCGAAGTGCCACTGGACGCCGTGCTCGTCGGCGATCTGGTCGTGGTGCGCCCGGGCGAGCGCATTCCGGTGGATGGCGATATTGCGGTGGGGGCCACCCATGCCGATGAGTCGCTGATCACCGGAGAAAGCCTGCCGGTCGCAAAAAACGTCGGTAGCCGCGTCACTGGCGGCGCGGTCAACGGAGAAGGATTGATCCAGGTGCGCACCACCGCCATTGGCGCCGAGACGGCGCTAGCGCGCATCATCCGTCTGGTCGAATCGGCGCAGGCCAAGAAGGCGCCGATCCAGCGCCTGGTTGATCAGGTCAGCGCCGTGTTCGTTCCCGTCGTCATGACGATTGCGGCCGTCACCCTGCTCGCCTGGGGTTTGTCTGATGGCAATTGGGAGCGTGCGGTGATCAACGCCGTGTCGGTGCTGGTGATCGCCTGCCCGTGCGCCCTCGGGCTCGCCACGCCCACCGCCATCATGGCGGGCACCGGCGTCGCTGCGAAATATGGCATCCTGATCAAGGACGCAGAAGCGCTCGAAGTGGCGCACGCGATCAACGTGGTGGCCTTCGACAAGACCGGCACGCTCACCGAAGGCCACCCGACCATCACGGCCCTTCAGGCTGCTGACGGTGATGAAACAACACTTCTCAAATTGGCCGCCAGCCTGCAGGCGGGCAGTGAACATCCGCTGGCACGTGCCGTGGCTGCCGCAGCTCTCGCACGCGACATCACGCTCCTTGCCGCGACCGCTTTCAAGGCGCTGCCGGGGCGGGGTGTGGAAGCAAACGTCGAAGGGCGCAGCCTCAAACTGGGCAGCGCGCGCATGCTTGAAGAAGCCGGCCTGGACCAAGGCGACTTGCGGGGCCGTGCCGCCGAACTCGCAGCGCAAGGCAACACCGTCTCCTGGCTGATTGAATCCGCGCCGGATCACGTGCTTGGCCTGCTGGCCTTCGGCGACACCCTCAAACCCACTGCAGCCCGCGCCATCTCGCGTCTGCACGCCCAAGGCATTCACACGGTACTGCTCTCCGGTGACAACCGGGGCGCAGCCCAGGCCGCCGCCGACAAGCTCGGCATCGAATCGGTGCGCGCCGAAGTGCTGCCCGGCGACAAGGCCGACGTGGTTGCCGAACTCAAGCTGCCTCAAGGTGCGTCCGCTGAAAACGCCGCACCGCCAAAGGGTGCGATGCGGGTCGCGATGGTAGGCGACGGCATCAACGACGCCCCCGCACTCGCCGCCGCCGATGTCGGCATCGCCATGGGCACCGGCACCGACGCGGCGATGCACGCGGCCGGCATCACGCTGATGCGCGGCGACCCGGCGCTGGTGGCTGACGCCATCGCGATCTCGCGGCGCACCTACTCCAAGATCCGCCAGAACCTGTTCTGGGCCTTCATTTACAACCTGATCGGCGTGCCCTTGGCCGCATTTGGCTTGTTGAACCCGGTGATTGCCGGCGCAGCCATGGCTTTCTCCAGCGTCAGCGTGGTAAGCAACGCGTTGCTGCTCAAGCGCTGGAAACCGGAATGACGTTGTCGAACAACCTCTGTGAGAATCCTGGAAGGTCTGCCACATGAAACCCGCCCGCAGCCGCGCTGTCAACACCAGCAGCGTCAACATCAGCACCATCAACATGGGCACGGTCAACATCGGCGACGCTGCCAAAGCGTCTGGTGTATCGGCCAAGATGATTCGCCACTACGAATCGATCGGCCTGATCCCCTCGGCCGGGCGCACCGAATCGGGCTATCGCACCTATGCCGAGTCCGATTTGCACCGGTTGCGCTTCGTCAAGCGCGCGCGCACCCTCGGGTTTTCGATCAAGGAGATCGAGGCGCTGCTGGCGCTGTGGGGCGACCGGCGCCGCTCCAGCGCCAAGGTGAAGGCGCTGACACAAAAGCACATTGACGAGCTCGAAGGGAAGATTGCCGAGATGCAAGCCATGAAGCAGGCCCTGCAGCAGCTGGCGCACCAGTGTCATGGCGATGACCGGCCGGATTGCCCGATTCTGGACGACCTGGCGGCGGAACCAAACCGTGCACCGCGCTGTCATTGAACTGGCGAGCCAGTCAGCACGCCGAACCGACCAGCCGAAAGCACTGCGCGAAGCCCTCGCGCTATAGTCATCAAATGATCCGCAACAAGACATTGCATGCCGCCGCCCGTTTGTTGCTGGGTGCCTTCATCGCCGCTTACGCGATGTCGTCGGTGCATGTCTATGCGGGTGTGGCCAAGGCCAGTGGCGCCCAACCGGCACCTGCGGTCCACCACGCCACGCCGCCTGCGCAACCGGGCCGTGCAGCTATGCCCCAGGAGCATGGCGCCATGCTTGATGCGGGCGCGGACATGGAGAGCACGGACAACCATTGCCAACCCAAGGTGGTGGACCCGGCCATCATGCTGTGCAAGTTCCATTGCCAGAATGCCGTACAGACGCTCGACCACCCCAGCGCAACGCTGCCTGATCTGCAACCCGTGGCGGCCCTCATGGTGCCGCTGGCAGACTCCGCCATTGCCCGGAAACCGTTGGTAGTCAAGGCTTTCCGGCCGGAGGCCGCGCACCACGGGGGCGCACCCCCGCCCTACGCCAGCACCGCTCGCCTGCGCATTTGAGCCGTTGACCGAAGTGATGTGCCGCGCCCATTGGGTTTGGGTCGTGGCTGGATTCATTTTTTGTCAAGGAGTCAACATGCATTCAAACATTGCGGTCCTGGTTGTCGCGAGCAGCGCAGCCCTTACGGCGTTTAGCGCGGGCGCACAGCCCGCCGCCCCCGCCCTGAAGTACGAATCGGCGTTCGACGGCTACACCCGTTTTGCCGATGAAAAGCGCGCCAATTGGCGCGATGTCAACGACACCGCCGGCGTGCTTGGCGGTCACGCGGCCCATATTCGCGATGTCGAGAAGGTGGTCAGCGCAGCCGGCACCGTGATGGAGATTGACCGCAGTGCCAACCGCGTCCGCATCGATGGTGATGCGGTCAAGCCGCTTGGCTGGCCGGCCGGTATCGCCTTCTGGTCCCTGAAATCGGCCGCCCTGGCCGATCAAATCAAACCCGGTCAGCGCGTTGCGTTTCGTCTGGAAAAAGACGGCGATATCTATCGCATCACGGCGTTCGACGGCAATGCGCCGGCCGCAGCCGCCAGTCAGAAACCAGTCAATCCGCCGGCCAATCCACACGCCGGCCACATGGGCAGGCCATCGTCGGGAGACAAAAAATGAACGCCGTCAAATATTCGTGTTGCGCGGGTAGAGGCAAGCGCCTGCTGGCCTTGATGCTGGCCGCGACGGTACTCGCCGGCTGCGCGTCCTTTTCGGAAGATCGCGGCCTCGGCCTGGCCCAACAAACCGCCAAAGAGCGCCTCGGCAAGGACATTACCTGGGTGCGCAGTGAGGCCGATGCCGACAGCGTCAAGACCAAGGTGCAGGCGCTGCTCGGCAAACCGCTCTCGGCCGACGACGCGGTGCAGATCGCGCTTTACAACAACCCCGGCTTGCAGGCCACTTACGCCGAGCTGGGGATCTCCGAAAGCGATCTGGTCTCCGCCGGGCGCATCGACAATCCGCGCTTCATCTTCATGCGCGCCATCAACCGGGAGAGCGACGTCAAGATCGAGAGCCTGTTGTCATTCGGCGTGATGTCGTTGATTACCCTGCCGATGCGCATGGAGGCAGCCGGTCGGCGCTTCGAAGCCACCCGGCGCGGCGTCACCTCCGAAATGCTGCGTACCGCCAGCGAAACCCGCAAGGCCTGGGTTGCGGCGGTGGCAGCTGCGCAAACCGTGCAATACATGGCGCAGGTGAAAGAATCAGCCGAAGCCGGAGCCGAGCTGGCACGTCGCATGGCACGGGCCGGCAATTTCTCCAAACTTTCGCAAATGCGCGAGCACGCCTTCTATGCCGATGCGACCACCCAACTGGCGCGTGCCCAGCAGGCCGCCGTATCCGCACGCGAGCAGCTGACGCGTCTGATGGGCCTGCCCGATGCGCAGGCGTTCCGCTTGCCCGAGCGCCTGCCAGACCTGCCGGCCGCGCCGCGTACCGAAGCCGACATTGCCAAGGAAACCATGAACGAGCGCCTCGATATCACCGCGGCCCGGTATGAAGCCGAAGCACTGGCGGCTACGCTGGGCCTCACCAAGGTGACCCGCTTTACCAACGTATTCGAGATCGGACGTGCCCGGGTTGACGAGGGGCGAGAACCGCGCAAGTGGGGCTGGGAAGTTGCATTCGAGATTCCGATTTTCGATTTCGGCGGCGCCCGCGTGGCCGGTGCCGAGGCACGCTACATGCAGGCAGCTGAACGGATTCGCGAAACCGCCGTCACGGCCAGCAGCGAAGTGCGCGAAACCTACAGCGCGTATCGCACCCAACATGATCTGGCGCGCCATTACCGTGAAGAGATCGTCCCCTTGAGGAAGAAGATTTCCGACCAAATGCTGCTCCGCTACAACGGCATGCTCAAGTCGGTGTTTGAACTCCTCGCCGACGCGCGCGAGCAGGTGATGGCGGTGAACGGCGCGATCGAGGCGCAACGCGATTTCTGGATGGCAGAAGCCGACCTGCAAATGGCCCTGATCGGCAAGCCTTCCGCATTGGGGCTGGGCAAGCCGCTTGCATCCACCCCGGTCAAGTATGCCGGCGGAGGGCACTGAGATGAACACCAATATGAAAACCACCAAGAAGCCTGATCTGCTCAACCCGCGCACGCTGCCGTCTGCCCGAAACGCTTTAAGCGCGGCTACACCCGCCACGGCACAGCCCGATGCGGCACGTCGCCGTTTCTTCGCACAAAGCGCGGGGGTGGGCGCGGCGATGCTTGGTGCTACGGCGGTCTCGCGCACCGCCCAGGCCGCCGTACCCGAGGCGCCGCTGCAAAGCGGCGCCGCCACCATCATTACCAAAGCGCCCGCCACGGGGCGGCCCTATAACCCGGTGGTTACGCTGAACGGCTGGACCCTGCCGTATCGCATGAAAAACGGTTACAAGGAGTTCCACCTGATCGCCGAGCCGGTGCAGCGTGAAATCGCGCCAGGCATGAAGGCCAACCTGTGGGGCTACAACGGCCAGTCGCCCGGACCGACCATTGAAGTGGTCGAGGGCGACAAGGTGCGCATGTTTGTCACCAACAAGCTGCCCGAGCACACCACCATCCACTGGCATGGCCAGCGCCTGCCGGCCGGCATGGACGGCGTGGGCGGATTGACACAGCCGCAGATCAAGCCGGGCGAAACCTATGTCTACGAATTCATTGCGCGCCGCGCCGGTACCTTCATGTACCACCCGCACGCCGACGAGATGACGCAGATGGCGATGGGCATGATGGGCCTGTGGATCACGCATCCGAAGAATGCGGACTTCATGCGCGTGGACCGCGACTTCTGCTTTCTCCTCAATGCCTATGCCATCGACCCGGGCAGCGCGACACCACAGCCCAACACCATGCTCGACTTCAACTTGTGGACCTGGAATTCGCGCGCCTTTCCCGGCATCGACCCGCTGGTGTGCCGCCTCGGAGGCCGGGTGCGCATTCGCGTCGGCAACCTCACCATGACCAACCATCCGATTCATCTGCATGGTCACGAGTTTGTGGTGACGGGTACGGATGGTGGCTGGACGCCACCGTCGGCACGCTGGCCGGAGGTGACCACCGATATC
>CANJDH010000046.1 GCA_947473125.1 Burkholderiales bacterium
TATCCGAGCGCGTGGTTGCGGAAGATCGCTATACCTCAATCCATATCGAAGAACTGAACGTGGTCGCGCGCGATACCAAACTCGGCTCGGAGGAAATCACGCGCGACATTTCCAACCTCTCTGAAGGGCAGCTGGCGCGCCTGGATGAATCGGGCATTGTCTACATTGGTGCCGAAGTGCAGGCAGGGGATGTGCTGGTCGGCAAGGTCACCCCCAAGGGTGAAACCCAGCTGACACCTGAAGAGAAGCTGCTGCGTGCAATTTTTGGTGAAAAAGCCAGCGACGTCAAAGACACGTCGCTACGTGTTTCTTCAGGCATTGCCGGCACCGTCATTGACGTGCAAGTGTTCACGCGCGAGGGCATCGAGCGCGACAAGCGCGCGCAGTCGATCATCGATGACATGCTCAAGAGTTACAAGCAAGACCTTGCCGACCAGATGCGGATCGTCGAGAACGACACCTTCGCACGCATCGAGCGCATGCTCAATGGCAAGGTGGCGAACGGTGGCCCGAAGAAGTTGGTCAAGGGAGCCAAGATCACCAAGGAGTACCTGGCTGATTTGGAGCGGTACCATTGGTTCGACATTCGCCTCGCGAATGAGGAATCCGCCCAGCAGCTCGAGCAACTCAAGGATGGCCTGGCGCAAAAGCGCGTCCAGTTCGATCAGGCCTTCGAGGAAAAGAAGAAGAAGCTGACCCAGGGCGATGAACTGCCGCCAGGCGTTATTAAGATGGTCAAGGTCTATCTGGCAGTGAAGCGTCGCTTGCAGCCTGGTGACAAGATGGCTGGCCGGCACGGCAACAAAGGGGTGGTATCGCGAATTGTTCCCGTCGAGGACATGCCGCATATGGCGGACGGTACACCGGTCGACATCGTGCTGAACCCGCTTGGCGTTCCTTCGCGGATGAACGTGGGGCAGATTCTCGAGGTCCACTTGGGCTGGGCCGCCAAAGGCATCGGCCAGCGCATCGAGGAGATGCTCAAGGCCGAGCGCAAGGTCGCCGAGGTGCGCAAGTATCTTGAGAAGATCTACAACACCAGCGGCAAGCAAGAAGACCTTGCCCATTTGTCTGACGACGAGGTGCTTGACCTGGCGCGCAACCTTAGGGGCGGCGTGCCATTTGCCACCCCGGTGTTCGATGGTGCGACGGAAGATGAAATCCGCGGCATGCTTGATCTGGCGTATCCGGATGAATTTGCCAAGCCGCGCGGCTTTACGCCCTCCAAGACCCAGGTCACGCTTGTGGACGGGCGCTCAGGCGAGGCATTCGAGCGACCGGTTACCGTGGGATACATGCACGTTCTCAAGCTGCACCACCTGGTCGACGACAAGATGCATGCACGTTCGACAGGCCCGTACAGCTTGGTTACCCAGCAGCCCCTTGGCGGGAAGGCGCAATTCGGTGGCCAACGATTCGGCGAGATGGAGGTGTGGGCGCTCGAAGCCTATGGCGCGTCTTACACGCTCCAGGAGATGCTGACGGTCAAGTCGGATGATGTGCAGGGGCGCACCAAGGTTTACGAGAATATCGTCAAAGGTGACCACAAGATCGAGGCCGGCATGCCGGAATCGTTCAACGTGCTGGTCAAGGAAATCCGTTCGCTTGCGATCGATATCGATCTCGAGCGCCACTAATCTCACCGGAGTGACACAAACATGAAAGCCCTACTTGATCTGTTCAAGCAAGTCACCCAGGAAGAAGAGTTCGATGCGATCCGCATAGGTCTGGCTTCCCCCGAGAAGATTCGTTCATGGTCTTACGGTGAAGTAAAGAAGCCTGAGACCATCAATTACCGTACGTTCAAACCGGAGCGCGACGGCCTGTTCTGCGCCAAGATTTTTGGCCCGATCAAGGACTATGAGTGCCTGTGCGGCAAGTACAAGCGCCTGAAGCATCGTGGCGTGATCTGCGAGAAATGTGGTGTCGAAGTGACGCTGCAGAAGGTGCGCCGTGAGCGAATGGGCCACATCGAACTGGCTTCCCCGACTGCGCACATCTGGTTCCTTAAATCCCTGCCAAGTCGCCTGGGCATGGTGCTAGACATGACGCTGCGCGACATCGAGCGTGTCCTCTACTTCGAGGCGTATGTGGTGACCGATCCTGGCATGACCGAAAGCCTGAAGCGCTGCCAGCTTCTGACCGAGGATGATTATTTGGCCAAAGTCGAAGAGTTTGGCGACGATTTCAGCGCCAGCATGGGCGCGGAAGGGATTCGGGCCTTGCTGCGCTCGCTTGACCTCCCGCACGAGGCAGAAACGCTGCGCAACGATCTTGAAAAAACCGGCTCGGAAGCCAAGATCAAGAAATACGCGAAGCGCCTCAAGATCATCGAAGGTTTCCAGAAGTCTGGCATCAAACCTGAGTGGATGGTCCTGGAAGTCTTGCCGGTACTGCCACCGGATTTGCGCCCGTTGGTGCCTCTGGATGGCGGTCGTTTTGCCACCTCCGACCTCAATGACCTGTATCGCCGGGTGATCAACCGCAACAATCGTCTTAAGCGCCTGCTCGAACTCAAGGCGCCGGAGATCATCGTGCGCAACGAGAAGCGCATGCTCCAGGAGGCGGTTGATTCGCTTCTCGACAACGGCCGCCGCGGCAAGGCCATGACCGGCGCCAACAAGCGCGCCCTCAAATCACTGGCGGACATGATCAAGGGCAAGGGCGGACGTTTCCGCCAGAATCTGCTCGGCAAGCGCGTCGATTACTCGGGCCGCTCCGTCATCGTGGTCGGTCCCCAGCTCAAGCTGCACCAGTGCGGGTTGCCGAAGAAGATGGCACTTGAGTTGTTCAAGCCGTTCATTTTCAACAAGCTTGAACTGCTTGGCACCGCGACGACCATCAAGGCCGCCAAGAAACGGGTTGAACAGGAACTTCCGGAAGTGTGGGACATCCTTGAAGAGGTGATCCGCGAACATCCGGTGATGCTCAACCGGGCACCGACACTGCATCGCCTTGGCATTCAGGCGTTCGAGCCGGTGTTGATCGAGGGCAAGGCGATTCAGCTACACCCGCTGGTCTGTGCCGCATTCAACGCGGACTTCGATGGTGACCAGATGGCGGTCCATGTGCCCCTCTCACTGGAAGCACAGCTCGAGGCGCGCACATTGATGCTCGCTTCGAACAACATCATGTTCCCGGCCAATGGCGAGCCGTCGATCGTGCCGTCGCAGGATATCGTGTTGGGGCTGTATTACGCCACGCGTGAGCGCATCAATGGTGTTGGTGAGGGAATTGTGTTTTCTGATCTGCTTGAGGTACAGCGTGCGCTGGACAACAAGCAGGTCGAACTGCAAGCCCATGTGTCGGTGCGCATTCGCGAGTACGACGTTGACAAGGTTAGCGGCGTGCGGACTCCCAAGATCACGCGCTACAAGACGACTGCTGGGCGCGCCTTGCTGTCGGAAATCCTGCCTGCCGGGCTGCCGTTTTCGTTGATTAACAAGGCATTGAAGAAAAAGGAAATTTCTCGTCTGATCAATGCGTCTTTCCGTCGATGCGGTCTTCGCGAAACAGTGATCTTTGCCGACAAGCTGATGCAGTCCGGATTCCGGTTGGCTACGCGCGCTGGCATTTCGATCGCCATGGACGACATGCTGGTGCCGCCGGTTAAGCACGACATCATTCGCAAGGCTGAAACCGAGGTCAAGGAAATTGAAGCGCAGTACACCTCCGGCCTGGTGACGCAAGGCGAGCGCTACAACAAGGTGGTGGACATCTGGGGTCGCGCGGGTGACCATGTGGGCAAGGCGATGATGGAGCAACTCGGTACCGAGGAGACCATCGACCGGCATGGCAAGAAAGTGCGCCAGGAGTCTTTCAATTCGATTTACATGATGGCTGACTCGGGAGCGCGCGGATCGGCAGCCCAGATCCGGCAGCTGGCCGGCATGCGCGGCCTGATGGCCAAACCGGACGGTTCGATCATCGAGACTCCCATCACGGCGAACTTCCGTGAGGGCCTCAACGTGCTTCAGTACTTTATTTCTACGCACGGAGCGCGCAAGGGCTTGGCAGATACGGCCTTGAAGACCGCCAACTCGGGCTACCTGACGCGCAGGCTGGTGGACGTGACGCAGGATCTGGTGGTGATCGAGGACGATTGCGGCACGTCAAACGGCGCAACGATGAAAGCGCTTGTTGAGGGCGGCGAAGTCATCGAACCGTTGCGTGAACGCATCTTGGGCCGCGTGACTGCGGCCGATGTGGTGCACCCGGAGACCCAGAACGTGTTGTACCCGATTGGCTATCTTCTCGACGAAGATGCCGTGGAGGCAATCGAGGCTACCGGTCTTGACGAAGTGCGGGTTCGTACTCCTTTGACATGTGACACCCGCTACGGTTTGTGCGCGAAATGCTACGGGCGCGATTTGGGACGCGGGTCGCTCATTAATATTGGTGAGGCAGTCGGCGTTATCGCCGCGCAGTCGATCGGGGAACCGGGCACCCAACTCACCATGCGTACCTTCCACATTGGCGGTGCAGCATCGCGCGCTGCGGCAGCCTCTACGGTTGAATCGAAGTCGAATGGCGTCATCCGCTTTACCGCCACCATGCGTTACGTGACCAACATCAAGGGTGAGAAAATTGTCATTTCGCGTTCCGGTGAAGTGTTGGTGACGGATGACAATGGACGCGAAAGGGAGCGTCATAAAGTTCCTTACGGCGCGACTTTGGCGGTTGCCGATGGCAAAGTGGTGAAGGCAGGTGGCATCCTCGCCGCATGGGACCCGCATACCCGTCCGATCATCACAGAGTATGCCGGTACCGTAAAGTTCGAGAACGTTGAAGAGGGCGTCACGGTCGCCAAACAGATGGACGAGGTCACCGGGCTTTCTACGCTGGTGGTGATCGATCCGAAGCGCTCCATGTCAGCCAAATCGAAAGGCGTGCGCCCCCAGGTCAAGCTGATCAATGAGCGCGGCGAAGAGGTAAAGATTGCCGGTACCGACCACTCTGTGACGATTTCTTTCCAGGTCGGATCTCTGATTACCGTAAAGGATGGCCAGTCAGTTGGCGTTGGCGAAGTGCTTGCTCGTATCCCGCAGGAGTCTTCCAAGACGCGCGACATCACCGGCGGCTTGCCGCGAGTGGCGGAATTGTTTGAGGCTCGCGCACCGAAAGACGCTGGCATGATGGCTGAGGTGACAGGTACCGCTTCTTTCGGTAAGGATACCAAGGGCAAACAGCGCTTGGTGATTACCGATCTCGAGGGTCTTGCCCATGAGTTTCTGATTGCGAAAGACAAACAGGTGCTGGTGCATGATGGCCAGGTAGTCAACAAAGGCGAAATGGTCGTTGATGGCCCGGCAGATCCCCATGACATCCTGCGACTGCAGGGGGTTGAGGCGCTGGCACGCTATATCACCGACGAAGTCCAGGATGTTTACCGTCTGCAGGGCGTGAAGATCAATGACAAGCATATCGAGGTGATCGTGCGTCAAATGTTGCGTCGAGTCCAGATAGCTGACGCCGGTGACACAAAGTACATTACCGGCGAGCAGGCTGAACGATCGGATCTGCTTGACGAGAATGACCGTGTCATCGGGGACGGAAAGCGCCCCGCCACTTTTGAGCATCTCTTGCTCGGTATTACCAAGGCTTCCCTGTCCACTGACTCGTTCATCTCGGCGGCATCGTTCCAGGAGACCACACGCGTACTTACCGAAGCCGCGATCATGGGCAAACGCGACGAATTGCGTGGGTTGAAGGAAAATGTCATTGTCGGGCGCCTGATACCGGCAGGTAGTGGCATGGCCTACCACACGGCGCGCCGAAACAAGGAAACCGAGGCAGCCGAATCGGTATTCGAGGCGGAGAGCGCTGAGCCTGCTGTTGAACCTGTGGAGGTCGGGGCCTGATCGATCAGTACGCGGGTCGTCTGTTAAAGGATGATCCGCCGTTGACATCGGCCAGGAAACCGGTTACCATTCCAAGTCTTTGTTTGCGCTCGCCAATCGTAGCGGGCGCGTATCAATAAAATACGGAATAATCATGCCAACCATTAATCAATTGGTGCGCCAAGCGCGCCAGGCGCCCAAGACCAAGAGCAAGGTCCCGGCGATGCAGCGTAGCCCGCAGAAGCGGGGCGTATGCACCCGTGTGTACACAACGACGCCGAAGAAACCCAATTCTGCATTGCGAAAAGTTGCCAAGGTGCGGCTGACCAATGGCTTTGAGGTGATCTCCTACATCGGTGGCGAAGGCCACAACTTGCAGGAGCACTCGGTCGTGTTGATTCGTGGTGGTCGTGTCAAAGACCTCCCGGGTGTGCGTTATCACATGGTGCGCGGTTCGCTTGACACGCAAGGGGTCAAGGATCGTAAGCAGTCCCGTTCGAAATATGGCGCGAAGCGCCCTAAAGCCGCATAAAGGTTGAGGTGAGCTATGCCCCGTCGTCGTGAAGTTCCCAAACGTGACATCCTGCCGGATCCGAAATTCGGCAGCGTTGATGTTGCCAAGTTTGTCAATGTATTGATGTTCTCCGGCAAAAAGTCGGTTGCCGAGCGAACCATCTATGGTGCGCTTGATCAGATAACCAAGAAGTCTGGAAAAAGCGCCCTTGAAGTATTCGGCGCTGCTTTGAGCAACGCCAAGCCGATGGTAGAGGTCAAAAGCCGTCGGGTTGGCGGTGCCAACTATCAGGTGCCGGTTGAGGTGCGTCCCATCCGCCGCATGGCGTTGGCGATGCGCTGGTTGCGTGAGGCTGCGCACAAGCGCTCCGAAAAATCCATGGGGCAGCGCCTTGCCAACGAACTGATGGAGGCCTCCGAGGGCCGTGGCGGCGCCGTAAAAAAGCGTGATGAAGTGCATCGCATGGCCGAGGCCAACAAGGCGTTTTCGCATTTTCGTTTCTGACGCCTGTTCTTTGTTGTCATACAGGCGCCGCTTTCGAGAAAGCGGCGCTTTTGTTTGATGTTGTAGTAATTGAACGTAGTTCTCCAGAATTTTCCGCCGCGCGTCCATATTGCCGTGGCTTGATCTTTAAGAAAGAGGTGCTCAAGTGGCTCGCAAAACCCCCATCGAACGGTATCGAAATATCGGTATCTCCGCCCATATCGACGCTGGCAAGACCACCACCACCGAGCGCATTCTTTTTTACACCGGGGTGAGCCACAAAATCGGCGAGGTGCACGATGGCGCCGCGACCATGGACTGGATGGAGCAGGAGCGCGAGCGTGGCATTACGATCACTTCCGCCGCCACCACCTGTTTCTGGAAGGGGATGGACAGCAGCTATCCCGAGCACCGTATCAACATCATTGATACCCCGGGACACGTAGATTTCACCATTGAGGTCGAGCGTTCGATGCGGGTTCTGGACGGCGCCTGCATGGTCTATTGCGCCGTGGGTGGAGTGCAGCCCCAGTCTGAAACGGTATGGCGCCAGGCCAACAAATACAAGGTGCCGCGCCTTGCGTTCGTTAACAAGATGGATCGTACCGGCGCGAATTTCTTCAAGGTCTATGACCAGATGCGCGCGCGCCTCAAAGCCAATCCGATCCCGTTGCAGATCCCCATCGGTGCCGAAGAGACATTTCAGGGTGTGATCGACCTGATTAGAATGAAGGCAATTGTGTGGGATGAGGCTTCTCAGGGCATGAAATTCGAGCTCAAGGAGATTCCAGAAAATCTCCTTGAGTTGGCCAAGGAGTGGCGCGAGAAAATGATTGAAGCCGCCGCTGAAGCCAGCGACGAGCTGATGAACAAATACCTTGAAGGCGGGGACCTCAGCATTGAGGAAATCAAGCTGGGCCTGCGTACGCGCACCATTGCTAGCGAAATTGTTCCGATGCTGTGCGGTTCGGCTTTCAAGAACAAAGGCGTGCAGGCTATGCTCGACGCGGTGCTCGATTTCATGCCGGCACCGACGGACATTCCTCCCGTAAAAGGGGAGCTTGAAAATGGCGGCCCAACGGAGCGCAAGGCGGCAGACGACGAAGGCTTTTCCGCGCTGGCATTCAAGATCATGACGGACCCGTTTGTGGGGCAGCTGATTTTCTTCCGGGTGTACTCCGGCGTGATCAATTCCGGTGACACCATTTATAACTCGGTGAAGGGCAAGAAAGACCGCATCGGTCGTATTTTGCAGATGCATGCCAATCAACGAGAGGAAATCAAGGAAGTGCGCGCCGGCGATATCGCAGCCGCTGTGGGCCTCAAGGATGCGACGACCGGCGACACGTTGTGCGATCCGGACAAGTTCATCATTCTGGAACGCATGATTTTCCCGGAGCCGGTGATCTCGCAGGCAGTAGAGCCGAAGACGAAAGTCGACCAGGAAAAGATGGGCATTGCGCTCAATCGCCTTGCTCAAGAAGACCCCTCGTTCCGGGTGCGTACCGACGAGGAATCCGGGCAAACCATTATTTCCGGCATGGGCGAGCTCCACTTGGAAATTCTCGTGGACCGTATGAAGCGCGAATTCAGCGTAGAAGCGACGGTCGGCAAGCCGCAAGTGGCTTATCGTGAAACCATTCGCCGCACGGTAGAGAACGCCGAAGGCAAATTCATCAAGCAATCGGGCGGCCGCGGCCAGTACGGGCACGTAGTGCTCAAAGTGGAGCCCCAAGAGCCTGGCAAGGGTTTCGAGTTCGTTGACGCCATTAAGGGCGGTGTGGTGCCTCGTGAGTTCATTCCCGCGGTGGAAAAAGGGCTGCGCGAGACCCTGCCTGCCGGCGTCCTTGCTGGGTATCCCGTGGTCGACATCAAATGCACCCTGCACTTCGGCTCGTACCATGACGTGGACTCCAATGAAAACGCGTTCAAAATGGCCGCTTCAATGGCGTTCAAAGATGGCATGCGCGCTGCGTCGCCGGTGTTGCTCGAACCCATGATGGCCGTCGAAGTGGAAACCCCGGAGGACTATGCCGGAACGGTGATGGGCGACTTGTCATCCCGTCGCGGTATGGTTCAGGGCATGGAAGACATTTCGGGCGGCGGCGGTAAGGTTATCAAGGCTGAAGTACCGCTTGCCGAGATGTTCGGATATTCGACATCCTTGCGTTCCGCCACCCAGGGTCGCGCCACGTACACCATGGAATTCAAGCATTACAGCGAGGCACCGAAAAACGTTGCCGAAGCCATCATCAGCGCAAAGAAATAACCATTCAGATTTCAACTTTCGTTCTTTTGATTAGGAGATAGTTATGGCCAAGGGCAAATTTGAGCGTACGAAGCCGCACGTGAACGTGGGGACGATTGGGCACGTTGATCACGGGAAGACGACGTTGACGGCGGCGATCACGACGGTGCTGAGCGCGAAGTTTGGCGGTGAGGCGAAGGCGTATGACCAGATTGACGCGGCGCCGGAAGAGAAGGCGCGCGGGATCACGATCAATACGGCTCACGTGGAGTACGAGACCAAGAACCGGCACTACGCGCACGTTGATTGCCCGGGGCATGCGGACTACATCAAGAACATGATTACCGGAGCTGCGCAGATGGACGGCGCGATTCTGGTGGTGTCGAGTGCCGACGGCCCGATGCCGCAGACGCGTGAGCACATCCTGCTGGCACGCCAGGTGGGGGTACCGTACATCATCGTCTTCATGAACAAGGCTGACATGGTGGACGACAAGGAACTGCTTGAGCTGGTCGAAATGGAAGTACGCGAGTTGCTGTCGAAGTACGAGTTTCCTGGCGACGACACGCCGATCATCATTGGCTCGGCGAAGCTGGCATTAGAGGGTGACAAGGGCGAGATGGGCGAAGGCGCCATCATGAAGCTGGCCGACGCACTGGACAGCTACATTCCGGAGCCCAAGCGCGCCATTGACGGGCCGTTCCTGCTGCCGATCGAAGACGTATTCTCGATATCGGGTCGTGGCACGGTGGTTACGGGCCGGGTCGAGCGCGGTATTGTCAAGGTGGGCGAGGAGCTGGAGATTGTCGGCATCAAGGCGACCCAGAAGACGGTTTGCACGGGTGTTGAGATGTTCCGCAAGTTGCTCGACCAGGGTCAGGCGGGAGACAACGTTGGCGTGCTGCTGCGCGGCACCAAGCGTGAAGACGTTGAGCGCGGCCAGGTACTGGCCAAGCCGGGCTCGATCAACCCGCACACCAAGTTTGAATGCGAGGTGTACGTGTTGAGCAAGGAAGAGGGTGGCCGGCATACGCCGTTCTTCAACAACTATCGTCCGCAGTTTTACTTCCGGACGACGGATGTGACCGGCTCGGTGGTGTTGCCGGAAGGCACGGAGATGGTGATGCCGGGGGACAACATCAAAATGATCGTAACCCTGATTGCACCGATCGCCATGGAACAGGGACTGCGCTTCGCCATCCGTGAAGGCGGTCGTACCGTCGGCGCCGGCGTCGTCGCTAAAGTCATCGAGTAACTCTGCAACCATCCCGACTCAACGGCCGTTGCGTGCGTGACGGTCTCGTTCTTTAAGGAAAACTCATGCAAAGCCAGAAAATTCGCATCCGCCTGAAGGCGTTTGATTACAGACTCATTGACCAATCCGCGCTGGAAATCGTTGAAACTGCCAAACGCACTGGGGCAGTTGTGCGTGGCCCGGTGCCATTGCCGACAAAAATTCAGCGCTATGACGTGCTGCGGTCCCCTCACGTGAACAAAACATCGCGCGACCAGTTCGAAATGCGTACACATCTCCGCTTGATGGATATTGTCGATCCGACGGATAAAACCGTCGATGCCTTGATGAAACTCGATCTTCCGGCAGGGGTGGACGTAGAAATCAAGCTCCAATAATTCGACTCAAGCCCGTTTTGGGCTTGATGCACGAAGGTTTACACGTTATAATCCAAGGCTTTCCGGAATTCCCGATTTTGGGTATTCCAAATTTTTCACCCGGCCAATCGTAGCTGGGCAGGAGATAATAAGTGACCACGTCAGCAAGGGTAGGCCTTGTTGGGCGCAAGGTTGGCATGACTCGTATTTTTACTGCGGACGGCGACGCCGTTCCAGTGACCGTACTTGATGTGTCTAACAACCGTGTGACCCAGATTAAGACACCGGACACCGACGGCTATGCCGCGATCCAGGTTGCCTTTGGCAGCCGCCGCGCATCCCGCGTAACCAAGTCGTTGGCGGGCCATATGGCCAAAGCTGGCGTCGAGGCCGGCTCGATTCTCAAAGAGTTCCATGTAGCCGCAGGCGACCTTGGAAACTATACGGTGGGCGGCAAGATTGGCGTCGACCTGTTCAAAGAAGGCCAAAAGATAGACGTGCAGGGTACGTCGATCGGCAAGGGCTATGCTGGCGTCATTAAGCGCCACCATTTCTCGTCCAATCGCGCTTCGCACGGCAACTCGCGGTCGCATAACGTACCGGGTTCCATTGGTATGGCGCAGGATCCGGGGCGGGTTTTTCCGGGCAAGCGCATGACCGGTCATCTGGGCGATGTGACGCGCACAACGCAAAATCTGACGATCGCGCGTATCGACGTGGAGCGCGGCCTGCTGCTCGTGCGCGGCGCCGTTCCCGGGCACGACAATGGTCATGTCGTGGTCACTCCTGCAGTAAAGGGTGCGTGATATGGAACTCAAACTAATCAACGCACAAGGGCAGTCGACTGGCAACGTGGCCGCGCCGGACACCGTTTTTGCGCGCGACTATAACGAGGCGCTTGTGCATCAGGTCGTGGTGGCCTATCAGGCCAATGCGCGTAGTGGCAATCGGGCACAAAAAGATCGTGCCGAGGTCAAGCACTCGACCAAGAAACCCTGGCGCCAAAAAGGAACGGGCCGTGCGCGTGCCGGCATGACGTCAAGCCCCTTGTGGCGCGGAGGCGGCCGCATATTCCCGAATTCACCGGATGAGAATTTTGCGCACAAGGTCAATCGCAAAATGTATCGCGCTGGCATGTGTTCTATCCTTTCGCAACTTGCCCGTGAAGATCGCATTGCTGTCGTAGACGACATCACGGTGGAATCGCCGAAAACCAAGCTTTTTGCCCAGAAGGTGAAGGGCATGGGCTTTGACTCGGTGTTGTTCATCACCGACAGCTTCAACGAAAATCTCTTTCTTGCTTCACGAAATCTGATCAATGTTGCTGTGGTTGAAGCCAAGCACGCCGACCCGGTTTCCTTGGTGCATTTCAAGAAAGTGTTGATGACCAAGGGCGCGGTTGAGCAGATGAAGGAGATCCTCGCATGAGTCAACATACAGGAAATTACATCGCTGAACGCCTCCCGCTCGTATTGCTTGCGCCGATTGTCTCTGAGAAGAGCACCATGGTGGCAGACAAGCTGCGCCAAATCGCCTTCCGAGTTGCAGCCGACGCGACAAAGGCGGATGTGAAGGCGGCGGTCGAAGCGATGTTCAAAGAGCAAAAAATTGAAGTTGCTTCAGTCCAAGTTCTCAATGTCAAGGGCAAAGAGAAGAAGTTCGGTCGCTTCAATGGGCGCCGGCGCAACTGGAAAAAAGCTTATGTCTGCCTCAAAGAAGGCAGCGACCTGAATCTCGCGGAGGCCGCATAGCATGGCACTCGTAAAAATGAAACCCACCTCACCGGGCACGCGTGGTCAGGTGAGGTTGGTAAATGCGCATCTCTACAAAGGCCGTCCGGTTGACGCGTTAACCTCCAGCAAGAGCAAGACCGCTGGGCGTAACAACAACGGGCACATTACGATGCGCCACCACGGTGGTGGCCATAAGCAACAATACCGGCTCATTGACTTTCGTCGTGACAAAGACGGTATTCCGGCAAAAGTCGAGCGTCTCGAATACGATCCGAATCGAACCGCACATATCGCCTTGCTTTGCTATGCAGACGGAGAGCGTAGGTACATCATTGCCCCAAAAGGCATCGAGGTCGGCGCAACATTGCTGTCCGGTGCCGAGGCTCCGATCAAGTCAGGCAACGCCCTTCCGATTCGAAACATTCCAGTGGGAACCACCATCCACTGCATCGAAATGCAGCCTGGCAAGGGCGCGCAAATGGCGCGCACGGCGGGTGCTTCAGTGCAGTTGCTGGCGCGTGAAGGGACCTATGCCCAGTTGCGGCTGCGTTCGGGCGAGATCCGCAAAGCGCATATCGAATGCCGTGCGACGATTGGTGAAGTTGGTAATGGTGAGCATTCACTACGGCAGATCGGCAAGGCTGGCGCAAAACGTTGGCGCGGTATTCGTCCGACGGTTCGGGGTGTTGCAATGAATCCGGTTGACCATCCTCATGGTGGCGGCGAAGGCAAGACGGCGGCGGGCCGCGACCCCGTTAGCCCATGGGGTACCAAGACCAAAGGCTACCGTACGCGCAAGAACAAACGCACGAACGTCATGATCGTGCAGCGGCGTCACAAGAAGTAAAGGGACAAACACATGTCACGCTCAATCAAAAAGGGACCGTTTGTCGACGCCCATCTGGTGAAAAAGGTCGAAACTGCCCAAGCAATCAAGGATAAAAAACCAATTAAGACATGGTCGCGCCGCTCTACGGTGCTGCCAGACTTTATTGGTTTGACGATCGCGGTACACAACGGGAAGCAGCATATACCCGTGTATATCTCCGAGAACATGGTCGGTCACAAGCTCGGTGAGTTTGCGCTGACTCGCACCTTCAAGGGCCACCCGGCCGACAAGAAAGCCAACATGGCCGGCAGCAAGGCGCCTGGCAAGAAATAGAGGCGAAGTATGGAAACCAATGCAACGTTGCGCGGTGTGCGCCTGTCGGCCCAAAAAGGACGTCTCGTGGCGGACCAGATCAGAGGCCTGCCTGTCGATAAGGCACTCAACATTCTGTCCTTTAGTCCAAAAAAAGGTGCGGGCATCATCAAGAAGGTGCTGGAGTCTGCAATCGCCAATGCCGAACACAACGATGGCGCCGATATCGATGAACTCAAAGTGAGTCATATTTGCGTTGAAAAGGGCATGGTGCTCAAGCGGTTTACTGCGCGGGCCAAAGGCCGCGGAAACCGTATCAGCAAGCAAACCTGCCACGTCTATGTGACGGTTGGCGACGGCAAGAAGTAAAGGGAATCGCAATGGGTCAAAAAATACATCCGATCGGGTTCCGGCTCAGCGTCACCAAGGATTGGGGCTCGCGTTGGTATGCAGGAAATCGCGATTTCGCCTCCATGCTTGGCGAAGACCTCCGTGTTCGTGAATATCTGCGCCGCAAGTTGGCACATGCTTCGGTAGGCCGCGTACTTATCGAGCGCCCGTCAAAGACCGCCCGCATCACGGTGTTTTCGGCGCGCCCTGGCGTAGTCATCGGAAAGAAGGGCGAGGACATCGAAACCCTCAAGGCCGACTTGGCCCGACTGCTGAACGTTCCTGTTCACGTCAATATTGAAGAAATTCGCAAGCCGGAAACCGATGCCCAGTTGATCGCCGATTCGATAGCTCAACAGCTTGAGAAGCGCATCATGTTCCGCCGTGCAATGAAGCGCGCCATGCAGAACGCCATGCGCCTCGGCGCGCAGGGCATCAAGATCATGTCTTCGGGACGGTTGAATGGAGCCGAAATTGCACGCAAGGAGTGGTATCGCGAAGGGCGCGTACCGCTCCACACGCTCCGCGCCAACATAGACTATGGATTCGGTGAGGCACGTACGACCTACGGCGTAATTGGTATCAAGGTCTGGGTCTACAAGGGCGAAATGCTCGGCAAGAACGAGCAGCCCGCAGCCGCGCCAGTAGAGGCGGATCCGGGATTGGACAAAAAGCCGCGGCGTCCCCCACGGCCTAGCGCCAAGGATGGTGAAATGAAACCTGCTTCCCCGGCTACTCGGGCGCCGCGCAAGCGCGTCGCCAAGCCAGGCGAAGAAGATGTAAAACCGGAACCAGCCCCGACGACGGGGGATGCGGCACCTGCCAAGGCGCCAGCCAAACGCGTGCGTAAAGCTGCGCCCGCTTCGGCCACCCCCGCTGCTGACGGCGCGAAGGAGTAATCATGCTGCAACCAGCTCGGCGCAAATATCGTAAAGAACAAAAAGGCCGCAACAAAGGCATTGCCACGCGCGGCACCAAAGTGTCATTTGGCGACTTTGGCCTCAAAGCAATCGGTCGCGGGCGGCTAACCGCAAGGCAGATCGAGGCAGCGCGTCGCGCAATGACCCGTCACATCAAACGCGGCGGTCGAATCTGGATCCGGATTTTTCCCGATAAGCCGATTTCGACCAAGCCTGCCGAGGTAAGGATGGGAAACGGCAAGGGCAATCCAGAGTACTACGTGGCGGAGATTCAACCAGGTAAAGTGCTTTATGAGATGGACGGCGTTGACGAAAAGCTGGCGCGCGAAGCGTTCCGCCTTGCATCTGCGAAGCTGCCAATCGCAACCACCTTTGTTTCACGTCAAGTAGGAGCGTAAACATGAAAGCAAGCGAATTGCGCGCCAAGGACGGCGAAGCGTTGAACAAGGAATTGGCTGACCTGCTGAAGGCGCAATTCTCCCTGCGCATGCAGGCGGCGACCCAACAACTTACCAATAACAGCCAGATCAAGAAGACGCGTCGCGACATCGCACGCGTCCGCACCGTGCGGCACGAAGCTGAACTCAAAAAGGCCTGATCAATCATGACCGAAGCGATCGCCAGCAATTCCTCCCTTACGCGCACCCTGACTGGCCGTGTGGTAAGTGACAAGATGAACAAGACGGTGACCGTCTTGGTGGAACGCCGCGTGAAGCACCCGATGATCGGGAAATACATTACGCGCTCAAACAAGTTTCATGCGCATAGCGAAGCCAACGAATTCAAGTTGGGAGATCTGGTTGAGATTGCGGAAACCCGACCAATTTCGCGGACCAAAGCCTGGAAAGTCGTGCGTTTGCTTGAAAAGGCCAAAACAATCTAAGGCCTTGCGCTTTGGTAGGATTACTGCTATACTTTTTAGTCTTTGTCGCGTTTGGTAATTACATAAAGAGTGCGATGGTGGGCCGGCAGCGTTGCCGGACTTAGCTGGAACATCCAGCATGCCGGCATCAAGCTGCCAGACGATTGGAAATCAAACCCGTACGGGTTCCAAAACTGACCGAGCGCCAAGAGTGGCGAGCGGAAAAGTTGGAAAAAGGTGAATCATGATTCAAATGCAATCCAGGCTGGATGTGGCCGACAACACGGGCGCGCGTTCCGTCATGTGCATCAAGGTTCTGGGCGGCTCGAAGCGTCGGTACGCATCGATTGGCGACATCATCAAGGTGTCGATCAAGGATGCCGCGCCGCGCGGTCGGGTCAAAAAGGGCGAAGTCTATAGCGCTGTGGTGGTACGCACGGCCAAGGGTGTGCGCCGCAGCGACGGGTCGTTGATCAAATTCGATGGCAATGCAGCCGTTCTGCTGAACGCCAAGCTCGAGCCGATCGGTACCCGAATTTTCGGCCCCGTGACCCGTGAGCTGCGTACGGAGCGCTTTATGAAGATTGTTTCTCTGGCGCCGGAGGTTCTGTAATGGAGAAGATTCGCAAGGGCGACGATGTGATCATCATCGCCGGACGGGACAAGGGTAAGCGCGGTACGGTGCTCAAGCGCGTTGATGAAACGCATGTGCTCGTTGAGGGAATCAACGTCACAAAAAAGCACACCAAGCCCAATCCGATGAAGGGGCAGACGGGCGGCATCACGGACAAGACCATGCCGATCGACATATCTAACGTCGCATTATTTAATCCGGCAACGCAGAAGGCCGATCGTGTTGGCATCAAACTGCTTGATGATGCGCGCAAAGTGCGGATTTTCAAATCCAGCGGCGCACAGGTTGATGCCAAGTAGTCGGCGAACAGGGAAGAGGTAGATGAGCATGGCGCGTTTACAGCTGCAGTACAAGGAGAAGATTGTTCCTGACTTGATGGCAAAGTTCGGGTTCAAGTCTGTCATGGAAGTCCCGCGCATCACGAAGGTAACGCTCAACATGGGCGTATCCGAGGCGGTGGCCGACAAGAAAGTCATGGAGCATGCGGTAAGCGACATGACCAAGATCGCCGGTCAGAAACCGGTCGTGACCAAGTCAAAGAAGGCTATTGCGGGATTCAAGATCCGTCAGGACTACCCGATCGGGTGCATGGTGACCCTCCGCGGCGCCAAGATGTACGAATTTCTTGACCGCTTCGTGACCGTTGCCCTGCCTCGGGTTCGTGACTTTCGTGGCATATCAGGGCGTTCATTTGACGGGCGCGGCAACTACAACATTGGCGTCAAAGAGCAGATCATTTTCCCTGAAATCGAGTACGACAAGATCGACGCGTTGCGTGGTCTCAACATCAGCATCACTACCACGGCCAAGACAGACGACGAAGCCAAGGCGTTGCTGGCCGCATTCAAATTCCCCTTCAAGGCGTAGACCTCAAGATGGCGAAACTGGCAACGATTAACCGTGAACTGAAACGCGAGGCGCTCGTAAAAAAATACGAGCCCAAGCGCAAGGCGCTTCTGGCCATTGTCAACGACTCCAAGCTTTCCGATGAGGAACGCATGGCTGCTCGATTGAAGATTCAACAATTCCCGCGAAATGCCAGCCCGACACGGCTGCGCAACCGTTGTGAAATAACTGGCCGGCCACGCGGAACGTATCGCAAATTTGGTCTTGGACGCAGCAAACTGCGTGAAGCGGCGATGCGTGGCGAGATCCCCGGTCTCGTCAAGGGCAGCTGGTAAGGATTAGGAGAGAATAGTCATGAGCATGAGCGATCCGATCGCCGATATGCTGACGCGCATTCGCAATGCCCAGTCTGCTGAAAAGACTGAGGTAAAGATGCCGTCATCGAAGCTCAAAATCTCAATTGCTCGCGTCCTCAAGGACGAGGGGTATGTTGACGATTTTGCAGTGCGTGAAGATGCCGGCAAGTCCGAGCTCTCCATCGCTCTGAAGTATTACGCCGGCCGTCCGGTAATTGACCGCATTGAGCGCGTCAGTCGCCCTGGCCTGCGAATTTACAAGGGCAAAGAGGACATCCCGACCGTCATGAACGGTCTGGGTGTGGCCATTCTGTCGACGTCGCAGGGCGTCATGACTGATCGCAAGGCACGCGCTACCGGAGTTGGCGGCGAAGTGTTGTGCGTAGTGGCATAAGGAGGGATCGACAATGTCTCGTGTAGGCAAAAGCCCGATCGCCGTTCCCAAGGGCGTGGACATTAACATTGCTGCCGACCAAATTACGGTCAAGGGGCCGCTCGGCTCCTTGAGCCAAAGTTTGAGCGCCGCCGTGACAGTGGTTCGTGATGGCGAAGAACTGAAAGTGAAGCCGGCGAACGATTCGCGCAATGCGGACGCTATGTCCGGAACAGTTCGTGCGCTGGTAAACAACATGGTAATTGGCGTCACCAAGGGGTTTGAAAAGAAGCTCAACTTGGTAGGGGTGGGTTATCGAGCGCAGGCGCAAGGTGACAAGTTGAACCTGACGCTTGGATTCAGCCACCCGGTCGTGCACTCGATGCCGAAGGGCGTCAAGGCCGAAACCCCGCTGCAAACCGAGATCCTGATCAAGGGCATCGACAAGCAGCAAGTAGGGCAGGTAGCTGCCGAAGTGCGCGCTTATCGTCCGCCGGAGCCCTATAAAGGCAAGGGTGTGCGTTATTCGGATGAGCGCGTGGTCATCAAAGAGACCAAGAAGAAGTAAGGGATGATCATGGATAAAAAAGAATCCCGTCTGCGCCGTTCGCGTAAGACACGCCTGAAAATTGCCGAGTTGAAGGTAAACCGCCTGGCGGTTCATCGCACCAACGGCCATATCTATGCCCAGGTGTTGAACGGCGGCAAGGTATTGGCAAGTGCTTCGACGAACGAAGTGGAAGTGCGCAAAGAACTGCCTAACGGCGGCAATGCGAAGGCTGCTGCGTACGTTGGCAAGCGGATTGCCGAAAAAGCGAAGGCAGCCGGTGTGAGCGAAGTTGCATTCGATCGTTCTGGATTTGCCTATCATGGCCGCGTCAAAGCGCTGGCCGAAGCCGCGCGCGAAGCCGGCCTGAAGTTCTAACCGGGTATCAGATCATGGCGAAAATGCAAAAAGTCCAGGCCGGCGCTGAGGCGCGCGATGATGGTTTGAAGGAAAAAATGATCGCGGTAAACCGCGTCACCAAAGTGGTGAAGGGCGGTCGCATTCTCGGCTTCGCAGCCCTGACGGTAGTGGGCGACGGCGATGGCCGCATCGGCATGGGCAAGGGCAAGTCACGTGAGGTTCCGGTGGCCGTCCAGAAGGCCATGGAAGAGGCGCGTCGCAAAATGGTCAAGATCCAACTCAAGAACGGCACATTGCAACATGCCGTCATGGGCCGCCATGGCGCAGCAAAGGTGTTCATGCAGCCGGCGACTGAAGGAACGGGCATCATCGCCGGCGGTCCGATGCGCGCGGTGTTTGAGGTCCTCGGCGTGACAAACGTGCTGGCCAAGTGTCATGGTTCGACCAACCCTTATAACGTTGTGCGCGCGACTTTGAATGGCCTGACCGATATGACGACTCCGGCAGAAATTGCAGCCAAGCGCGGCAAGTCAGTTGAAGAAATCCTCGCCGTTTGATTGGAATGGACATGGCAGACAAAAAACAACTCAAGGTGACGCTGTTCAAGAGTCCGGCTGGCACCAACGAAAAGCACCGCGCAACGGTGCGCGGTCTTGGTTTGCGCCGGCTTAATTCGTCGCGCGTGCTAGAAGATACGCCGGCGGTTCGCGGCATGGTCAATAAGGTCTACTACCTGGTCAAGGCCGAATCGGTCTAGTCAGCAAGGAATCAAAATGGAACTGAACACCATCAAGCCTGCAGCAGGGGCCAAAAAAGCACGGCGACGCGTTGGCCGGGGCATCGGTTCTGGCCTGGGTAAAACCGCAGGCCGCGGCCACAAAGGACAGAAGTCGCGATCTGGCGGTTTTCACAAGGTTGGCTTCGAGGGGGGGCAAATGCCTCTCCAGCGCCGCCTGCCCAAAAGGGGTTTCTTCTCGATGACGCGTGAATTCATGGCGGAAGTAAATCTCCACGATCTCGAGAAGATGGCCGAGACGGACATTACGCTTGATGTGCTCAAGGCGACCGGCGTTGTGCCAACGCTTTCGTTGCGGGCCAAGGTCATTCTGTCGGGCAAGCTGACTCGCAAGGTCAACTTGGTTGGCGTCGCTGCGACCAAGGGTGCCAAGGCCGCCATCGAAGCAGCCGGCGGCACGATCGCCTGACCATCGCAACTGACAAACTGAGCGCATAGGACAGTAACTGTGGCAACAGACGCGATGGCAATGGCCAAATCAGGCAAGTTCGGCGACTTGAAGCGCCGACTTGTTTTTTTGGTGCTGGCCATCATCGTCTACCGGATCGGAGCGCATATTCCGGTGCCCGGTATCGATCCGGCCCAGCTCGCCGAACTGTTCAAACAGGCCAAAGGCGGCATCCTCGACATGTTCAACATGTTTTCGGGGGGGGCGCTCTCAAGGTTTACCATTTTTGCTCTCGGTATCATGCCGTACATTTCATCCTCCATCATCATGCAGCTTCTGACGGTGGTGTATCCACCGCTTGAGGCGTTGAAAAAGGAGGGCGAAGCCGGGCGCCGCAAGATTACTCAGTACACGCGCTATGCCACCGTGTTCCTGGCCCTGTTTCAGGCGGTAGGAATTTCAATAGCACTTGAGTCGCAGGCAGGCTTGGTACTTGAGCCCGGTTTGATGTTCCGGTTTGTGACGGTCGCCACGTTGGTTACCGGGACAATGTTTCTCATGTGGCTTGGTGAACAGATCACCGAGAGAGGCTTGGGCAACGGCATTTCGATGATTATCTTCGCTGGTATTGCCGCCGGCCTTCCGAACGCAATCGGCGGTCTTTTGGAATTGGTGCGCACCCAGGCGATGAACCCGCTGACCGCGATCTTCATCGTGGTGTTGGTGGTTGCAGTGACATACATTGTGGTCTTTGTCGAACGTGGCCAGCGCAAGATTCTGGTCAACTATGCGAAGCGACAGGTTGGCAATCGAATTTACGCAGGGCAGGCTTCGCATCTCCCGCTCAAGCTCAACATGTCAGGCGTGATTCCGCCGATTTTCGCATCGTCGATCATCCTTTTTCCGGCGACCATCACAAGCTGGTTTTCCTCGGGCGACCAGATGCGTTGGCTCAAGGATATTGCCGGCACCCTGACGCCGGGCCAGCCTATCTACGTGATGTTGTACGCTGCAGCCATCGTATTTTTCTGTTTCTTCTATACCGCGCTGGTATTTAACAGCAAAGAGACGGCCGACAACCTCAAGAAGAGCGGCGCGTTTGTCCCGGGCATTCGGCCGGGTGAGCAAACGGCAAAGTACATTGACAAGATATTGATGAGGTTGACGCTCACGGGCGCGATCTATGTCACGTTGGTTTGCCTGCTCCCCGAATTCCTGATCCTGAAATGGAACGTGCCTTTCTATTTTGGTGGCACGTCTCTCCTAATCATCGTGGTCGTAACGATGGATTTCATGGCGCAGGTGCAGGCTTACATCATGTCGCACCAATACGAATCGTTGTTGAAGAAGGCAAACTTCAAGGGCGCTGGCGGCCTTGCGCGCTAACACGAAAAAGAAACGAGCGTAGGCGAAGAGTGATACCGGAATTGAATGGAAAGAAGACGTCATCGAGATGCAGGGCGAGATACCGGAGACCCTGCCGAATGCGACCTTCAAGGTGAAGCTCGAAAACGGGCACACCGTACCAGGACATAGATCCGGGAAGATGCGCATGCACTACATACGCATTCTCCCGGGAGACAAAGTAACAGTGGAGCTGACGCCGTACGATTTATCCCGGGCACGCATTACCTTCCGGGCAAAGTAGTGGCGTCAAAACGCAGGTTTGGTTTCAACGTGATTTGCAAGATTAACTCAACAGGCGACAAGTCGAGGGCAATATGAAAGTTCTGGCATCGGTTAAAAAGATCTGCCGTAACTGCAAGGTCATCAAACGCAAAGGCGTGGTGAGGGTTATCTGTACAGACCCGCGCCATAAGCAGCGCCAGGGTTGAACGCGCAACGGATTAATTAAGGACACGACATGGCTCGTATCGCTGGCATCAACATTCCAAACCATCAGCACACAGAAATCGCGCTAACCGCGATCTACGGTGTCGGGCGTTCACGCGCCAAAGAAATTTGCGCCGCGACCGGCATTGCGCCGAACGCCAAAATCAAGGATTTGTCGGATTCGCAAGTGGACAAACTGCGAATCGAGGTTGGCAAGTTCGCGGTCGAAGGCGACCTACGGCGTGAAGTGTCGATGAGCATCAAGCGCCTGATGGACTTGGGCTGCTATCGGGGTACCCGCCACAAGCGTGGGCTTCCCGTGCGTGGGCAGCGCACCCGCACCAACGCACGTACCCGCAAGGGGCCGCGCAAGGCGCGCAATGCCATCGCGGGGAAATAAGCCCCTTGGCAGTTGACCCCCACCCCCGTGCGAATGAGCAAACTGTCGCCGACCGAAATCAGGAACTAAATTATGGCCACTAACAAACAACAGCAAAGCAATGCAGCCTCGACGCGCGTGCGCAAGAAGGTAAAGAAGAACGTTGCCGAGGGCATTGCCCACATTCACGCGTCGTTCAACAACACCATCATCACGATCACCGACCGGCAAGGCAACGCGCTGTCTTGGGCAACATCCGGTGGTGCAGGTTTCAAAGGTTCGCGCAAGTCGACACCGTTTGCGGCGCAGGTTGCCGCCGAAGCCGCCGGCAAAGTTGCTGTCGAGTGTGGTGTGAAGAATCTAGAGGTGCGCATTAAAGGTCCCGGCCCTGGCCGAGACTCTTCTGTGCGCGCCTTGAACGCGCTGGGGATGAAAATCGCCAGCATTACCGACGTGACGCCGGTTCCGCACAACGGGTGCCGGCCACCCAAGCGTCGCCGCATCTGATTGTTGATACGGCTTCTTGGCGTCGAATATCCCGACGTTGTAAATCCTAGGGGATTGAACTAATGGCTCGTTATACCGGTCCGAAATGCAAGCTCTCGCGTCGCGAGGGTACTGACCTATTTCTCAAAAGCTCGCGCAAGGCCTTTGCCGACAAGTGCAAGAGCGAAGTGGCGCCCGGCCAGCACGGCCTCAAGTCAGGGCAGCGTCTTTCCGATTACGGCAAGCAGCTGCGCGAAAAGCAAAAGGTGCGCCGCATGTACGGCATCCTTGAGCGGCAGTTTCGGCGTTACTACGCAGAGGCGGTGCGCCGCAAAGGTAATACTGGCGAGAATTTGCTGCACCTTCTCGAGACGCGCCTAGACAATGTTGTCTATCGCATGGGCTTCGGATCGACGCGAGCAGAAGCCCGCCAGATCGTCGGTCACAAGGCGATCGAAGTGAACGGCAAGCCTGTCAACATTCCATCGCTGCAGGTCAAGCCCGGCGATGTGGTGGCCGTGCGTGAAAAATCCCGTGGTCAGCTGCGGATCAAGGACGCGGTATCGCTGGCAGAGCAGGCAGGGTTCCCTTCGTGGGTCGAGGTGGATATCGCCAAGCTCTCGGGGAAATTCAAGGCGCTGCCCGATCGCACCGAAATCGCCCAGGACGTCAATGAAAGCCTGGTTGTCGAGTTGTATTCGCGCTAATTCTTTTTTGTGATGGCGCGTCCTCGCGCCATCGCTGCAATTCTTTTCGGAAGGATCATATGGCTAATACGGGTTTTTTGAAGCCGAAGATCGTCAATGTCGAGGCGGTAGGTGCATCCCACGCCAAGGTGACGATGGAGCCGTTCGAGCGTGGATACGGTCACACACTCGGCAATGCGCTGCGTCGCGTATTGTTGTCTTCGATGACAGGTTATGCCCCGACGGAGGTCAGCATTGCCGGGGTCGTGCATGAATATTCGACCATCGAAGGCGTCCAGGAGGACGTCGTCGACATTCTGTTGAATCTCAAGGGCGTGGTACTGAAGCTGCACAATCGTGATGAGGTAACGTTGGCGCTCAAAAAATCGGGCGCCGGCGCGGTGACCGCAAAAGATATCGAGTCGTCGCACGATGTGGAAATCATCAACCCGGACCACGTGATTGCGCACTTGGCAGGCAATGGCAAGCTTGACATGCAGATTAAGGTTGAGCGCGGCCGTGGCTACGTTCCCGGCAACGTTCGTATCGTTGGCGATGAAGAAACCAAGACCATCGGCAAGATTGTGCTTGATGCCTCCTACAGCCCGGTCAAACGCGTCTCGTACGCCGTTGAGTCGGCACGCGTGGAGCAACGCACTGATCTTGACCGGCTGGTGATGGACGTCGAAACCAACGGCGTGATCGAACCCGAAGAAGCGGTGCGCCAGGCGGCGCGCATTCTGGTTGACCAATTGTCGGTGTTTGCCGCACTCGAAGGCACGTCGGTTTCCGCAGAGACGCCGAAGTCGTCTTCGGTCGATCCGATCCTTCTGCGCCCGGTGGACGACCTCGAACTCACGGTGCGTTCGGCCAATTGCCTCAAGGCCGAGAACATCTACTACATTGGCGACCTGATCCAGCGGTCGGAGAATGAGTTGCTCAAGACCCCGAATTTGGGTCGCAAGTCGCTCAATGAAATCAAGGAAGTCCTTGCCTCGCGTGGCCTCACGCTTGGAATGAAACTCGAAAACTGGCCGCCGGCCGGTTTGGAAAAAGTATAAGGAGCCGCCATGCGCCACGGACATGGACTTCGTAAGCTCAATCGCACCTCCTCGCATCGCTTGGCGATGTTGCGCAACATGACAGTTTCGCTTCTCAAGCACGAGGTAATCAGGACCACGCTGCCTAAGGCAAAGGAACTGCGCAAAGTTGCAGAACCGCTCATCACGCTGGGCAAGGAAGACACGGTTGCCAACAAGCGCCTGGCGTTTTCGCGTTTGCGCGACCGCGACATGGTGGTCAAGCTGTTTGGTGAACTTGGTCCGCGCTATGCCAAGCGCCCCGGCGGTTATCTGCGCATTCTCAAATACGGCTATCGTGTTGGCGACAAGGCGCCGATGGCTCTGGTTGAGTTGGTGGATCGCCCTGACGTTGAGGTCGGCAACCCGTCTGCCGATGAAGCTGCCGGCAGCTAAGCCGCACTCACGCCAGACGCAAAAGCCGGACTCTGTGTCCGGCTTTTGCATTTCCGACGTCTCTAGTTCACCGTTGACTCCACGATGACTTCCGTCTTTGCCATTCATGGTCTGCGCAAATCGTACGGCGGAAATGAAGTAGTTGCCGGACTGGATCTCGACGTGGAGCGGGGCACATGCTTTGGCATTCTCGGCCCCAATGGCGCGGGCAAGACCACCACACTCAAGCTCTGCCTTGGCTTGATCAAGCCAGATGCCGGCACGATCAAAGTGTTGGGCCACGACGTGTCGGAACAGGCGCGCGTCGCGCGCCAGCGCATCGGCGTGGTGCCGCAGATGGACAACCTCGACCCCGATTTCACGGTTACCGAGAATCTGCAGGTGTATGGCCGTTACTTTGGCCTGAGTGATGCGCAGACGCGTGAGCGCATTCCCGCGTTGCTCGAATTCGCTAACCTCACGCCCAAGGCGGATGCACGCATTCAGGCGCTCTCGGGTGGCATGAAACGACGCTTGACTCTCGCGCGCTCATTGATCAACGATCCGGATCTGATCATCCTTGATGAACCTACCACCGGGCTTGATCCGCAGGCACGGCACATGATCTGGGAGCGCTTGCGCCAACTGGTAGCGCAAGGCAAGACCCTGATTCTCACCACGCACTTCATGGAAGAAGCCGAGCGCTTGTGCACGCGGCTCGCTGTCATCGACCACGGCAAGAAAATCGCCGAAGGCTCCCCGCGCGAGCTCATCAATACGCACATCGAACCCGAGGTCGTCGAGGTGTATGGCGATGGCGTCGAAGCATGGGCGAACGAACGGGCCGCATCCTTGTCGGAGCGGGTCGAAAAAAGCGGCGAAACCGTGTTTTGCTACACGCATGACGCAAGCGGTCTCGCCAATGATCTGGCGCACCACGCCACGTTGCGCAGTCTGCGCCGACCGGCCAATCTCGAAGACGTGTTCATCAAACTCACCGGCCGTGAGCTGCGCGACTGAGAATCGCACATGACGCTCGATCTACGCTTGCCCAAGGTCTCTGCGCGGTTCATCCCGGTGTGGCGTCGCAACTTTCTGGTCTGGAAAAAGCTGGCGGGCGCCTCCATCCTCGGGAACATCGCTGACCCGATGATCGCGCTGGTGGCCTTCGGCTACGGGCTGGGCAGCCTGCTCCCGCAAGTCGACGGCGTACCCTACATTCAATTCCTGGCAGCCGGCACGGTCTGCATGAGCGCGATGAATGCTGCTACATTTGAAGCCATGTACTCGGCGTTCTCGCGCATGCATGTGCAACGCACCTGGGACGGCATCATGAATGCGCCGGTTGACCTTGATGATGTGCTGCTGGGCGAGCTCGTCTGGGCGGCTACCAAGAGCTTTATGAGCGGATTGGCCATCATGCTGGTGGTGTGGGCGCTTGGCCTCGCCAACGGGTGGACGTCCGTGCTCATTTTGCCGACCGTTCTATTGATCGGATTGGCTTTCGCCGGCCTTGGCCTCATCATCAACGCGCTGGCGCGCGGCTATGACTTCTTTCAGTATTACTTCACCCTGGTGATCACGCCCATGGCATTCATGAGCGGGGTGTTCTTCCCGACCGCCCAGTTGCCGGCGTGGCTGCAGGCGGTGGGTCAAGTCCTGCCCCTTACCCATGCAATCGAATTGGCCAGGCCGCTTCTCTTGGGCAAGGTGCCGGCTACGCCCCTTCTCAATATTGCCGTGCTGATTGCGTACGCGCTGGCGGGCGCCTATGTGTCAACCGTGTTGACCCGCCGTCGCCTGCTCGCCTG
Organism: Burkholderiales bacterium; assembly: GCA_947473125.1. GTDB lineage: Bacteria > Pseudomonadota > Gammaproteobacteria > Burkholderiales > JAEUOS01 > CANJDH01. The sequence goes on from CANJDH010000046.1 coordinate 26,692, forward strand.
AGCGGGTTATCCGCCGTAGAATGGCTTCTGGGGCCATTCTTAAAGCCATTCATGCCCTAGCGCAAGCGCGACTGGTCGTCCTTTACCTCGCGAAACTCGCCTTCAATCACGTCGTCATTGGCGGCCTGCATTGGCGCGGCAACGGGGGAGATCACACGGCCAGGAAGAAGCAAAATTACAAGGGCCACAACATCCGACAGTACCCCCGGAAACAACAGCAGCAATCCCGCAAAGAAGGCCCGCGCGCCAGCCAGCAAGGTCCACAGCGAACCCACCATGAAGCGCGCATCGCCGCCGGCCATGCCGCGCAGGGAACGCCCAAACGTTTCCTTGGCGCGCAACAGCAACCAGATGCCGGTGATGGCGGCGGCCATCAGCCACCACAGGTAACGGTCGCCAAATAGGCGATAGAGATACAGGTCGAGCAACAATTCGGCAACTGGCAGGCTCAGTAAAATCATGGGCAACCAGCGAAACACCGTTGAAACCAACTGCGGCATGACAGGAACCCTCGATGGATGACGTGATTGCCATATTGACCAATGCCCCGGATGAGGCGCTTGCCCGGCATATTGGGGTGACTTTGGTGGAACAAAAGCTCGCGGCGTGCGTCAATATTCTAGGCGCTTGCGAGTCGGTGTACCGATGGCAGGGCAAAGTGGACTCGGTGCGCGAAATTCCGCTTCTCATCAAAACCACGCGCAGCCGGTACGCCGCACTTGAAGCTTCATTGCTGAAACTCCATCCCTACGACGTACCTGAGATCATCGTGCTCCCCATCGATGCTGGCTTGCCCGCGTATCTCGACTGGGTGCGCACAGAAACCTTACCGGACATCCCATTGTGATCAATGCATTCAGAAACGCCATCGTTGCGCTTGCAGGGAGCCTGCTGCTTGTCGGTATGGCATCAGCGACGCCCGTCAAGGCCGAACCTGAATTGCTGGATGCCGCCGCCGCCTTCATGTTCTCGGCGCGCATGAAAGACGAAAAAACCATTGAAGTGCGCTACGCCATTGCACCGGGTTACTACCTGTATCGCGAGCGATTCGCGTTTGTGGTCGATGGGGCGACACCGGGGCAACCGCGTATCCCGCGCGGCAAGCCGAAATTCGACGTCACCTTTAACAAGACAATGGAAACCTTTCGCAAGGAAGTCGTGGTGAGCATTCCCTTGAAAGAGGTAGCGGCTGGGGCGTTCCAACTCAAGGCCACGTCGCAGGGTTGTGCCGATGCAGGCGTGTGCTACCCGCCAAATGAACAGATTGCTCAGTTTGGCAACGCCAGTGGGAGTTTTTCCGCCAAACCGGGCGCGGCAACCAGCGCGCTACTCAAATCGCCAGCATCGGGCAACGCAGCGCCGGGCGCAAACGCCAAGACCAGTCCCCTTTTCGCCCGTGTGACCAACATCGACGACGTGGAGCAAAAGATCAAGTCCGCAGGGCGCATTGCCTTGCTGGATTTTTACGCTGACTGGTGCGCCCCCTGCAAGCAGATGGAACGCGTCACGCTGGCCGACAAGCGCGTCAAGGCCAAGCTTGCCCAGTTCGAAGCTTTGCAAGCCGACGTGACGCGCAACACGCTTGAAGACAAGCTGCTGCTCAAGAAATACAAACTCGTCGGGCCGCCCGCCATCGTGTTCTTCGACAAGGCTGGACAGGAAATCCCGGGTTTGCGGGTGGTTGGTTTCGAGCCCCCAGAGAAATTTCTGCAAACGCTTGAGCGCGTTCTGCGGGTTCCCTAAGGATCAAGGTGAGTTCTGCCGGAAGTGGGCCTCAAGGCGACGCGCTAGCAGGCGTTCAGGTTCCACCAGCAAGGGTTTGGCCAACGCAAGGGCCGCCTCCATCGCGCCCGATTTACTCTGCAAAGTTGCGCGCAGGAATGCCAAGGCCAGATCGCGCGTTGCCGACTTGATCGCGAGCGCACGTTCCGAGCGGGTGCGGTCCGTGAACACACTATGCTCGCCCCCTTCAAATACCGCGAGGTACTTTTTGCCCGGCGGGGCGGCAGGCGTATCGCGAAACACGGCGATCCGGTCGGTAACGTCAGAACCATATCCGGGGACACGGATGACGTCCTCAGTTCCCGTGACGTGCAGGGTCGGCAACTGGATGCCGCGCAGCACCGCGGCCTGATCCCCTTCGCCATGAAACGGCGGCGCCGACAGCAGTATCGCTGCCTTGATGCGCGCATCGGTAAAACTGATCCACTTTCCGTCGCGTTCGACTGAGGCGCCTGCCACCAGCATGGCGGTATTGGCGCCGTAGGAGTGGCCCGCCACCGCAATGGCGCACGGATCGATGCGGGAACCTATTTCGGTGTCCGCCAGCAGTGTGGTGATGACGAAAGACACATCCTGCGCACGCGCCAGTGCGTTGGCTTCACTGGCGGCTGATTGCACGTTGCCCAATACCGATAGTGGACCGCCTTGCCACACCGCACGGTCGCTGCCGGCGTGTTGCAGATGCAGGGCGACGAAGCCGTTTTGCGCCAAATGTTGACCAAGATGGCTGTAGCCGAAGCGAGAGCCGCCCAGACCGTGCGAAAAGACCACCAAGGGCAACTTGGCCGCACTCGCTGATGTCGAAGGCGTTTCAAGAGCCGCAGGCAGGTAAATCCGGACCGGAACCAGGCGCTGCCGCGCCGCATCCTGCCAGTCGGCGTCACGCATGGCGACCCCAGATTGCCGCGCGGCCGCGGCGGCGGGAGGCGGGCCGGCGTGTTGTATCTGCAGCGTTTGGGCGATCGCAGCCGCCATCGAAAATCCGAACACGGCGCCCGTCAACACGGTGGGCACGCCTTGCTTGAAGAATTGGCGCGCGCGGAGGGGCTGATTCATCTTCAGGGAGCCAAATGGAGGAAGGTAGGACGCATAGTATGTACGCTTGGTTCCTCCTGTGCGACGTTCAATGGACAACTTTACATTTCTGCAATTGCGGAATGCATCAGGCGCCTGCGCGCACAAATCCGCGCCTCAGATAGCTGCTCGCGCCATCGACTAGAACCACCAGTATCAGCATCGCCAAGATCACCGTTGCCGCCTCGGCTTGCTGAAAGATCGACAAGTGAAAATAGAGCAATTGCCCCAAGCCTCCCGCACCGACAAATCCCAGGATCGCCGCCATGCGAATATTCATTTCCCAGCGGTACAGCGAGTACGCAACCAGCTGTGGCATCACGTTCGGAAGCGTGCCATAGACGAAGGCGGCGCTCGCACCGGCGCCCATGTCAGTGAGTGCATCTGCCGGTTCCGGGGGCGCGTTTTCGAGTGTCTCGGCAAACAAGCGCCCCAGTACGCCAGTGGTGTGAAGGGCCAGCGCCAGGGTGCCGGCGAACGGACCCAGCCCCGCCGCGAGCACCATCAATACGGCCCACACCAGCTCCGGCACGCTGCGCAAGACGTTGAGAAAAAAGCGCGTCACCTCTTTAAATGCCGGTCCGTAGCGGTTGCTTGCGGGCAGGGCCAGTGCCAGGCCGGCAAGGGCCGCGATCAGCGTGCCTACCCCGGAGATCGCCAATGTCTCCACTGTCCCCTTGAGCGTCTTGAGCAAAAACTCGGGCGACAGGTTGGGGGGAAAGAACGATACGACGAACTTGGCCATGTAGCCACGTGATTCAGCGGTGAACACGCCCGCGAAATCGATCTTGAGATAGGCGAAGCTCGCCCACACCAAAGCCGCGAGGGCCAGCGCTGACAACCAGCAAGCAAGGCAGAATCCGGCAGCCTGCCGCATCGGCGAGTCAACGGCGGCGGACATGGATTCGCGGCTCATGCGAGCAACCTGCGCAAAAATGCACTGATGGCGTCGGCGAGCAGCACCAACAGCAGAAACACTACCAAAATGGTGGCGGCCTCGCCACCATTGAGCATTTTCATCGACGTATCCATCAACTGCCCCAGGCCGCCCGCGCCGACAAAACCCATCACCACCGAAGCGCGTACCGCGCACTCCCAGCGGTACACGGTGTAAGAAGCCAGCTCTTGGGCTGCGTTCGGGATCAACCCGTAGACGAGTGCGGCAAGACGTCCACTGCCGGCCTCAAGCAGCGCGCGGGCTGGACGCGTATCGTTTGATTCGAGAATTTCCGCATACACCTTGCCGAGCATCCCGCCGTAGGTAATGGCGATGGCAAACACGCCAGCGGAGGGGCCCAGACCCACGGCACGCACGAACATCAGTGCCCAGACAATTTCCGGAATGGCGCGCAGCAAGGTGAGCACCACGCGGACGATCGAGCGCACGACCTCGCCGCGCAATCGTCCCGGACCCGGGCCGATGCGTGAAATCGACAGGCTGAAGGTCATGAGAAATGCCATCGGGCAGGCTATCACCAGTGCCAGTGCGATGCCCGCAGTGGCCATCGCCAAGGTTTCAAGGGTGGCCTTGGCCACATAGCCGAGAAACTCCCTCGAGGTATCGGGCGGCAAAAATCCCGCCAGAAACCCGCCCATGGTCGAGAGGTTCTTGGCGTCGAACAACGATAGTGGACGAAACTCTGACCACACCAGCATCGGCCAAAGCACCACCAGCGCCAGTAGCATTTGCGTAGTCCGGCGCCGCGCTGCTGGGTCACGTTGGTCGGGCTGGCCCAGCGCTGCACTCATGCGCAGAGCGGGCGCTTGATCTCAGCAGCCCCAGGAGCGAGGTCGTGGGTCAGCGGCTCGTTCCCCTGGGTAGGCAGGATGCTGCCCTCGGATGAGTACAGATCGCGCAGCAGCACATCGTCAATCTTGACCGGCGGCAAATCAAACACAATCTGTCCGGCTTTGACGCCGACGATGCGAGGAAACCATTTGAGCGCCAGATCGACGGCATGCAGAGAAGCTACCAGTGTGGCACCACGCTCGGTGGCGTCGGCTATCAACTGATTGATGGCGTGGTCAGCAAGTGCCGGATCCATCGCCGACACCGGTTCGTCGGCCAGTACCAGATCAGGCTTCTGATAGAGCACACGCGCCACCCCCACGCGCTGCAACTGCCCGCCCGAAAGTCGGTCGCAACGGTCAAACAGCCGATCGGCGAGGTCCAACTTTGCCAGGACAGCATGCGCCCCGGCAATGTCACCGGGATATACCAGAGAGGCGAGCGCTTTCCACAAGGGCCATTGCCCCAGCCGCCCCGCAAGTACCGCGGTGACCACGCGCAGGCGTGGTGGAATGGGCGGTGACTGGTGAATAACACCGATGCGTGCCCGCAAAGCCTTGAGCTCGCCGGCGCCCAATTGCCAGGGCGACGCGCCCAGTGTCGCCAGGCGGCCTTCGGTAGGACGCAGCGATGCAGCAATCAGCCGAATCAGCGAAGTCTTGCCCGCGCCCGAAGGTCCGATGATCGCGATGCGCTCGCCCTTTCCGGCCGACAAACTTACGCCCGTCAGGGCGCGATGCCCGTTCGCATGCGCCAGGCCAACGTGATCCAGTTCAAAGCTCATGGCAGGGCGCATGCGGCGTAATCCGGAAAGTTGAAAGATGCGATGGCCTGAAACGCTTGTGCGCCAAGGGTTTCAGGCATGTATATGCCAAAACCCTTGGCGCACAAGGCCCTCCGTCCGGGGGGGTATCAGGAGCGGAGGGCGCAGGGACGCCATTCCGGCGGGATCGCCGGCTTACTTGATCAGCCCGGCGGCCTTGCCCGCCGCTTCGATGCCGTCGTAATTCGCAGTCTTGGTGGCGACGAACTTCGAGGCGCGCTGCAGGTTCATGATTTCCTTGTGCGCCGGGTTGGCCGGGTCCAGCTTGAGGAAAGCGTCTGTGATTTTTTTGGTCAATGCAGCGTCAAGGCCGGGGCGCACCGTCCAGTTGTAGTCAAAATACGGCGGCGTGGTGGCAATCACCTTTACCTTCATGGCGTTCGGATTCTTGGTTTCGATCAGCTTGTCCATCACCGATGCATTGAGCACGCCCGCTTCAGCCTTGCCGCCCGCGACAAAGGCAACGGTGGCGTCATGCGCACCCGAGAACGCAACGTTCTTGAAATCCTTGCCTGCGTCGATGCCGTCCTTCATCAGGAAGTAGCGCGGCATCAAATGGCCAGAGGTGGAAGAGGGCGACCCGAAAGCCATGGTCTTGCCCTTGAGTTCACTCAGGCTTTTGACCGGGCTGTCGGCCGGCACGATGAATTTGCTGGTGAATTTCTCGTCCTCGGCACGCTGCACGATCGGGGTAACTCCGCCGTTGGTGCGGATTTTCGCCTGCACGAAAGTGAATCCGCCGAGCCAGGCGAGGTCAATCTTGTTGGTGGCCATTCCCTCGACGACGGCAGCGTAGTCGGTTACCGGAGTCCACTCGACCTTGAGGCCGGTTTCTTTTTCAAGATATGCTCCGAGCGGTGCGAACTTGCGAGACAACTCGGTCGGCGATTCGTCGGGGATGGCGGATACTTTCAGGGTCTGCGCAAAGACGGCAGAAACGCTCAGCATGGCGCCGAGGGCAACTGCGCTTTGGGCGACCAGGCGATGCATCATGAACATGGTGTCTCCAGTCAAAAGAAGGGGTGGGAACGGGTCAGGGCAAATACAAAATAGCGGGGAAGGACGGTTGGCAGCTTGCGCGAGGAATCTCTTCGCACAAGCAACATACGCACCAGTGGATGGCCTGGATGCGAGCCCAGATTGTACCGGCGAGTTCCGGCCCCGGCGGGGCGCTCCGCCAGGAACACTCCTCGGCGCTGCTTCGACGCGCGATGGATTACGAGCGTGAGCGGCCGCCAGGCCCGCCGGTGTATTGCTTGTAGCGAAAGAACAGCAGCAGCACGCACGCCACCAGACCCATGCCTCCCAAGGTGACCCAGAAGCCCCAGTGCCAGTCAAGGCCCGGCATCTCCTTGAAGTTCATGCCGTAAATGCCGGTGATGAGCGTCAGCGGCATGAAGATCGCAGTGATGATCGTCAGCATGCGCATGATCTGGTTGGTGCGGTTCGCCGTGGCCGAAAAATGCAGTTGCACCGCAGACTCGGCCGTTTGTTCGAGCCGCTGCGCATGGTTGAGCACGCGCGCAATGTGCTCAAGCAGGTCGTTGAGGCGCACGTTCATCGCGTCCGACAACTCGTCAAGGTGGTAGTCGCGCCACTCCTGGATCGCATCGCGCTGCTCTTCACACAAGTGCTCGAGCTTGCGGATTTCGATGCGTTGCTCCAGCAGCGCGTGCCAGTCATCGAACGGGCGGCGCGGATCGAGCAGGTTGCGTTGCCAGCGGTCGAGCTTGTCGGTGAGCGGCTGACGCAGTTCGAGGTAGCGATCCACCATCGCATTGAGCACGCGATACGCCAGTTCCAGAGGCGAGGCAGGTACGCGCGTGGCGCTCGCGAGCAGGCGCGTACGCACGGTGCCGATCGCGGGGGCCTCCTCGGGCCGCACCGTGAGCAGCAAGCGGTCGAACACCAAAAATGAAATCGGCGAACTCTTGATGCGATAGGGCTGGGTGTTGATCGGGCCGAAGTGAAATTGCCTGCCCTCGGCAACCCGCATGGTCTTGTCGTCTTCGGTTGGCTCGGCATGTGCCGACAGTCCGCGAAAAATCACCATTTCGTAGTCGCTGGTGTTGTCGAAATACGAAGGGTGGAATTCGTTCGCCGAGTCGAGCATGTGCGCATCGAAGACACGCACGCCGGTGAGCTTCTCGATCAGGTCGCGCCAAGCCTCAGCCGGCTCGCCGATGCCCGCATCAATCCACAGCCAGCCGTCTGGCGGTAGCGAATCAATCTCGTCGATGCGCAGGGCCGGCTTGTCTTTGGCGATCAGGAGGAGCTGCATGGCATTTCATTCTACTTGAGGACCGTACCCCGACCCGTGCAGGCAAGTGGCATGCAGCGGCAAGCAGCCCGATGCCGCTGCATGGTGGCCGCCATGCACTTAACCCCTTAACTTGCGTGCGGCATCAAGGGCGAAGTAGGTCAATACGCCGTCGGCCCCGGCGCGCTTGAATGCCATCAGGGATTCCATCATCACTGCGTCGCCATCGAGCCAGCCGTTTTGCGCAGCGGCTTTCAACATCGCGTATTCGCCGCTGACCTGATACACGAACGTGGGTGCGCCGAACTCGTCCTTCACGCGTCGCACGATGTCGAGGTAGGGCATGCCGGGCTTGACCATCACCATGTCCGCACCTTCTTCGAGGTCGAGTCCGACCTCCCAGAGTGCTTCGTTGGTATTCGCCGGGTCCATCTGGTAGGTCTTCTTGTTCGACTTGCCCAGGTTCTTGGCAGAACCTACGGCGTCGCGAAACGGGCCATAGAATGCAGACGCATACTTGGCCGAGTAAGCCATGATTTGCGTGAGTGGGTGTCCACCTGCATCGAGGGCACGGCGGATCGCGCCAATCCGGCCGTCCATCATGTCGGATGGTGCGACGACGTCGACTCCTGCACTCGCCTGGGCGAGCGCCTGCCGGCACAGGATCGCCGTGGTCTCGTCGTTCCGGATGTAACCGGCCTCGTCGAGGACGCCGTCCTGGCCATGGCTGGTGTATGGATCGAGCGCCACGTCACACAACACGCCCAGCTCGGGAAAGCGCTTTTTTAACTCGGCGACAACGCGCGGCACCAAGCCGTCGGGATTCATCGCCTCCGACCCCTCGGGGTCCTTGCGTTTTTGGTCGATCACCGGGAACAGCGCCATGCAGGGCACGCCGAGTCTCAGGGTTTCTTCGGCGATGGGCAGCAGCGTATCGAGTGTGTAGCGGTTGACGCCGGGCATGGACGGCACCGCTTGCGCGATGCTGTGGCCGACATCACGTTCGTCAAGGACGAACACCGGGTAGATCAGGTCGTTGGTCGTCAGCACATTTTCCTGTACCAGGCGACGCGCGAATTCCTGGCGACGATTGCGGCGCATGCGCCGTTCGGGAAATTTTCCTAAGACTTTCATGGCTCA
>CANJDH010000047.1 GCA_947473125.1 Burkholderiales bacterium
GCCTGACGTGACTGCGCTGCTGCGTGTGTGCGATGTCCATAACGTGCCGCTGGCGACCAATCTGGGGTCGGCTGCGGCATTGATGCGATCCCTCGCCCTGGCTGCCTGAGCGGGCCGCCGGGGCCGGCGCGCGCGGGTCAGATACAGCAGCAGAGTGTTCTGCATCACGCTTTTGCGTTGCACTTGCGTTGCACTTGCGTTGCACTTGACTTGCGCGCACATTAACGTATACATTAACGCATCTTTTGATGGCAATGCCCTCCGGGCATCACCCGCTCGCGTTCATGTCCACAGTCCTCACTCATCCGATTGCTGCAGTCTCCGTCGCGTCGCTCTCCTGGCGCGGCACGGGGCTGGTGCGTCCCGAATGCGTGCTCGCCACCGCGGCGGGCGACCTCTATCTCTCGGACTGGCGCGGCGGCGTGGCCCATCTGCGGCCCGACGGCACGCAGGCGCTATATGCGGGCCGCCTGCCGCAAGCTGCGCAGGCAGGTGGTGCCGAGCGCCCCACCCGCCCCAATGGCATTGCCTTGCGCCGCGACGGCAGTTTTCTGCTCGCTGATCTGGGTGAGACGTTGGGCGGCGTCTATGCGCTCGCGCGCGATGGCGCGATACGCGAAGTGCTGACGCGCGTCGACGGTATCGATCTGCCGCCGTCCAACTTTGTGACCGAAGATGCGCAGGGCCGCATGTGGCTCACCGTCTCCACCCGCTTCAAGCCGCGTGCTCTGGCTTACAACAATCGCATCGCCGATGGCTTTATTGTGCTGATGGATGGCCAGGGTGCGCGCATCGTCGCTGACGGTCTTGGCTTTACCAATGAAGCGCTGGTGTCGCCTGACGGCCAGTGGCTGTACGTCAACGAGACGTATCACAAGAAGATGTCGCGCTTTCCGCTGCGCGCGGACGGATCGCTCGGCACCAAGGAGGTCGTGACCACTTTCGGCCACGGTGCCTTCCCCGATGGCTTTGCGTTTGATTCGGCCGGCGCCGCGTGGGTCACCTGCGTGATCGGCAACCAGTTGATCCGCGTGACGCGCGATGGCGCGCAGCAGATCGTCTTGCAAGACAGCAACCCCGAGTATGTCGATTGGGTCGAGGCCGCCTATGCGCGTGAAGAGCTGGGGCGGGGGCACATGGACAAGCCTCACACCACGCAGCTCAAGAACATTTCGAGCATCGCCTTCAGTGGCAGCGACCTCAAGACCATCACTCTGGGCTGCCTTGCGGGCGACACGATCGCGCAGTTTCGCTTGCCTGATGATCTTGACCTGCGCGGCCATGCTCCCGTGCATTGGTACTATTGAATTGGCCGGAGAAGCGCATGGAACGGACTTCTAGCGCCGATGGTGGCCGAGAATCCTTGGTGGACAAGGCTTACAGGGAAATACGCCAGCGCATTCTGGACAATGTCTACCCGGCCGGGCATCGCGCGCTCGAGCAGGAATACGCTGACGAGCTCGGCCTGTCGCGCACACCGGTGCGCGAGGCGCTGCTCAAGCTGCAGTCCGAGGGCCTGGTCGAAGTGATGCCGCGCCACGGCGCACGGGTGCTGCCGGTATCGCCCGATGACATGCGCGACATCTACGAGATGTTGACAGCGATCGAGCCGATGGCTGCTGAACTGGTCGCGCGCAAGAAGCTGCCAGCAGCTGATCTCAAGCCGCTGATCGACGCATCGCGCGACATGACTGCCGCACTCAAACATGATGACCTCGATGCCTGGGCGAGCGCCGACGAGCGCTACCACCGGCTGCTGATCGCGCTGGCCGGCAATCGCCTGCTGGCCGAAACGGTGCAGGGCCTGTGGGACCGCGCCCACCGCGCGCGCATGGTCACGCTGCGCCTGCGCCCGCGCCCGGTCAACTCGACGCGCGAGCACAACGCCATCGTGGACGCGATTCGCACCGGTGATGCCAAAGAGGCGGCGCGCCTCTACCGTCACCACCGCGAGCGCGGCAGCAGCGAACTGCTGGCCCTGCTCGAAAAAGCGCGCATCAGCTCCCTTTAACTTTTTGCCTGACATTCAACCTCTGGAAGCTTTCATGAAGAACGATTGCAACATCGTAGTACTCCCCGGCGACGGCATCGGCGTCGAAGTGATTGACGCCACCCTTGCCGTGCTCGACCGCGTGCAGGCGCGCCACGGCTTCAAGCTGCACTATGACCGCCGCCCCGGCGGCGCGCATCATTACAAAGACACCGGCAACGCCTTTCCCGACAGCTCCATGCAGGCTTGCCAAAAGTCTGATGCGATCCTGTTCGGCGCCATGGGCTGGCCCGAGATCCGCTATCCCGACGGCACCGAGATAGCGCCGCAACTCGACATCCGCGTACATCTCGATCTGTACGCCGGCGTGCGGCCGATCCGCGCGATTCCCGGCTTGCCGCTGCCGCTGGCGTCGCCGCGTGCCAAAGACATCGACTTCGTGATCGTGCGTGAGTCAACCGAAGGCTGGTTTTTTGCGCGCGGGCGCGGCACCAAGCGCAAAACGGCAAGCGGCGACGAAGCGGTGTACGACACCTGCGAGATCAGCCGCAAGGGGTGCGAGCGCCTGTTCGACTTTTCGTTCCGCCTCGCCGAAGCACGCAAGAAGCGCAACCCGAAAAAAGGCAAGGTCACCTGCATCGACAAATCCAACGTGTTCCTCGGCATGGCCTTCATGAACCAGGTGTTTCATGAGCGCGCCAAGCTGTTTCCGGCGATTACTGCCGACCACTGCTACATCGACGCATTCAGCCTCAACATGATCCGCAAGCCCTGGGACTACGACGTCTGTCCGATGGAAAACCAGTTCGGCGACATCACCTCCGACCTTGGCGCCGGCCTGATCTGCGGCATGGGCTACGCGCCCTCGGCCGACCTGGGCGACAACCACGGCGTGTTCCAGCCCTCGCACGGCAGCGCCCCCGACATTGCCGGCAAGGGCATCGCCAATCCGACCGCGACGATCCTTTCGGCCGCGATGATGCTCGAATGGTTGGGTGAGCGCCATCAGGAGGCGCGCCTCACTAACGCCGCGCAGGCGCTGCAGGATGCGGTGGACAGCGTGTTTGCCGCAGGGCGCGTCAAACCAGCCGACATCGGCGGCAACGACGGCACCGGCGCCGTCACGCGCGCCGTGATCGAGGCGCTCGGCTAAGCATGGCCAAGCGCCTGCGCATCGGCGTGGTCGGCGCCGGTTACTTCAGCCAGTTCCATGTGGAAGCATGGACCGGCCTCGCCGCAACCGGCGAAATCGCAGAGGTCGCGCTGTGCGACCGCGACACGGCTCGCGCGAACGCACTCGCCAACCGGTTTGGCGTCAAGCAGGTGTTCGACGATGCAGAGCGCATGATCGAGCTCTTCGCGCCCGATCTGGTCGACATCGTCACGCCGCCCGACACGCACCTGGCGCTGGTTGAACTCGCCTGCCGCAAGGGCTTGCCGATGGTGTGCCAGAAGGCGCTGGCACCAACGCTTACCGAAGCGGAACGCATTGTCGCCTGTGCCGAAACGGCAAACCTGCCGCTGATCGTGCACGAGAACTTCCGCTTCTCGCCGTGGTACCGCGAAATGCGCCGCCTGATCGATGCCGGCCACCTGGGCGCCCTGCATTCGGCCGCGTTCCGCCTGCGCCCCGGCGACGGCCAGGGCCCGGCGGCGTACCTGGAGCGCCAACCCTATTTCCAGCAGATGCCGCGCTTGCTGGTGTATGAAACCGCGATCCATTTCATCGACACCTTCCGCTACCTGATGGGCGAAGTGCAAGCCGTCACCGCGCGGCTGCGCCGCATCAACCCCTCAGTCAAGGGTGAAGACGCCGGCTACATCATTTTCGAATTTGCGTCAGGGTCGACCGGCCTGTTCGACGGCAACCGCCTCAACGACCACGTGAGTGACAACCCGCGCCGCACCATGGGCGAGATGTGGCTCGAAGGTTCGGCAGGCGTACTGCGCCTCGATGGCGCCGCGCGCCTGTGGTGGAAGCCGCACCAGCGTGACGAAGTCGAGCACGCCTACGACAAGGGGCCAGCCACCTTCGCCGGCGGCGCCGTGGTGAATCTGAACCGGCACGTCGCGCGCTTTTTGCGCGGCGAAGGCGAAGCGGAGAACACCGGTCGCAGCTATCTGGAGAACATCCGCATCCAGGACGCCGTGTATCGCTCGCACGACACCGGCAGGCGCATTGAATTGGCTTCATCGGGAGCGGCCAGTGCGGCGGATCCCCCACTCAAGGCAGTTGCAGGTTAACCCGCAGTCGCGTCATTCTTTTCTAGGAGACAACAACATGCATACCCAAAAACGTACCACCCTCAAGGCGGCGCTGCTCGGCGCCACGCTCGCCGCAGCACTCGGCATGGGCAGCCTGCAAGCGCAGACCGTGCTCAAGTTCAGCCATACCGACCAACCCGGCGGCGCGCGCAATGCGGCGGCGCTGCTGTTCGCCAAGAGCGTCGAAAGCTATACGCAGGGGCGCTACAAGGTGCAGGTGTATCCGGCCGGGCAAATTGCCAACGACCCGAAAGCGGTCGAACAACTGCAGCTGGGCGGCATCGATTTCACCGTGTCGGGTACCGGTACCTACGCCACGCACATCCCGACCCTCAACCTGACGGCCTTGCCCTACCTGGTCGAATCGTATGGCCAGGGCTGGAAGCTGTACGACGAATCAAAGTGGCTCAAGGCGCAGTTCGACAAGGGCCCGGAAAAGGGCTTTCGCATCCTCGCCACCTGGGAGGCCGGGTTTCGCAGCATGACCACGCGCGACCCGCTGAACTCGCCGGCCGACGCCAAGGGCAAGAAGCTGCGCACCTTCCCGAACGAAATGATGCGCTGGACCCTTGAAGCGATGGGCTTCGGCATCCAGATCATGCCGCTGCCCGAGGTCTACCTGGCGATCCAGCAGGGGGCAGTGGCGGGGCAGGAAAACCCGATCGATACGATTTTCGCCAACAAGTTTTATGAAGTCGCGAAGAACGTGACGCTGACGCAACACGTGTACAGCCCGATCCCGCTCGCGGTGTCAGAGAAAACCTGGCAGAAGATTGCACCCGCCGATCGCGCGGCCATTACCCGGGCAGCGCAGGAAATCGCCCAATGGATTCGCAAGGAGATTGCCGCCAACGATGACCGCCAGCTGGCTGAAATGAAAGCCAAGGGCGCGACCATCGCGCAACCGCCGGTCGGCCCGTTCCGTGAGGCAGTGCAGCCGGTGTATGCCAAAGCCAAGGAGAAATACGGCGCCGATGTCGAAGTTTTCCTCGCTGACGCTGCTGCCGTGCGCAAGGCCGTGCCGTCCAAAAAGTAAGCACCATGGAAAGGGGCGCGCGGGCTATCACTGAGCGCCCTCTCCCCCTGTTCCATGCCCTCTGAATGGCGCTAGAAAACACGATGTCTTTTCTCCCTCAAGTACCCAACTCGCCCGCGCCGATCCGCATCGTCGGGTCGGCGGTCGACTGGACCATCGTCGGCATGGGCACGATCATGATCCTGCTGGTGTTCACCAACGTATTGACCCATCTGTTCGGCAAGGACATCGCCTGGACCACCGAGTTTTGCGAGCTGTTGATGGTGTGGGTGACGTTCCTGGGCGGCGCGGCCGCCGCACGGCGCGGCGCGCACATGTCGATCACCGAGTTCCTCGACAAGCTCAATGACGCGCAGCGACGCGCCGCCGACGCCGCCATCCAGCTGTTTGCCATCGGCGTGCTCGGTCTGCTGGTGATCTATGGCTGGAAGGTGACGGTGGCCGGCTGGAACAACGAGCTCACCGTGCTCGGCTGGCCGATGTCGGCGCAGAACAGCGCGCTGCCGGTCGCCTCCTTGCTGACCATGCTGTTCGCGGCCTGGGATCTGGTGTTGATCTTTCAGGGAAAGTCGCGCATCGAGCGTTACGGCGAGTAGACCAAGCGGAACCCACATCCATGTTCGCACTGCAATTGTTCGGTTTCTTTTTTTTGATTGCGCTGGCCGGCATTCCGCTGGTGTACGCGCTGCTCGCCACCACGGTCGGCATGATCTGGGTCAAGAGCCTGACGCACCCGCTGGAAACGATTTTTCTGTCCTACATCGGCGGCGTCGAGCCCTTCATCCTGATCGCAGTGCCGCTGTTTGTCTTCGCCGGCGAGTTGCTCTCGCACGGCGGCGTCGGCAAGCGCATCGTCGATTTTGCCAAGGTGTTGTTCGGCTTTTTGCCCGGCGGGCTGGGCATCGTGACGGTGATGTCGTGCCTGATGTTCGGCGGCGTATCGGGCTCGGCGATTGCCGACACCGCCGCCATCGGCTCATTGATCATCCCGGCGATGGTGCAGCGCGGCTATTCGCGCGCGTTTGCCGCCGCCTTGCTCGCGACGGCCGGCACACTTGCGCTGTTGATGCCGCTGTCGATCCCGTTCCTGGTCTATGCGTTTGTGGCCGGCGTCTCGATGAAGGAAATGTCGGTGGCCGGTCTGATACCGGCGATCATTTCCGCACTGGCGCTGATCGTGGTGTGCGTCTGGTACGGCAAATCATCCGGTTGCGACAACGGCACGGCGCGCTCGACGGGACGTGAAATCTGGGTCAGCTTGCAGGCCGCCGGCCCGGCGCTACTGATGCCGATCATCATCGTCGGCGGCATCTGGACCGGCTATTTCACCCCCACCGAGGCTGCTGCGGTGGCGGTCGTGTATGGCCTGGTGGTGTCGCTGTTCTATTACGGCGACCTGTCGTGGCGCTCGATCCCGGCGCTGCTGCTCAAGTCGTTCCAGACCAGCGCCACCGTGATGGTAGTGATCGGCGCCACCGGTTGCCTTGCCTGGCTGATCACGGTGGAGCAGGTGCCGGCGCAAATGGGCGCCTGGGTCGAGAGCGTGGCGCACCAGCAGTGGGTGTTTCTGTTGCTGGTCAACATTGCCTTGTTTCTGCTCGGCATCTTCATCGAGCCGCTGCCGGCGATGATGCTGACGGTGCCGCTGTTCCTGCCGCTGGCCAAGATTTTCGGCGTGGACCTGGTGCACCTGGGCGTCGTAATGACCGCGAACCTGGCCATCGCGCTCTACACGCCGCCGGTAGGCGGCACCCTGTTTGTCGCCGCCAAGCTGGCCGGCGCCGGGATCGGCGAAATTACCCGACAATTGATCCCCATGATGGCCGCGACCTTCCTGGTCGTGATCCTGATTACCTACATCCCGGCGCTGCCGATGGCGCTGGTCTGGCTGTTGCGCTGACGTTTATTGCGCTAGCGTTTATTGCACTGCCTCGAAAGGAATCTCCATGTACGTCGTGATTGTCGATTTCAAGCTCAAGCCGGAGCATGCCGCCGCGTTTCATGCATCCATCACCGCCAATGCGCGTGCTTCGGTGGCCGATGAACCAGGTTGCCGCCAATTTGACGTTTGCGTCGACCCGAAAGACCGTACCAGCATCTTCCTGTACGAAATCTATGATGACCGGGCGGCGTTTGAGGCGCACTTGAAGACGCCCCATTTTGCGGTGTTCGACAAGGAGTCCGTGCCGTGGGTAGCGAACAAGACGGCGCGCATGCTGGAGCGCATCTGCCCCTGATGTTTTCGCAGCCTGCCGGCCCGAGGCCGGGCTGACGCGTCGCGTCGTTAGCGGCGCTGTTCGAAAAACTCGAGGATTTCCCGGCCGAGCGTCTCCTCGCCGCTGTTGAAATGGGCCACGATCGAGATGTGGTTGTGGCGCGGCAGGCGCATGGTGCGCGGTGCGCGACGCCGTGCCACCGCGATGCGGTGAGCAAACTCCAGGCCGTACAGATCGAGCAGCGGGTTTTCGTATTCGGCATTGACGATGAACACCGGCAACGCGCTTGCGGCACCATGGTTCATCGGCGAGCGTGCCGCGTAGACACTTTCGTCATTGCCGAAATACGCGCGCACCCCGGCGGCGTTGGGGTTCTCGGGCAACACGTCGGCCGCGAGGCGCGCTGAAATGAGCACGATGCCGGCCACATCGCGTGCCAGGTGCCCGGCCGCCGGGTCATAGGCAAACGTCGCCACATGGGTGCCGCCGGCGGAGTGACCGATTACAAAGATTGTTTGCGGGTCGCCGCCATGCTGCGCGATATTGGCCTTGACCCAGGCGATGCTCGCGGCAAGGTCGTCCGCGCCGCCCGGATAGGCTGCCTCGGGTGCCAGGCGGAATTCGAGGTTGACGCCGACATAACCGTGCCGGGCAAACCAGATCAGCACGTTGTCGTAGACCTCGGGGCTGGCCTGCTTGTCGCCGCGCACGAAGGCGCCGCCATGCATGAACACCACCACCGGCGCGGCGCCGGAAGCCGCGCCCGCCGTGGCGGGCTGGAACACGTCGAGTACCTGGCGCGCGTGGCTGCCGTAGGCGTGGTTGCGGGTGATCGTGACCCCGGCTTTGGGCGCCTTGGCAAGAATCGGGTCGTAGGCGGCGAGCACGATGTCGCGATGTTTCTGGATGTCGCTGCCCCAGATCGGGCCGATGCGATCCATCTCGGCCTGCGCGGCGGGGGGAAGGGAACTCAATGAGGGCTGCATGGCTTTTTGAAGCAAAGAGAAAGCTGTGAATGGCTTGCACCAAGGGTCTTGGCGGTATGCCGGCCTGTGAGGCGCTTGCACCAAGGGTTTTCGCAAGGTGGCGCTGCGGGTTTTTAGCTTGCCTGGAGGCTTGAGTTTACGTCATCATAGCGGCGGGAGCAGCACAGAACGCCTAGGAACAATTACGGAGAAACTCATGACCACCGGCTACTTCATCACCGGCGCATCCGGCTTCATCGGCAAGCGCCTGGTTAAAAAAATCCTGGCGCGCGACGACACCACGGTGTACTACCTGTCGCGCGCCAGCGGCGCCAAAGGCGACAAGCAACGCGCAGCGCTGATGGAGTTCTGGGGCGTGGACGCGCAGTCCTCCCATCCTCGCGCCGTCGCCGTGGCCGGCGACCTGACCCAGGCCGAGCTGGGCGTGTCGGCCGCCGACCGCAAAAAACTGGCCGGCAAGATCCACCATTTCGCGCACCTGGCGGCGGTGTACGACCTCAAGGCGACGGCGGAAGAGCAGCAGGCCGGCAACATCGACGGCACGCGCAACGCGGTGCAGTTCGCCAATGCCGTCAAGGCCGGAAAATTCCATCACGTGTCGTCGATTGCGGCAGCCGGCCTCTACGAAGGCGTGTGGCGCGAAGACATGTTCGATGAGGCCGAGAACCTTGATCACCCCTACTTCGCCACCAAGCACGACTCCGAAGGCATTGCGCGCAAGGAATGCGAGATGCCGTGGCGCGTGTACCGCCCCGGCCTGGTGGTGGGCGATTCGAAGACCGGCGAGATGGACAAGGTCGACGGCCCCTACTACTTCTTCAAGCTGATCCAGAAGATGCGCAAGTTCCTGCCGTCGTGGATGCCGACCATCGGCATCGAAGGCGGGCGCATCAACATCGTGCCGGTCGACTTCGTGGTCGATGCGATGGACCACATCATGCATCTCGAAAAGGGCGACGGCAAGGCCTACCACCTGACCGACCCGAACCCGCACCGCGTCGGCGACGTGCTCAACATCTTTTGCAAGGCGGCGCACGCACCGCGCATGGAGCTGCGCATCAACGCGGCGCTGTTCGGCTTCATCCCGCGCGGTATCAAGAAAAGCGTGATGTCGCTGACACCGGCGCGCCGGGTGCGCCACGCCATCATGAAAGACCTGGGCCTGCCCGACGAAATGATGCAGTTCGTCAACTACCCGACGCGCTTCGATTCGCGCGAGACCGAGAAGGCGTTGAAGGGCACCGGCATCGCCTGCCCGAACCTCGAGACCTACGCATGGGTGCTGTGGGATTACTGGGAGCGCCACCTTGACCCGGACCTGTTCATCGATCGCACCCTCAAAGGCAAGGTGCGCGGCAAGGTGGTGATGGTCACCGGCGGCTCGTCCGGCATCGGCCTGGCGGCGGCGAACAAGCTCACCGAGGCCGGCGCGATTGTCGTGATCGTGGCGCGCGACCAGGAAAAACTGGACGCCGCGCAAAAACAGATCGAGGGCCACTGCAAGAATGGCGGGCGCGTCTTCACCTACTCGGCCGACGTCGGCGACGAAGCGCAATGCGCCAGGTTTGCCGCCATGGTCAACGAGAAGCACGGCGGCGTCGACATCCTGGTCAACAACGCGGGCCGCTCGATCCGCCGCGCGATCGAGAACAGCTACGACCGCTTCCATGATTTCGAGCGCACCATGAGCGTCAACTACTTCGGCGCACTGCGCGTGACGATGTCGTTCCTGCCGGGCATGCAGAAAAAGCGCAAGGGCCACATCCTCAACATTTCGTCGATCGGCGTGCTCACCAACGCGCCGCGTTTTTCGGCCTATGTCGCCTCCAAGGCCGCGCTCGATGCGTTTACGCGCTGCGCCTCGTCGGAATTTGCCGATACCGGCATCAAGTTCACCACCATCAACATGCCGCTGGTGCGCACCCCGATGATCGCACCGACCAAGATCTACAACAACGTGCCGACCCTGTCGCCCGAGCAGGCTGCCGACATGATCTGCGAGGCGATCGTCTACGAACCGGTGCGCGTCGCCACGCGCCTCGGCATCTTCGGCGAGGTATTGCACGCGCTCTTGCCGCGCATTGCGCAGATCGTGATGAACACCACGTTCCGGATGTTCCCCGATTCGGATGCCGCCAAGACCAGGAGCGCCGACGGCAAGCCGGCCAAACCCGCCGAGGCAAGCGCAGATCAGGTAGCATTCCAGCAATTGCTCAAGGGAATTCACTTCTGATGAAAATGATCCACGCCGGCGCGCTGTTGGCGGCCATCCTTTTCGGCGTCGGTGCGACGCCCGCCGCGTTTGCCCAAAAAACCTATCGTTGCGGCAACACCTTCCAGTCCTATCCGTGCGCAACCAGCAGCGGCACCGCTGGAAGCGCCGCTGCCGACCCGAAGGCCAAGCCGGCCGCGCAGTCCGTAAAAGTACCGGAGCCGCCGCCAACGCCGGAGGAACTCAAGGCAGCAGCCGCCAAAGAGGCGCAGGTCGCTGAAGCCAAGAAGCAGGAGACTGCAGCAAAGGAGAAAAAGGCGCGTTGCGACAAGATCCGCAACGACCTCGGCTACAACAGCGCTCAGCAAAAGGCGTCGGTCTCCAACACCACCATGGAGCGCCTCAAAGGCGAGCGCAAGCAGATTGACATCGACATGAAAAAGGAAGCGTGCTGATCTTCGGCCCGGCACGGCACACGCCATGATTCTCGAACTCGCAGACATCCGCATCCACGCCGGCAAGCAACAGGAATTCGACGCGGCCATCAAGAATGGCGTCGAAACCGTGATCGCCCATGCCAAGGGCTTCAAGGGCTACAAGGTCAACAAGTGCATCGAAACGCCGGAGCGCTATGTGCTGATGATTTTCTGGGAAACCCTGGAAAACCATACCGTCGATTTCCGCGGCTCGGCCAACTTTGCCGACTGGCGCAGCATCGTCGGGCCGTTTTTTGCCGCACCGCCCACAGTCGAGCACTTCACCCTGCTCGCCAAATCCGGCTGAGCGCGGGCGGCTTGTCAGGCGCGTAGCGCGCGCCAGGCGCCGCAGGGGTTTGCCAATTGCATGAAACGCCCTCGTAGCAGCGGGCGCTGCGGCTGCCCGGCGCAATCCTCAGGCCCAGCGACGACACGCGCCGCTATTTGCCCATGAAGGCGCGAATCGCCTCGGCCGCCTTGCCGATGCCGATTACGCCGTCCAGGTGGCCGCGATCACCTTCAAGCACAAATACTTCGGCGCTGCCGCCCTGGGCACGGAATTTCGCAGCCGCCTTCTGGCTCATCTCCGGCGGAAACACGAGGTCGCTGGAGGCCGGCACGAACAAGATCTTCGCCTTGATCTTGCCGATCTCGCCCTCCACATTGAACAACTGGTTGGCCTTGGCCATGTAGATCTTGTTGTTGGCATCGGTGGTGCGCGCGCGCGCGATGCCGGTCTTTTGCAGCACGTCTTCAATGGCAAACACGTTGTTGCGGTCGTCGCCCGGTTTTTTGCTGTCGTCGGCCAGTTTGTAGCCGAACGCCTTTTCGGCCCAGCCCCAGTGGCCGGCCGTCAGGGTCACGATCTTGAGGGCCTGGGCGATACCATCGATCGGTTCGTCCTTGCCGTAATAATCGCCGTTGTTCCATTTCGGGTCGACCTTGATCGGCGCCACCCACACATCGAGCAGGCCGATCACCCACGGCGAGATCGAAAACCCGGGCCCGATCACATGGATCACGCGCTCGACCTGCTCGCCGTACAGCGCGCCCCACTCCATCGCCTGGATCGAGCCGCCCGAGGCGCCCGCGACAGCCTTGAGTTTCTTGACGCCGAGCGAATCCGTCAGCGCCTTGTGCACACGCACTGAATCGCGCATCGACACCACCGGAAAGCTCATGCCGTAGTGCTTGCCGGTATCCGGGTTGATGGATGCCGGCCCGGTGGTGGTGGTGTTCGGGTCCTTGGTGTTGAGATTGGAGAGCGTGTCAGCCGAGATCACGAAGTATTTGTCGGTATCGATCGGCTTGCCTGGGCCGATGATGCCGTTCCAGTAGCCCGGCGCGGCATCGCTTTCCTTGTATTTGCCGGCCGCGTGCGAATTGCCGGAATAAAAATGCGCGATGAACACTGCGTTGTCGCCGGCGGCGTTGAGCGTGCCGTAGGTCTCGTAACCGACCTTCACCTCCTTGATGGTCTTGCCGCCAACCGTGGTGTAGGCCGGCATGGCGAACACCTTTTTCTCCACCGGCTTGTCGTAGGCAAAGGTCGCTGAACCCCACGCGAATGCGGCAAGTGCCGCGATATGGATGATGCGCATGATTTCCTTCCCAGGTAATTTGGCCCAAGGCGGCATCATGCCTGCCTTGGTGCGATTGTGCAAACCTGCCCGCAGGAAGCCTGACTGGCCACGACTACAATCGCGCTGTTGCTCCCGCTGTTATCCGACCCCGACGCCATGACCCCTGCCTTTGCACAACGCATCGCCCTGATGAACGCCATGTACCGCCTGCCGACCCACGAACGGCCGACTTTGCCCGACGACACGGCAGAGCGTCTTGTCAAATTCAAGGCCACCTTGATCGACGAAGTGCACGAGATCGACGACATCGCCGCGCTGGTGGCCAAGGGCGCCGACCCGGCCGACGTGCTGACTGCCATCGCCGACCTGCTCGGCGACGTGATCGTCTATTGCCGCTCCGAGGCGCTCAAGTACGGCCTGCCGCTCGAAGGCGTGCTCGACGTGATCATGGACAGCAACGAGAGCAAACTCGGCGCCGACGGCAACCCGATCTACGACGCCAACGGCAAATTCCTCAAGGGGCCGAACTACTGGAAGCCGGAGCCGCGCATCAAGGCACTGCTCGAAGCGCAATAGCCCGCCGGTCATCGGGCTGCAGCGTTCCCACGGGAAACGCCATGCTCCATTGAAAACGCATTTTCGCGAACCTTACTGCCGTCGCGTCAGGTCGCGCCGATCCGACCCTTCGCGAACGCGTGATCGGCATCAAAGCGGCGCAGACCGCTTCGGCAGGTGCACCGCCAGCCAGATCCGCGGGTACAAAAGCGCTGATGCAGATACTCACCGGGCGCCTTGTCCGACAACCCGCCGTTTCAGGGTCGGCGTACTTTCTGTGCCCTCGGGTCAAAATGTTGTGGCAATTCAAACCAAAACATCGTGTTCCCATCTGCCTGGGAAGTCACCCACAGCTTGCCGCCCAGACACTCGACCAGTACTTTGGAAAGCAGCAGCCCCAAATCCACCTCGGGCTCCACGTCTGCTTGCGACGTTGCAGAGATAGCGTACGAGCCTAAGATGTCGGCCAGGCACTCGGCGGAATTGCCGGCACCCGGGCCGCTAACTTCAAAACGCAGCCCTTCAGGCACTTGCGCCACGCGTATGCTGCTTTGGCCCTGCGCGGAAAATGCAAGCACGCTACCGATCACCTTGTGCAAGACGCTTTTGAGACAAGCTGAATCCGTCACGAATTGACCATCATGCGGAAGGTCGCATTCGACCAGGGTCGTCAGCCCCTTCGCTCTAGCCAGTGCAAAATGCGACTCGGCCACTTCATGTACCAGCAGATTCAGGTTGGTCAGTTCCCATTGCATCACCTGGAGGCCGGATTCGGCCCGGCCGAGGTCGCGCAAGTCTTCCCGCGCCTTGCGCAGGTGTTGTACCTGATCAAAAATGCGTTGGGCGTCTTCGCGCATCGCACCTGTCGGCGCATCCAGAGCGAGTATCTGTGCCTTCACGGCAACGCCGCTCACCAGCGCCCCGATGTGCCCGGAGATGCCGGCGAGCAATCGCCATCTGGCGCGGCTCGCGAGCGCAGCGTCGCTGGCAGCTTGTTCAAGGAAGGCATTGGCAGCCTGCAGGCGGCGCCGAAGGACCTGGGACCAGGCGCTGACCCAGATCAAGAAACACATTCCCAGCAAAACTAGTGCCACGCGCGCAGGGGCGAGACTCAATGCCCCGTTGTCGTGCTGGTCTTCCAGTTCGCGCAATCCGAATCCGACCACGACAATCAGGGGGAATTTCTTCAACGAACGAAACGCGTACAGGCGCGGTTGGCCATCGATCTCGCTCACCGCCACAAAATGCCCCTTTCCCTCCTTGAGCAGGCGCGCCATGGACCCGCTTTTGCTCGAATCGAGCGGGGCTTGCGCTTTGTTTCGGGTGATGCGCATCCGGGAAATCCCATCCCGGCCGAAAATCGAAATCTCGCCCGAGTCTCCAATGATGCTCCGATAGGGATCGACAAAATTGTCCGGGCTGACCGAAACCACGGCCACCCCGCTGAATTTTCCGCTGTCATCGTCGATGCGTCGCGACATGTTGAGCACCGATTTACCCGATACCCGGCCGGTAATCGGGAGGCTGACAAACACTTCATCGTCCTTTCCGTCTCGATGCCAAAGATAGTGCGAACGATCGCTCAAATCGACGCGCGCCGCCCCGGTCAGGTCTTGTGGATTGGTCGTCGAAAGATACATTTTTCCGTTGGCGCTAATCACTGCCTCCAGCGGAAACGATTGGCGATCAATGGCCGCATTGTGCGATTCGAACACCGCGCCAAGATTGCCTTGCGGGGAGCGGTACGCGTAGCGGATTGTCTTGAGGATCTGGTCGCCGTTGTCGAAGGTGCTCTCGGCGTGCTGGGACAGGGCAAATACCAGGGTTTCGAGGGTCTTGACGGATGCATCAAAAGCCTGGCGCTCGGACTCGCGATACTGCACGTACATCAGCGCCAGCGCGCCCAGTAGCAGCGCCATCGCGAGCACCACGAGCGGGCTGCGCATGATCACCGCCCACTCCGCAAAAGCCGGTTTCGCTGCGCTGCGCTGCGCCTCAGACATCGAAGCTCGCTTGTGACTGAAGCATGTAGCCGATGCTCCGATAGCTTACGATGATCGAGGATTTTTGGGTGATCGAGCGCAGCTTCTTGCGCAGGTTGCTGATATGCACATCGAGCACCCGGTTCAGCGGCGACCAGTCGGCGCCCGTCAACAGATGCGACAGCTCATCCCGGGACACCACCTGGCACGACTTGCGCGCCAGCCGCATGAACAACTGGAACTCCTTCTCGGTCAGGAGCACTTCTGGTCCGTCCCGTCTGACAATGGTTCTGAGCAAGGGGCTGGCCACGCATTCTTCAAAAAAGACCCGCTCGAACACCTCCTGATCCTGCCCGGGGTTACGCCGCAGGGCGTTGTGCACACGCGCCCGCAACACCAGGGGATCAAACGGTTTGGTGATGTAATCGTCCGCGCCAATGTTCAGCCCGGCCGCAATCACCTCGGATGACGACAGGCCGGAAATCAGGATGATCGGAATGCCCGACAGGGCGCGCAAGTTTTTGGCGATTTCCATGCCGTTTTCGCCGGGCAGGAGGATATCGAGCAGCACCAGCTTGATGGCGCTTTTTTCGATGGCGGCGAACAACGCCTTAGCCGTATCCATGAACGCCAGTTCGTAGTCGCGCGCCAGTATCCTCTGGAACATGGTGCGCGTGGCTGCATCGTCTTCCAGTATGGCAATGAGCGGGGAGAGCACGCGAGCTGGTGCGGTCATGGGGTCCGGGAATGGGTGGAGGAATGCCGGGCATGTCCTCCCGGCGCTATCCTGGCCTGAATTTCACTGCGCCCTTGGAGTCGGAGGAAAGGTGACCAATGGAGCGGAGCTCCGCCTTTGGGAGCGGCGCCCACCATTGGGCCATTGGGATAGTGCACCAATACGGATAATGCCTTAATAAACCCGGATAATGCCTTAATAAACCTTGCATGGTTTTTTATTTACAAAACTTTACTCTCTGTCCCGGCCCACCTCCTACACTCTGTGCACCGGACAAATCGGCGCAACCGGACAAATCGGCGCAAATCGGCGCATCATAGTCGACAAATCTGATCGGCTGGCACTGACTTATGCCGGCGCGCATAACATCAACGAAAGGTGATTGCGGTGGCTCGATACTATCGGGAGCGGCAAAACGGCATCCCCAGGATGCTCAAGGCGCCCCGCGCCCACTGCCACTCCAAGAGTGGCAACACCACGGAGGGATGAATTGACAACGGCATCCAGGCTGGTTCCGCCCGATCAAAGCAACGCGCCATTGCCCGACACGGGAGGCAAGCGGGCGCGCGCTGCGCGGGGCACTTCAAACCGGGAAGGCCGGATACATCAGGAAACTGTGGAGGGGCTGGCGTCCGCGGCGCGGGGGTTTTCACATTCGCTCAACAACATGCTGGCGGTTTCGCAAGGCAATCTGGCGCTGCTCAAGGCGGCGCAATCGGGAGAGAACACCGAATTCCAGACCATCCTCAATGACGTCATCGCAGTGCTCGGGCGGGCCCAGAAGCTATCCAACAACCTTGCCGCCATCGCCCATTGGCGCGAGTTTCGGGCGCGGCCGGTCAGTTTGAAAGCGTTCATGCAGGAGCGCGAAGCCTCGCTCAGAGGCTTGCTTGAATCGCAGCGCGAACTACGCTTCGACGTGGCGGCCGATGGTGTCACGGTGCAGACCGATCCCGACTACTTCGAACTGGCCTTGAATGCCCTGGTGATCCACGCATCCGAAGGACTTCCGCAAGGCCAGCCGATTCGCGTATCGGCCAGAATGATCGATTTCGACGAGCCCGCCGCCGGCAACGCCCAAACCTCCCCCGTGCCGCGTCGGCTCGCCGTGGTTGCCGTAGAGATGGTGGGCAAACGACTGGGGGCCGCCGCCGCGGCCACTGCGTTCAAATCGGCCGGCGCCTTGGCCCGGGCTTCTGACATGATGCTCGGCCTGTGGCTGGTAAGACAGTTCGCGCTGGCCTCAGACGGGGATGTGCTGGTTCAAACCGTGGATAAAAAACGCTACCAAATCTGCATCAGGCTTCCAGCAAGCATCGGCTGACAACGGCATCAGCGCCCGGGCACCGGCCGCCGGAGATACCGCCCCGAATCATCGCCGCCCCGGGTGGCCAGCCCGCTTTGTGCCGGAGGCGAACCTTGAAAACGTCGGGCAGCTTCGCCACGGTCTCAGGCGCAGGGCTCATGCAAGGCCAGTACCGGCATCCGCAAAGAGGGGTTTTTGCAAATCATCATCGGTTAATTTGATAATTAACAAAAATTAATAATATTTAATGTTCATTAATGATACTATTTGATATATTGTAAAAATGCCATTTGGCTATTTCTCCGGCTACGCCCCATGATCCAAAAATCCTACTGCACCACCCGCGAGGCGGCTCAATTGCTCGGCATCTCGGTTCGCACGGCCCAATTGTGGGTTGAGTCCGGGCAATTGGAAGCCTGGAAAACGGAAGGCGGGCATCGACGCATTGCGCGGGCGTCGGTGAATCAAATGCTGGCCACGCCCAAGGGCCCAGCCGAACCCGCGCACACACCGGCACGCTCCCACCCGGCCCCCACCTCCGAAGAACCCGCCACCCTGCGGGTAATGATCGTGGAGGACAACGAAGACCTGCTCAAGCTCTACCAGCTACAAATGCGCCGATGGCCGATGGCGCTCGACATCACAACCGCCACCCAGGGCTATCAGGCGCTGCTGAAAATCGGCAACGACCCGCCCGACCTCCTGATCACCGATCTCTCCATGCCCACTTTTGACGGGTTCAAGATGTTGCAGGCGATTCGTTCCGTCGAAATCCTCAAGAGTATGGTGATCACCGTCGTTACCGGTATATCGCAAGCCGAAGTGCTGTCGCGCGGCGGCTTGCCGGATGACATTGTGGTCCTTCCCAAGCCGGTGCCTTTTGACCGACTGCAAAAGCTGGCACACGAGATTTTCATCAAAAAAACCGGCGCCCCCCATACCTGAGCCATGCTGCCCGCCTCCATTACCCTGCCACCGGCATTGCTCGACAAGCTCGGCGAAGGCTTCATCACGCTCGATGCCAAGGGCCGGCCTCAATCGGTCACGCAGGCGGCACGCCCCTGGCTGCGGCCGGCCATCGAAAAATCCGCCGAGCTCGAAAGCCTGATTCAGGCGAGCAAGGCCGGGAAGCTGCAGCTTCCCGTGCAGGTCAATTTATCCTCCGCAACAACAGACGGCCCGGACGACAGCCCCGACGCCTGGCTTTTTCCCAACGAAGCAAACCGCTATGCCCTGCTGATCCGGCGCAACCCGACCCGCAGCACCCAGACCGATGTGGGCCCGTTTCTGGAGCTGATCGGCCATGGCCTGTCGAAGGATTTTGCGCTCATCGCCAAAGCGCTGCGCCATGAGGAGCGCGCGCCGGCCGACCCCTTGCTCGAACGCGTCAGCGGCTTCGAGTCGCTGCTGCGCCAGATTGCCGGGCTGGCGGCGTTGCACGGCCCGCAATCCGGGCAATTCGAAGAGCGCATTGTGCTCACGTCAGTGCTGCAAGACATCATCGATGATCTGCACACCGCAGCCGGCCCGCGGCTCGACCTCGAACGCGGCAGTGACATGGTGCCCGGCGTTGTCTACGGCAGCACCTACTGGATCGTCAATACGCTCGACGCCCTGGTCAGGCAGTTGCGCCGGAGCTGCCCGCCGCTGGCACGGGTGCGCCTGCTGCTGCAGCAAGTTGGCGACTTCATCGTGGTCAACGGCCTGGTCGACAGCGGCACGCCAGTGCCGCCCATTGGCGGCCTCCCGGCTGGCGCCGGCAGTCCTGCGGCGCATGGGCTGCAGCTGCCGTTCAGCGAATACATTGTTGCCACCCATGGCGGCACCCTCAGGCTGCGCGACATGCCCACCGAAGACCCCGGTGCGCTCCCCGGGGAAAACCTCGAGTCCTTCACCCTGACGCTTCCCACCGGAGTGTCCGCCGACGGCAGGAACCCGCGCGACTGTCCGCGATGCCGCGTTCATGTCTTGCAACTCCGCCAATACGCCGTCGATCTTGCCAGCCTGCTGGCGCTTCAACCGGAAATCACCCCATGACCCAGGCTTCCCTGAAAAAACTCCTGGTCGTCGACGACCAGGCGGACATCCGCAAGCTGATTCGCCTCACGATCGGCGCCAGTTATGAAGTCATCGAGGCTGAAGACGGCCAGTCCGGCCTGCAAAAAATGCGGCAACAGCAACCCCAGGTCGTGTTGCTCGACATCATGATGCCCGGCGAACTCGACGGCATGCAGGTGCTCGACATCATCCGCCGTGACGCGGCGCTCGCCAAGACCAGTGTGATCATGCTCACGGCGCGCGGCCAGGCGTCAGATTTCCAGGCCGGCATGGCGCGCGGCGCTGATGGCTACCTGATCAAGCCGTTCAGTCCGTTGCAGTTGCTCCTCACCATCAAGGAACTGATGAAATGATCGCTGCAAAGCCCCCCGCCAAGCCGGACCAGGCCGCCCTCCCCGGCTCGACCGCTCAGACCCAAATCGAGCTCGCAGCCGGCCTGCAGGCGCAACTGCTGCGCTATGCCGACGACATGCGCATTGTCCTCGAGAGCCAGGCA
The DNA here is from genome assembly GCA_947473125.1 of Burkholderiales bacterium. Lineage (GTDB taxonomy): Bacteria > Pseudomonadota > Gammaproteobacteria > Burkholderiales > JAEUOS01 > CANJDH01. The sequence continues at coordinate 19,898 of CANJDH010000047.1, forward strand.
TCCACCGAGCAGCGCTTGCAGACCCTGAGCCAGGCCTATGGCAGCGTGGTGGCCGGTCATGCCGTCGCGCGCGAGCTGATCCAGTCCTCCCGCGACATGTTTTTCGTCACCCGAAGCGACGGCAATGTCATCAGCTGCAACGACGCGACAACCTTGATCGCGCATTCCGCCGAGATTCTCGGCGCACCGCTCGCCTCGATCATCGCCGCCAGCCATCAACCGCAATTCGAGGCGCTGCTGACCAAGTGCAAACATGGCGGCCAGTCAACCCGTGTGCGTCTCGAGATCAAGATACCGACGGAACCCGGCGTACAAGGCACTTGCCTGGTCGAAGTCAGCGCCCATCCGGTGCGCATTGAAGGCACCCTTCACTTCATTTACTGGCTGTTTCGGGAAATCGCGGCCTCGCCTCCGGCAGAACCGGCAACGCCGGACGCGATCGCGGCAGGCGACAGCTCCACCGATTCGGTCATGGTCGCCAGTCCCGACGGCAACATTCTCGCCGTCAACCAGAAATTCACCGGGCTTACCGGCTATACCGCCGAGGAAGTCGTCGGCCGCAACCCGCGCTTTCTCAAATCGGGCACCCACACCGACAATTTCTACAAGCGCATGTGGCACTCGATCTATGAAAAAGGCATCTGGCAGGGCCGCATTTGCAACCTGAAAAAAGACGGCTCGGCTTACACCACATGGCTGGCGCTGAGCGCCATGAAAGGCAAGGACGGCACGGTACTCAGTTATGTAGCCACCTACACCGACCTCACGCCCATGCAATTGGCGGAAGAACGGTTGAGCGAGGCGGCGAGCCCGGAGAACCTCCCGCAAATGCCCAGCCTGCGATTGCTTCAGGATCGCCTGCAGCATCTGCTGGTCACAGGGCGGCGCAACGACCAACCCTGCGCACTGTTTTATCTCAGGCTCGGCGGCTTTTCGGATCTGAGCCGAAGCCGGGGATTCATGATCGGCGATGCCATCCTCAACGAATCGGTAAAGCGCATCCTCGCCACATTGGGCCAGAGCGGGAGCATCGCGCTGTTTGGTCCCGGCGATTTTGTCATTCTCGCCCCCTCCATCCGCGGCGAGGCAGAGGCGACCGACCTTGCCGCCAAGCTCACCAAGTCGCTGGCGAAGCCATTCGTGATTGCGGGGCAAAGCCTGACGATCGAACCCTGCATCGGCGGCGCGCTGTATCCCGAACACGGCGATCGGTGGAACACCTTGCTCGACGCTGCCATGACCGCCATGCACGATGCCATGCGAAGCGGGGCCAGACTCGGGTTCACGCGGCCCCAAGCACCGCCTGCCGCGCGGGTTCAACCCAAAGACCCCGCTTGATCGACACCCCCGTCAGCCATGCTGCCGCAACCCGCTTCCGTCCGCCCCGCAGAGATACCTCCATCATGAGACTCCTCAAGCTCAAGCCCACGCCCTGCCGCTGGCTTTGTGCGCTGCTTTTTTCGGTATGTTTCATGGCAACCGGCCATGGCCAGAACGCGTCACCCCTGGTTATTGGCATCAGTGCCGAATTCGGGCTCAAGGGAAGCCATTCCGCACAGGCGATCGAAAGAGGAGCCAGGCTCGCAATTGACGAGATCAATCAGGGCGGCGGGGTGCTGGGCGGGCGCAAGCTGGTGCTGGAAACACGTGATGATTTGAGCCTGCCTGCGCGTTCGGTCGCGAACGTGAGGCAATTTGCCGCCAATCCCGATGTGCTGGCGGTGTTCTGCGGCCGTTATTCTTCGGCCGCGGCCGACCTGGTGCCGCTGGTCAACCGCGAAGGCCTGTTGCTGCTCAATCCTTGGGCGGCAGCAGACGCCATCGCCAACAACGGCGCCACTCCCAACTACGTTTTTCGCCTCTCCATGACCGACTCGGGCGCGCTCGGCCTGATGACCCGCCATGCCAATGCCCGCAAATTCAAACGCGTCGGGCTCCTTCTGCCCAACAACGCCTGGGGCCGCAGCAGCCTGGCCGCGTTCCTGGCCGCCGCCGCCCGATACCCCGGCATGCAACACACGCCACTCTGGTACAACTTTGGCGACCAGGACTTCTCTGACAAATTGCTGATGGCGCGCCAGGCAGGGGCGCAAGCCATCCTGATGGTCGCCAATGAGGCCGAGGGCGGCCGGCTGGTTCAGCAAATCGCCGCATTGCCCGAGGCGCAACGCCTGCCGATCATCTCGCACTGGGGCATCACCGGAGGCGACTTTCCGGCAGTTGCCGGCCCGGCCCTGCGATCGGTCGATCTGGTCGTCGCCCAAACCTTCCGCCTGCACCAAGCCGGGCACCCCAAGGCCGCGAGCGTGGCCAAAGCCTACAAGGTCCTGTTCGGCGAAGACCTCCAGGATCTGAAGGCCGCCGCCGGCTTTGTGCACGCCTACGACCTCACCCATTTGCTGGCCATGGCGATCCGCAAGGCCGGCTCAGCCGAGCGCGCGGCAGTCAGGGGAGCGATGGAAAATCTGGGCACCTATGCCGGGCTGCTGCGCACCCATGTACGCCCGTTCACCCCGACCAATCACGACGGTCTGGACCAGAAACACCTGGTTTTGTCGCGCTTCAATGCCGAGGGGAAACTGGTTGCGGCCAGTACTCGCTAAGCGACCGCCCGAGAGCCGCATGCGCAAGCCCCGCATCCATTTCAACCTGCGGGAGTGGTCGGCCACGCTCACCTTGCAGCAAAGGCTGCACATTGCGCTGATCACCGGCGCACTGCTGGTCGGCGGCACCATCGCCATCGCATCGCACCTGATGGTGCGCCATCAAATCATCTCGAATGCCACCGGCCAACTTGCCGCCAAGGCACTTCTCAATCGTCGTGACATTGAAAGCCGAGTTGCCGTCGTCGCCGGCGAAGCCGCTGCCATGGCCACCAACCCGGTCACCAGCAATGCACTGGCCGATTCGCTCGGGCGCGATCTCTACCTCAAACCGCTATTGCGCAATTACGCGCTGTCCTGGCCCGGCGCGGCCCTGATCATCACCGACCACCTGGGCAAGCCGATTGCGCAGAGCCCGAACCGCGTCATGCATCCCTCGGGAGCGCAAGCGATCAGCGACATGCTGCAAACAAAAAAAGCCGGCGCGCGGATAGATACGAACCGCGCCGATGCCCCGGTGGTCAGCATTGCCTACCCGATTGTGTACCGGTTGACCGATTCGGTCGAAGGTGCCGTGCTGTTGCAGTTTTCGCTGGACCTTCTTGAGAACGCCGATACCGCATATTTCTGGGGCCTCTACGACGCCAGCGGGCAGCGCCTGATCGGCTCGGCGCCACCGCCCGATGCGCTTGAAGTGCGCGAGCGACTGGTTCTGCCCGGTGCCCTGGCCAATGCCGGGCTCACCTATTCACTGGCAATTGACAAAGGCCGCGCCTTGGCCGCACTCGACTACCTGGTCGCCTTCTACCTCGGCTCGGGCGCCATCGCGCTGCTGCTGGTTATCAAGCTCGCGTCAATTGCCGCCAATTCAATCGTCAAACCATTGCAGGAATTCATCGGCATCGTCGAAGAAATAACCATCAGCGGGCGACCCTCCGCCACCATCAAGGGCATCGTCGATCCGGATTTCAAGCGGCTCAGCCGGACATTCAACATCATGGTCGACCGCCTGTCGCAGTCATACCATGCCCTCGAGGAGCGCGTCGCTGCGCGAACCCGCGACCTGGCCAACAGCGAGGAACGCTGGCACCTCGCCGTGGACGCCAGCAATGACGGCATCTGGGACTGGTCGATTGTGAGCGGCGCCTTGTTTGTATCCGCCCGCGCCCGCGTCATTCTCGACTGCACATCCCACGGCAGCCCGACGGCACCGACGCTCAACGATATCTGGGCACGCGTTCATCCGAACGACCGCGCCCGGGTATTCGAGACGGTCGGACGCCACCTGCGCGGCGAAACCGAGTACTACATCAGCGAGCACCGGATCGTGACATCGGATGGCAGCATCAAGTGGGTGAGCGATCATGGCCGCGCCACCTTTGATGGCGACAGGACGCCACAGCGACTTCTGGTCGCCAACTCCGACATGACCGAACGGCGCAATGCCGAAGATGCCGTGCGCGAGCGCACCGAACAGCTCAATGCGGTGCTGAGCGTGAGCCCGGTGGCGTTCGTCTCTTTTGATGCATCCCGTCGCGTCCGATACGCCAGCCCCGGCTTTCAGGACCTCACCGGGCTTGAGCCAGCCGGTGTCGTGGGGCTCGATGAGGCGAGTTTTACCGCCCTGCTGGCAGAACGGTGCCTCAAGAATGCCCCGTATGCCGGCCTGCAATCGTTACGCAACGTCGGCAGCCATGGCGTGGCCGACCCGCGCGGACGCATGGAACTGGCCCTGCCGGTGCACCGCGTGATCGAATTCGGGGTGCGCACAGGTGCGCTGCCGGACAACGCTGAAGTGATGTACATGCGCGATATCACGCGCGAGGCAGACATCGACCGCATGAAGAGCGAATTCATATCGACGGCGGCCCACGAACTGCGCACGCCGATGGCCAGCATCTTCGGATTTTCGGATTTACTCCTGACCCAAGAGTTCGACCCGACCACGCAGCGCGACCTCCTCGAAACCATCAACCGCAATGCCAGCCTGATGGCTTCGATCATCAATGATCTGCTCGACCTGGCCCGCATCGAAGCACGTCGCGACAAGGACTTCATCTTCCGTCAACTCGGGTGGCCAGAGGTGGCGCGCCAAATCGTCGCTGACTTCAAGGTGCCGGCCGGGCGCGGCCCGGTCCAGTTCGACATGCCTGCGCAGCCGATCCTGATCCGCGGCGACCAGGCCAAGCTGACCCAGGCCTTGGGCAACATCCTGTCGAACGCCTACAAATACTCGCCGGGCGGCGGCGACGTCGCCATCCGCATGACGTTGTCGGACGACGGCAACGAAGCGGGGCTGCGCGTCCTCGATGGGGGCATCGGCATGAAAGCGGACGAAGTCGAGCGCGTCTTCGAACGCTTCTTTCGCGCCGACCACTCCGGCAATATCCCGGGCACGGGCCTGGGCATGAGCATCGTCAAGGAAATCATTTCCCTGCACAATGGCCGCATCGAGTTGTCCAGCGAGCCGGGGCGCGGCACCGCCGTAACAATCTGGCTACCGACCCTGGCTGCGCAGGAGCACAGCGCCGCAGCCACCGGCACCACCGGCATCACCGACACCACCGGCGCAGAGGCCGCATAACACCATGATCCGGTCGTCAAAAAGCTTTTATACCCGTGCCGCCCTGCGGCTAGTGCTGAGCATCATTGTCATCGTGCTGGTACTCGAACTTGTTTGGATCAAGTCGATCACCCACGATTATCAGGACATTGTCGGCCAAGACGTTGCGGCGCTGTCGGACACGCTGGCGCACGCCATGGCGCACCCGGTCCGGGGAAATGACATTCCCAACATCGACGCGCTGCTGCGCAGCGCAAGCCAGGTAATGCGGGTCAGTGAGATCGTGGTTACCGGGCAGGGCGGCGACATCTTGCGCCGCGCCCACCGCGAAAACGGCATCCTGCGCATCGACACGAGCCCGGCGGACCCGGCAAGGCGCACCGACATCGTGCGCCCGATCGCGATTTCCATGATGGCCGCGCCGCTCGGCAGCGTGCGCCTGCGCGCCGCCACTGCGGAGGCCGAGAGTTTGAACCTCTCCTCGCGTCGCGATCGACTCGCCATCTTTGCCGTCTTGCTGGCGCTTGCCTTGCTCCTTCTCGAGTTCCAGCTGCGCCCGATCTCGCGCGACCTCGTCAAGCTGGCCCACTTTGCGCGCCGGATCGAGCACGGCATTCCCCAGACATCCAGGCTCGAGTCGGGCATTACCGAGATCGACCAGCTCGGGCAAGCCATGAACCGTGCGACACAGCAGCTCGCGGCGCAGGCCGCGCTGGTCGAGTCTGCACGCACCGACCTTGAATCCGTGATCGAGGCACTCCATGACGGTTTTGCGCTGTATGACCAAAACGACCGGCTGGTGCTGTGCAATGCGCGCTATCTGGACATGTACCACCTGTCACCCGGCCTGAAGGCACGCGGCGCCAGCTTCGAGGAAACCATCCGCGAAGGGGCACAGCGCGGCCAATACCCCGAGGCGAGAGGCCGTGTCGAGGAATGGATCAACCAGCAGCTGCTGTCTCATCGGCTGCAATCGAGCATCAGCGAGCTGCGCCTCGCCGACGGCAGCTATGTGCGCATCGCCAAGCGCCGAACCGGCAATGGCAGCGTCACAAGCCTTCACGTCGACGTGACCGAGCTCAGGAATGCACAACTCCTCGCCGATAAGGCGAACCGTGCCAAAAGCGCGTTCCTCGCCAACACCAGCCACGAGATTCGCACCCCGCTCAATGGCATCATGGGGCTGACCGACCTGCTCCTGGACTCCAACCTCAATGTCGAGCAACGCGCCTATTTTTCGCTTGCCAAGCAAGCCGCCAACACGCTCCTTGACGTAGTGAACGACATTCTCGATTTCTCCAAGATCGAGGCCGGCAACCTGGAAATTGCGCACGAGCCGTTCACCATTGTCGAAACCCTCGACGATGCACTGATCATGCTCGGCATGCAGGCCGAGCGCAAGAATGTCTCGTTCATTTACAACGACGAGTCGGCAGTCGAGCAACAGCTGATCGGTGACCGCGTGCGCCTGCGCCAGATCATCTACAACCTGGTCGGCAACGCCATCAAGTTCACACCGGCGGGCGTGGTGTCCCTGCTGATCCTGGCCGCCGAGCGCACCGACACGACGGTGCGATTGCGCTTTGAAGTGCGTGATACCGGCGTCGGCATATCGGCCGAAGCGCGCGAACGCATGTTCCAGCCGTTCTCCCAGGCCGACGTCTCGATCACGCGCCGCTTCGGCGGCACCGGCCTGGGCCTGGCCATCACCAAACGGCTGGTCGAAGCGATGAACGGGAAAATCTGGTTCGAAAGCGAGCCGGGCAAGGGTACCGAGTTTTTTGTCGAGCTGCCGTTCGTCAAAGTGCCCGGCGCCGTTCCATTTTCGCTGCCGCAGTACGGCACCGCACAATTGGCGGTGCGCCGCCTGCGCATCCTGGTGGTCGAGGACAATTCGATCAACTTGCTGATCGTCAACCGGCTGCTCACCAAGCGCGGCCACACCGTCCTGGAAGCCGAGTCGGCCTTGCCGGGGCTCGACCGACTGGAAAAGGAACGCCCCGACCTCGTCCTGATGGACCTGCAACTGCCGGACATGGGCGGGTTGGAGGCACTCACCCATATCCGTGCAATGTCCGGCGCGCTGGCCGACACGCCGGTGATCGCGGTCACGGCGCATGCCCTGGCCGGCGACCGCGAACGCTTTCTGGCAGCAGGCATGGACGGTTACCTCTCCAAACCGTATTCGCCGGAAGCGCTGTTTGCCGAAATCCAGCGCGTCATGGGCGCCGCGATCGCGAACCGGCCTGCCGACACCGCGCCTGCCGACACCGCGCCTGCCCTGACTGCGCCGCCGGCGCGCTTTGCGCTGGCCCTGGCCGGCATCGAAAATGACGTCGAGCTGTTCGCCGAACTCGGCCCCCTGGCAATCCGCGAAATGGAATCGGCCGCACACCTGGTGTGCCAGCTTGCCCAAGACGGCGCCTTCGGCAAGCTCATGACCGAGGCCCATCGCTTGAAGAGCAGCTGGCCGCTTTACGCCGAGAGCCCCGCGGAGGGAGCGCTCGCAGGACAACTTGAAAGCGCGGCGCGGCAATGCGACGCCGTTCAGGCGCTTGCGATTGCCGAACGACTGGCCATCGCACAAACCGAGGCTGCCCGCGCGCTACGACAGTGGCTCGACCAACATGCCCACACTATCCCAAAGGAAACCAGCGCATGACCGATGCAGACAAACGCTCCATCCTGATCATCGAGGACGACGAACTGTTCGCCGTTTCGTTGCAGCGCTTCCTGGAAAAGCGCGATATGCGCGTGGAGGTCGAACGGCGTGGCGACGGCGCCATCGAGCATGTGCACGATTTCAAACCCGATGCGGTGGTTCTCGACTGCAACCTCCCCGGCAAGGACGGCTTTGCAATTTGCCGCGAACTGCGTTCCAGTTATCAAGGCGTGATCCTCATGCTGACCGCACTCGACGAAGACCAGGACCACCTGCTCGGTCTCGGGCTCGGGGCGGACGACTACCTGGGCAAGCCGGCCACCCCCGAACTGGTGCTGGCACACCTGCGCGCCTGCTGGCGCCGCAACGGCGCCAACGGCAGTGCCGGCCAGGCTAGCGGCAGCAGCGAGGAAATCCGCTTCGGGCGCTTCTACATCAGCAGTGCCACGCGCGTCGTGCGCCTGGACAGCCAGGAGGTCCCCTTCAGCACCGCCGAGTTCGACCTGCTCTGGCTGCTGGCCAGCAAGGCCGGGATCGTACTCTCGCGCGATGACATCAACACTGCGTTGCGCGGCATCGAACACGACGTCCTGGACCGCTCGATCGACATGCGTATCTCGCGCCTGCGCAAGGCACTGGGGGATGATGCCGAAAATCCGGTACGCATCAAGACCGTGCGCGGCAAGGGCTACCTGTTCAGCCGCACTGACTGGACCTGAGGCGAGCGCCGCCTGCGCCAGGCGCGCGGCGTTACCCTGCGTTACACAAAGCGTACGCATGTACGCCACAAGCAGAACCATATGCGCACGCAAGCGCTGCGCCATCCCGCTAGCATTGCCGTCATGGTGATTCGGACCTCGAATCATCTTCCACTACGACGCCGTGCCGGAGGGAACCTTGACGAACACCAGCCAAACCGCATGCCGGCAAGCCATGAAGCTGCTTGCCGCCGCCTTGATCGGCGCCGGCCTGTGCGGCAGCGCCGCCAGTGTCCACGCTGCGGAAGAACGGCTGCCGGTGATGCAGCCGCGCGGCGAAAAGGTCGAATTTGCCCCGATTCAGGAGCAATGCGTCCAGTTCGCTGATGTGCGCTTCGGGCCCGGCCAGCGCTGGGACGGCTGCCATGTCACACGGGCCGGCTTCGTCTCGACCATCGAGCTGCTCGATTTTTACTACGCCCACTACTGCCTGACCAAAACGGCTGCCAAGGCGGCTGCCAAACCGGCGACCACCCCGCCGACCAAGGCGGCCGACAGGCGCACCAGCGCCGACCCGGCCCCGGCATGCGATAAGCGCGCCCTGGTCATTTTCGGCAATCGCGCCTACCGCCAAGACGCCTTTGCGGTCCTGCACCGGATCGACCCGGCGGGAACCGAATACGGTGTGCCACTGGTCACCGGCGCCGATGACGACAACCTGCTCGCCATTTCAGTCAAGCGCAGGGGGGCGGCCCTGGCGCGCCACCTGTTCGCATGGAAAGAAGATTTCTGGCAGCGCATTGATGACCGCGCCTGGAAGTCGGCACTGCGCAAGCACCTGCCGGCCGGCGCACGGATCGGCGCCGACACCGTGATTGATCCCGAGACGCTCACTGTCATGGTGCCGATGGCCGGTTCGGCCGGCAGCCTGCGCGTCGAGATGGGCTACGCCGACGGCCGCCTTTTTGTACGGCACCCGACACGCCACCGCGCCGAACCCACAGCCGCAGCGGCCGGCGCCCACTGATCCACCCGCCCTCAACCCAAAGGAGCCACCATGGCCATGCTCAAACAACTGCTGCAGGCGAGCTTGATCGCCCTCAGCATCCTGCCCGCACCGGGCCTCGCCGCCGACTCCGCCGACTCCGCCGAAGGCGAACTGCGCAAGGTTGATCGCAACGCACGCCGCGTCATTGTCGCGCACGGTGACTGGGACAAGGGCGGCATGCACGCCATGACGATGGCGATGAATGTCGAAAAAGACGTCGACCTGGCCAAACTGCAGAAGGGTGACAAGGTGCGCTTTGAGGTGACACGCCAGGGTGGCGACTGGGTCATCACTCGCATCACGCTCAAACGCTGACCGGTTCGAGCCCACCCGCCCGGCCCTTCCAACCCCGCTTAACCCCGCCACCAGGATCGCATGTCAACCTTAGAAAACGGAATGGCGATACCCGAATTGCGCCAATTCGCCCGGCGAGGGCCGGCCGGCTCGCCGCGCTGGCGCTCGCCGGCGCAGCAGCCCTTCAATCTGAGCCGGCGCTTCGCGGTGCTGGCGTTTGCGGCCATCATGCTGGTCAACCTGGGTTCCTCGATGGTGCTGTCGCACTTCCTGTCCCGGGAAATGCTGCAGCGTGACGCCGAAACCATGATGCACATGGTGCAGTCGCGTGTAGCCGAACACGACCCGGATGCCTATTTCACGTCGGATGCCGCCCTCCGGGCGTCCCACAGCGCCATGGAAGCCTACTTCAACAAGCTCGCCCATTTGCCCGACGTGCTGCGCTTGCAGGTTTACAACCACGATGGCCGCGTGCTGTGGTCCACCCATGCGCAGTCGATCGAGCACACGTTCACCGATAACGCCGAGCTTGGGGCGGCCCTGCGCGGCACACTGATGGTTGAAGCCGACCTGATCGAAGAACGCCGCTACTTGAAGCCCGAGCTTGTGTTCGCCCGGTTGCCTGAGAAGCAATTTGTCGAGTACTACATGCCTATACGGGGCCAAGACAATCGCCGGTTGGTCGGTGTCATCGAGGTTTACAAGGCGCCGACAGCCTTGTTCGCATCGATACAGCGCGGCTTGCGACTGATCTGGCTATGCGCCATTGGCGGCGGACTGTTCCTGTTCGGCGCCCTGTTCTGGGTGGTGCGGCGCGGCCACCGCCTCATCGAAGCGCAGCAGCGCAGCATTTCCGGCAGTGCCGGCTTCAAAGCCGTCGGTGAAATCACCTCCGCGGTGGCCCAAAACATGCGCAACCCGCTGGCTGCCATCCGCACTGCGGCGGAACTGATCTGCCATGATCAGGCGAGCGGCAGTCATGCCGTGGCGCACGGCATCACGCAGCAGGTTGACCGTCTCGACGTGTGGATTCGCAGCCTGCTCGACTATGCGCATGCGGGCAGCCGGTCGAGCACGACGATTTGCGCCAAAGATGTGTTGCGCGCCCTCCTCGAGGAGTACAGCGACGAGCTGGCGGCGCGCCGCATCCAGATTGTCTGGGATCTGGACCAGACCCTCCCGAACATCCAGGCCGATGCGCCGCTGGTCGAGCAGATCGTCGGCGCTGTAGTGGCCAATGCGCTCGATGCCATGCCGTCCGGCGGCATCCTCACGATTGGATCACGCGCCGGCCAAGGACCATCCCGGGGCGGTGCACCGCAGGGTATCGAAATCGAGGTCAGCGACACCGGCAGCGGCATTGCCGCCGCGCAACTCGAGCACGACTTTTCGCACCCGCACAGCACCCGGGCGCGCGGCCTGGGCATCGGCCTGCCGCTGATCGGACGCACCCTGGAACACATCGGAGGCGGCCTTGAAACAAGCATCACGCCCGGCAAAGGTACCCGCGTCACCATCTGTTTGCCGTTTTCCACTTGACCCCCAGAAGGCAGCGACATGATTCCCACCATCCTGATCATCGAAGACGAGCCCACTCGGGCGCGCAACCTGTGCGTGTTTCTGGAGCGTAGCGGCTTCCATGTCGAAATCGCCAACGGCAGTGAGGTCGGCCTCTACCTGTGTGAACAGCTCAAACCACAGGTGGTGCTGCTCGACTACCACCTGCCCGGTGCAGATGGCCTCACGATTCTCGGCAAGATCCAGGCGCGCAGCGCCCGCACCGACGTCATCATGCTCGCCAGCCACGGCAGTGCATCGACCGCCGTCAATGCTTTCAAGGCCGGCGCGGCCGACTACCTGATCAAACCCATGGAGCCGAGCGCGATTCTTCTGGTGATCGAGCGCGTGCTGCAAAAGCAGAGTGTCAAAGTAATTGAACCAAACTGCCAGGGCGGCGACGTCGTGCCGTTCCAGCACGCCGGGGTCGCCGCACTGATCGGCGACTCCGCGCCGATGCAGGCATTGCGCAAAGTGCTCTCGCGCATCATCGACTCGGACAAACTGGTCGGCGGGGCGGATTTGCCGGGCGTGCTCATCACCGGTGAAACCGGTACCGGCAAGGAACTGGTGGCGCGCGCCCTGCACTTCGACGGCCCGCGTCGCAGCGGCCCGTTCATCGAGATCAACTGCGCCGGCATTCCCGCCAAGATGCTCGAAACCGAACTGTTCGGCCACGAACGCGGCGCCTTCACCGACGCCAAGCAGACCAAGCTCGGCCTGATCGAAGCGGCCAATGGCGGCACCCTGCTGCTTGACGAAATCGGCGATCTCGACCTCACGGCCCAGGCCAAGCTGCTCAAGGTAATTGAAGAGCGCCAGGTACGCCGCCTCGGCAGCATTCAGGATCACCCCCTCAACGTACGCTTTCTGGCCGCCACCAGCGTTGACCTCGAAGAGCGGGTACGCGAGGGCCGCTTCCGTGCCGACCTTTACTACCGCCTGCGCGTCATCAGCGTCAAGGCGCCGGCCCTGCGCGAGCGCGGGCGCGACATCGCGCAGCTGGGCGAACATTTTCTCAACACCATGCGTGGCCGATACGGCAAGCCCGGCCTCAAGCTGAGCAACGACGCCGTCAGCGCCCTGATGAGCCATGCCTGGGAAGGCAACGTGCGCGAACTGCGCAACACCATCGAGCAAGCCATCATCCTCACCGAGAGCAGCGTGATCGGGGGCTGCGACCTCGGTCTGTGTGCGTTCAAGGTCAACGGCGAGTGCACCACACACGAAGGCCGGCCTTTCGAGACCATGAAACTGCAGGATGTCGAGCGCCCCCTGCTCGCCACCGCGCTCGTAAAGAGGGATGCCCACATCAGTGAGGCGGCACGCCGGCTCGGCATCTCGCGTGACACGTTGCGCTACCGGGTCAAGCAATTCGGCCTCAGCCACTGAACACGCGGGTGTGGCGTTTGGCGCAATCGGGTCAGATGCCACACCCGATTGCGCCTCTGCGCAAGTGACAGCACGCGGCCCGGTATCGCGAAAACGCTTGTGCCACAAGGGTTTGACGCAAGTTGCCGGTCGGCGCACACGCTATGGCACGCCGGTTGCATTCAAGTTTGGCCACAGCCATCGCCTGAATCGACCTACGCCATGTCCAGCACCTTGCCGAACGCATCGCCGCACCACACCGCGTGCACCAAGCAGGCAACGCCGACCCGGCGCACGCGTACCCGACACACCCGCAGCACCGGCAGCGTACAGGCCGTGCGCCTCGCTGCGGGCGGCCTCAGCGCTCCCCTCAGCGCTCCCCTCAGTGCTCCCCTCAGCGCTCCCGTTTGCATTCTCAATCCGGATCTGGGTGATTTCACCCAAGCGCAAGGTGCGGCGGGGTATTTGCCCCGCTCGCTCACCTGTGACCGCCTGGCACTGACGCGCCGTTACAAAACTCACACGCGGCCGCGGTACAAGCGCCACCGAATGCCGACAGACGCGTAGGGCGCTCTCTTTAGGATGGCAGCACTGCATCAACGACCGCATTCGATCGCCGGTTGAGCAGCTTTAGAAGTCATCAGGCCCGCCCACACTAAACTTTTTGGGGAACTAAATTGGACAACGCAAAACGAAAACTGATCCAGCGCACGATGGATGTACAGCGTGAGCTGACCAAAAGCGGCCTGTCGCGCCGCAACCTTCTTAAACTCGGTGTGCTGAGCGCCGGCACCGGCATGCTGCTGCCGATCGAAGGCCTGAGCCTGCGCGCCGCGCGTGCCGACCTGACCTGCCCGATTCCCGGCGTCGAAATGATCAGCCCGCGCACCACGCCGTTCAAGGACCCGCTGCAGCGCCTTGAAGAAATGACGCCGACCTACACCACCAAGAGCAGCGTCTCCGAACTGACCGATGCCATGTTCCTGCGCGGCGGCAAGCCCGGCCACGCCCCGACCCACAAACTCGACTCCAAGCTCGAACTGCTCCATCACCACCCCGAGCTGGCGACAGCCACACCATTTGCCAACCTCGCCCACCAGGCCTGGGACGGCACCGACAAGAACACCGGCGTGCTCAACCCGCCGAAAGATTTTTACGAAATGCGCGCGGTCCAGCATCGCCATGTGTGGCACAGCGAAATGCCGGCCGGCGCCGCCGGCCAGCTCGCCTGGGGCTTTGCCGACCGTACGTTCGACAGCGCTAACACCGTGACGGGCAACGGCAGTACCCCTTGCACCGGCGTACCCGGCCCGGTGTTTCGCCTTAAATACGGCCGTTCGATCTTGATGCGCATATACAACGAGCTGCCCGCGTCTGCCCAGGATGCCGTCTCCGCACTCGGGTTCGGCACCTCGACCATTGCCACCCACATGCACAACCACCACACCCCGTCAGAGAGCGACGGCGGCCCGCTGTACTACAACTACGCCGGGCACTTTTGGGATCACCACTACCCCAACCTCTACGCCGGCATCAACCAGGGCTTTGTGTCGCCCAAGGCCGGTGTGCGCGGCGACTACCGCGAAGCGCTCGGCTCGCTGTGGTTCCACGACCACAAGCACGATTTCACCTCGCAGAACGTCTACGCCGGCCTGTTCGGCGCAGCGCCGATCTATGACGAAGTCGACACCGGTGACGAAACCGTGGTCGGCACCACCGGCATCCGCTTCCCGAGCCACTCGCAGGACGCCGGCAGCTACCCGTACGAATTCGACGTGCCGCTGATGGTGCACGACCGCCAGTTCGACCCGAACGGCGTTGATTTCTTCCCGCTTGCCTGCCTGGACGGCGCGATCGGCGACAAGATGACGGTCAACGGCACGATCCAGCCGTTCATGAAAGTGCAGCCGCGCCGCTACCGCCTGCGCATCTACAACGGCGGCCCGAGCCGCTTTCATTGGTGGTGGATGCGCCAGGGTGCAGCCGGCTCGACCTACCTGCCGATGACCGTGGTCGCCAACGACGGCAACCTGCTGCCGCGCGCCGTCGATGTCACCAACTTCAAGCATGGCGTGGGTGAACGCTTCGACATCATTGTCGATTTCTCGAAATTCAAGCCCGGCACAGAGCTGTTCATCACCAACCGCGCCGAGCAGACCAGTGGCCGTGGCCCGTCGGGCAAGCTGCTCACCACCGGCATGGACGTGATCAAGTTCATCGTCGAGCCGGCCCGTACAGGCCTCACCGACAACAGCACCGTGATCGTCAACGGCATGCCGCTGCGTCCGCTGCCTGACGCCGTCGTCGTCACCACCGCCAAGCGCAAGCAATGGGTGTGGGGCCGCGGCAACGGGGCCTGGAATGCCAACGGCGTCACCTACGATCGTTTCGCACCTCCCTATGAAGTCAAGGAAGGCTCGTCCGAAGTGTGGGTGCACAAGAACGGCGGCGGCTCGTGGTCGCACCCGATCCACCCGCACTTCGAGGAAGGCCGCATCATCAAGTCGACCGGTGCCGCACAGCCGAACCCGACTGCCGTACTCGAAGGCGGCCGCAAGGACGTCTACCGCCTCGACCCGAGCGCGACGATGGAAACGGCGATGCGCTTCCGCGACTACAAGGGCATCTACCCGATGCACTGCCATAACGTGGTGCACGAAGACCACGGCATGATGGCCATGTGGAAGATTGTCTAAGCACACCCGGCCGAAGACACTTTCATGAACCGCAGATCTTTCATCAAGGGTGCAGGGGCGCTGCCGTTGGCAGC
>CANJDH010000048.1 GCA_947473125.1 Burkholderiales bacterium
CTCGATGCGCACAGGGTTTTCCCTGCGCATCTTCGACAGTATTGATTCGAATTTTCTAATTATTGATATTCCTCATTGGTGCTTTGGAGCGAGTTATTGGAATATCTGGGTATCATTGCAAGACAACATGTCGAGTCGACCGCATGCTCAACCTTGCGGTCGCCACTGGTACGACAGGTCTGCCCCGGCTCGACAATGCGATGGCCCGATAACTTCAACCTGGAGAAACAAGCATGGCCGCTTACTGGATTGCCCGCGCAAAAATCAACGACCCGGTCGAGTACAAAAAGTACACCGACCTGGTTCCCGGCATCCTCAAACAATATGGCGGCCGCGTGATTGTGCGCGGCGGCAAATTCCAGATCATGGAAGGCACCGATGCGTTCCAGCGTTTTATCGTGATCGAGTTTGACTCGCTCGAGGCCGGCGTCAAATGCTTTGAATCGCCCGAATACGTGGCAGCAGCAGCCTATCGCCGGGGTGGCGCCGGCATCGTCGAAAACGTCATCGTTGAAGGTGGCGAAGCCACCAAGTAGGCGCCTGGAGCACGCCACCCCGCCACGCGCGGTGCACGCCGTTGCATCCGCACCTGACGCCTGGCAATCCCGGCGCACGGCGACTTGCGTAAAATTCCGTTTCCCTTTTCTCATATCCCTCGTCTGGAGATCCCATGCAGTACGTTATTGCCGCACCCAAGCAAGCCGCCGTTGATGTCGTCGGCACCGACGCCAAATTTCCGGTCCGCCGCATCTGGTGCGTCGGCCGCAACTATGCCGACCACGCCCGTGAAATGGGCCATGACCCGAACCGCGAACCGCCGTTCTTTTTTGCCAAGCCGGCCGATGCCGTCGTGGCATCCGGGAGCACCATCGCCTACCCCGCACAAACCAAGGACCTGCACCACGAAATCGAGCTGGTGATCTGCATCGGCAAGGGCGGCCGCAATATCCCGCAGGACAAGGCGCTCGACCACGTGTTTGGCTATGCCCTCGGCCTCGACATGACGCGTCGCGACCTGCAAAGCGACGCCAAAAAGCTGCAGCGCCCCTGGGAAATGGGCAAATCATTTGACGAATCCTGCCCGATCACTGCGGTCCAGCCGGCGGCCAAAATCGGCCATCCCAAAGCCGGTGCGATCTGGCTCAAGGTCAACGGTGAAGTAAAACAAAAAGGGGATCTCAACCAGCAGATCTGGCAGATCGACGAAGCCATTGCCTACCTCTCGACCTTCGTCGCCCTCGAACCCGGCGACATCATCATGAACGGCACGCCGGCGGGTGTCGGGCCGTGCAAGGCCGGCGACACGCTCGAAGGCCATTGCGACGGTGTCGGTGACCTGAAGGTGACGTATCGCACTGCCTGATGCATCCCGCGCATGGCCGCCGTCGCGGTCATGCGCTTCCAAACCAGCAAGGAACGCCAAATGAATCCACGCGTCGCGCCCCGCTACCGCACCTTCACAGCCGCACTGGTCGCCTTACTGGCCTGCGCGCCGGCATCGCTTCTGGCGCAATCCGATTACCCGAACAAGCCGATTCGCTTGATCGTGCCGTTTCCGGCAGGCGGGTCAACCGATATCGTCGGCCGTGTGGTCGCCCAGAAGCTCTCGGAGCGCCTCGGCCAGCAGGTCGTCGTCGACAACCGCGGCGGTGCCGGCGGCACCATCGGCACCGATGCTGCCGCCAAAGCCGCGCCTGACGGCTACACGCTGACCATTGGCACCACCAGCACCCATGCGGTGGCGGCTGGCGCCTACTCCAAGCTCAGCTACCACCCAGCCAAGGATTTTGCGCCGGTCTCGCTGGTGGCGATCACGCCCTATCTGCTGGTGGTCAATCCGCAGGTCAAGGCCAACGACCTGAAAGACTTTGTGGCGCTTGCCAAGACCATGCCCGGCAAGATGAACTACGCCTCGGCCGGCAATGGCTCCACCACCCACCTGGCGATGGAAATGCTCAAGGACGCAGCCCAGATCAATTTGCAGCACATCCCCTACAAGGGCAACGCGCAGGCCGATCTGGCCCTGCTGGCCAACGAAGTGCAGGCAGTGTTCGGCTCCATGCCCGCCCTGCTGCAACACACCAAGGCCGGCAAGTTGCGCCCCCTTGCCGTCGGCACCAGCCAGCGTTCGCCGGCCCTGCCCGATGTGCCCACCGTAGCGGAACTCGGTTACCCCGGGTTTGAGGCGGCGTTGTGGCTCGGCGTGCTCGCGCCCGCGGGGACCCCGAAAGCGGTGATCGAGCGCCTGCACAAGGAGCTGGCCGCCATCGTCCCCACGGCCGATTTCAAGCTGGCCATGGAGCGCAATGGTGCGGACGCGGTCGGCAACACGCCGGAGCAGTTCGCCAAGCTGATCGCCGACGAAAGCGCGCGCTACATCAAGGTGGTCAAGGCCATCGGCCTCAAGCTCGACTGATTCTTGCGGCATCGCCGGTTCAACGCCATCTGAAAGCGACCATCATGCAAAAAAGGACATTCCTCCGGGCGTCGCTGGCCCTCGGTGGCGCTGCCGCGCTGCCGACCTCGGCCTGGGCGCAAAAATTCGGATTCACCAACCCGATAGCGGTCGGCCTGCCCCTGCAGGCCGGCAGCGCGTCAGACGTGGCAGTGCGCTACGTCACCAACGCCATGGGCACGCGCATGGGGCTCAATTTCGCCGTGGAGAACATCCCCGGCGCGGGCGGGGTGGTCGGCCTCCAGAAGCTGGCCAGTTCCAAGCCCGATGGCCAGACCGTCGCCGCGCTCAACAACAGCATCCTGACGATCCTGCCGCACCTGCAGCCACAGAACGTCAAGGTTGATACGCAGGCCGACTTCGTGCCCATCGTCGGGATCGCCAACATCCCGACCTTTTTTGGCGTGCCGGGCAATTCCCCGATCCGCAATATCAAGGACCTGGTCGAGCGCGCGCGCAAAGAGCCGGATCGCGTCACCTATTCTTCGGGTGGCGTCGGCAGCCCGCAGCACCTGGCTGCCGAAATGTTCAACGCGTTTGCCGGCGTCAAGCTCTCGCACATACCTTACAAGGGCGCCAGCCAGGCCACGCTCGCAGTGGCCTCGGGTGAAGTGCAGGTGATGCCGGTGGCGCTATCGCTGGCCCTGCCGTTCCTTGCCGACAAGCGTGTGCGCCTGATCGCGTACTGCGGCACAGAGCGCCACCCCGGCTATCCGGACCTGCCGACCCTGCAGGAGGAAGGCGTGAGCAACTACGACTACTCCTCCTGGATCGGCTTGTTCGTGCGCAAGGAGACGCCTGCGGCGGCACTGGCCGAGCTGCGCAGTGTCGCCACCGCCGTTGTCAATGATGCCGGCATTCAGAAACAGTTGACTGGCGCCGGGCTCGACCCGTGGCCGCGCACACCGGCACAACTGACGCAGATCATCAAGGACGACTACGCCAAGTGGCAAAAGATCATCAGGGACGCCAACATCAAGAGCACCTGAAATCATGGGCACTTTGAACCCGGTTTGCCTTGCCGGCTACCAGGGGCCCAAGTCGATTCTCACCACATCCCTGCAAGCACTGGCCGCACGGATCGCGCCGCAGTTTGGCGAAGCTAATGTGCGGCTGGAGGGCAACATTACTGCCACTGGCGAAACGGCTGCGTCACTTTTCGCCAGTGTCGATAGCGGTGTCCGGCAGATTTGCTACATCGCCACCGGTTATCTGGCAGCGAAGGTGCCCGAGTTGGCTGCGCTCGACCTGCCCTTCACCGTGCATGACCGCAGCGTCGCACTGGTTGCGCTTGACGGGCCGGCCGGCGAAGTGCTGAAAGCAGCGATTGAATCACGCACCGGATACAAGGTCCTCGGGTTTTGGGACAACGGCTTTCGCCATCTCACCAACGGCGTACGTCCGATCTGCGTCCCGGCAGATTGCGCCGGCCTGACCATTCGCACCCTCGACAGCGCCATTTACCGCGAAGCGCTGGCGGCACTGGGGTTCTTGCCCAGGTCCATCGATGTCAAGGACCTAGTGCGAGTCATAGAGACACGCCAAGTCGATGCCCAGGAAAACCCGCTCACCAACTACGTGAACTTCGCGTTGTACAAATACCACCCCTACGTGAGCCTCACCGGCCATTTTTTCGGCGTACTGGTGCTGGCCTGCAACCGCGCCTGGTTTGAATCACTGCCCGCAGCCAGGCAGGCAGCGTTGGCCGATGCGGCAGCGCACGCCACCCGGCTGCAGCGCAACCAGGCGGCGCTTGAGGACGAGGCCCTGATGGCGCGCATCCTGGAAGGTGGTGCGCAGATCATCACGGCGCCGCAACTGGACCTCGACGCGATGAAGCTGGCGACCCGCTTCATCGTCGAGCGCGAACGCAGGCAACTCCCGCTGCAGATCGTGAATACGTATCTGGACCAGGTCATCGCCTGATCCGGCAACTCGCCAAGGGCTGACGCTGTTAGTTAAAGGGTCCCATTCGAGGTTCGGTCCCATCTCAATGCCGCTGCGCCGTTGCACCATGGCCGTCAGGAGCACGCCCGCGCGCATCAGATCGACGCCATAGGTCTCTTTGTATTCGAACATCAGGATCGGCGCGAGAAACAGCTCCGTACCCTTGCCATCGGTGTACCTGGGGAATGACGCCACACCGACGCCGGCGTAGCCGGTCCAGTCGTTGCCGCCACCGACGACCGACTGCGCCAGGGCCGCGCCGGACAGGACTGCGAACACGATCGCCATGGCAAATGCGGCAAACGCGAAAAAGACCCGCAAACCTGGCTTGGGGAAATGGGCCATTGCGTTGTCGATCAGCCGTCTTTCGTCGCCAGGTTAACTGCTGTGGCCATCCTTCAAACTACACGACAAGTCTCCCCTTGATCAGGCCATGCATTTGCTTGGCGCGAGCGAGAATGGTCATCAGGAGAACCATAGCCATGCCTTCGTCAGACCATATGGCCGTCATCAGCGGCCGAGTCGCCCGCATCGAGTGGGAGAACTTTATGCAAAGCACCGCCGCCGTCATCCTGCTGCAGGACAGCCGGGTATTGCGCATTCACCCGCAAGGCCTGGGATCATCGGAACAGGACCTGCTCACGCTGACACGCGACGGCGACAGCATCGAAGTCACCGTGGTTGACCAGCCCGAACCGCACGTGCGACGCTTCAACAATTGCTCAATCAGCGGAACCTGCGCAGCAGCCTGAACCGGGCAGATCAAGCCTTGCCGAACCCACCCGCCGTCGGCGTCTGAATCACGAACACATCGCCCGGCTGGCACACGGTCTCGTCGCAACCGCCCAGCGGCGTGATGCTGCCGTCGGCCCGCTCGACCCAATTCTTGCCGACCTGCCCCGGCCCACCGCCCTGCATGCCGTAAGGCGGAATGCGCCGATGGCCCGAGAGCGCGCTGCCGACCATGGTTTCGAGGAAGCGGATGCGCCGCAATGCACCGGGACCGCCGTTCCATTTGCCTTTGCCGCCGGAACCGTAGCGAATCGAATGCTCCTCGACCCGCACCGGGTAGCGGAATTCGAGTACTTCGGGGTCGGTCATCCGGCTGTTGGTCATGTGGGTTTGCACCGGCGTGCAGCCGTCAAAGCCGTCGCCTGCACCTGAGCCGGACGAGATCGTCTCGTAATACTGATAGGTGTCGTTGCCAAAGGTGAAGTTGTTCATCGTGCCCTGGCTGGCGCCCATCACGCCCAGCGCGCCATAGAGTGTGTCAGTGAGGCACTGGCTGGTCTCCACGTTGCCTGCCACCACCGCGGCCGGATAACGTGGATTGAGCATTGACCCCTCGGGGATGATGATGTTGAGGGGTTTGAGGCAACCGGCATTGAGCGGGATGTCGTCATCGACCAGCGAACGGAAAACGTAAAGCACCGCCGCATAGCAAACCGCCGACGGTGCGTTGAAGTTGTTCGCCACCTGCATGCTGGTGCCGGTGAAGTCGATGCTGCCGGTGCGCGTGGCCTTGTCGAGCGTGATCTTTACCTTGATGACGGCGCCGTGGTCCATCTCGTAGCTGAATTCACCGTCTTTCAACACATCAATCACGCGGCGCACTGCTTCCTCGGCGTTGTCCTGCACATGCTGCATGTAGGCGTGCACGGTGGCAAGGCCGAATTCACCGACCATGCGGCGCAACTCCTGCACGCCCTTCTCGTTGGCGGCAATCATCGCGCGCAGGTCGGCCATGTTCTGCTCGACGTTGCGCGACGGGTATTTCCCCGAAGCCAACAAAGCGCGCGTTTCGGTTTCACGCAAGCGGCCTTCCTCAACCAGGAGGAAGTTGTCGATCAGCACGCCCTCTTCTTCCACCACCTTGGAGTTGGGTGGCATCGATCCGGGGGAAATGCCGCCGATATCGGCATGGTGACCGCGTGAGCCGACGTAGAACAGGATGTGTTTTCCTTCAGCGTCAAACACGGGGGTGATCACCGTGATGTCCGGCAGGTGCGTGCCGCCGGCGTAAGGCGCGTTGAGCACATAGACATTGCCCGGCTTGATCGCGCGGCCCTTGTCGGCCGTGTTTTCACGAATGACGGTCTTGATCGACTCCCCCATCGAACCCAGATGTACCGGCATGTGCGGCGCATTGGCGATCAGGTCACCGTACTGGTTGAACACCGCACACGAGAAGTCCAGGCGCTCCTTGATGTTGACCGAGTAGGCCGTGTTGGCCAGCGTCAGGCCCATCTGCTCGGCAATCGCCATGAACAGGTTGTTGAAAATCTCCAGCATCACCGGATCAGCAGTCGTACCAATTGCGTGTTGCTTCGGGCGTGGCACGGCGCGCGTCAGCACCAGGTGGTTGAGCGCAGTCACCTCAAGCTGCCAGCCCGGCTCGACAATGGTGGTGGCGTTCTGCTCGGCAATGATGGCCGGGCCCAGCAGTTTGTCACCGGGTTGCATGGCATCACGCACATACACAGGCGTAGCGTGCGCCGCACCGCCGGAAAACATGCGCACCGACTCCACCGGCGTCAATGCGCCGCTTCGGCCAGCGGCCGGGAACGCCGCCTGAGCGCTATGCCCGGACTGGCCAATCGCCTCGACCGACACCGCCTCAACCACCAGCGCCTTGTGCTCCATCAGGAACGAATAGCGCATGCGGTAGGCCGCCTCGAAGCGCGCCTTGATTTCCTCCAATGTGCCGTCATCGACGACCAACGCCGAATCGGTGCCGTCATAGCGCACATGGACGCGCTGCTTGATCACAATCTGCGCAGGGGCGATGCCCTGCGAGGCAATCTGGGAGCGCGCCTCCGAGGCAAGGGCCTGGAAAGCCGCATCCAGAGCGGCTCTTGAGGCAGGCACCAGTTTCAATTCAATCGCGCGCTCACGCATCGCGGTCAGGTCGGCCAGACCCATTCCGTAAGCGGAGAGCACCCCCGCATACGGGTGGATGTAGACGCGCGGAATGCCGAGCTTGTCAGCAATCAGGCAGGCGTGCTGCCCCCCCGCTCCGCCAAAGCATTGCAGTGTGTACTGCGTGATGTCATAGCCACGCGCCACCGAAACCTTCTTGATCGCATTGGCCATGTTTTCCACAGCGATCTGGATGAAGCCTTCGGCCACTGCTTCGGGCGTCTTCTTGCTGCCGGTGTTCTTCTCGATCTCGCCGGCCAGCGCAGCGAACTTGGCTGCCGTCACGTCGAAATCGAGTGCTTCGTTGGCTGCTCGCCCGAACACCTTGGGGAAGAACTTTGGCTGTACCTTGCCCAGCATCACGTTGGCGTCCGTCACGGCGAGCGGGCCGCCGCGCCGGTACGACGCCGGCCCCGGGTTGGCACCCGCCGAATCGGGCCCGACGCGATAGCGGCTGCCGTCAAAGTGCAGGATCGAGCCTCCCCCTGCCGCCACCGTGTGGATGCTCATCATCGGCGCGCGCATGCGTACCCCGGCCACCAGCGTCTCGAAGGCGCGCTCGTACTCGCCGGCGTAGTGCGACACGTCGGTCGAGGTGCCGCCCATGTCGAAGCCGATTACCTTGTCAAACCCGGCTCCCGCCGCTGTCTGCACCATGCCGACAATGCCCCCGGCCGGGCCGGACAGGATGGAATCCTTGCCCTGGAACAACTCGGACGAGGTAAGGCCACCCGACGACTGCATGAACATCAGTCGCGCGCCCGCAAGCTCGGACGCCACCTGGCTGACGTAGCGCCGCAATATCGGCGAGAGATAAGCATCCACCACGGTGGTATCACCGCGCGACACCAGCTTCATCAGCGGCGAGACTTCGTGCGACACCGACACCTGCGTGAAACCGATTTCACGCGCCATCTTTGCCACGGCCTTTTCGTGTTCCTGAAAGCGGTAGCCGTGCATGAAGGCGATCGCAATCGCCCGGAAACCCTTGTCCCATGCGGATTTCAGGTCAGCTCGTGCCTTCTCGACGTCGAGCGGTGTCACCAGATCCCCATGTGCGCCGACGCGTTCGGTGACCTCCACGACTTCGCTGTAGAGCAGCTCGGGCAACACGATGTGGCGGTCAAAGATGCGCGGCCGGTTCTGGTAACCAATGCGCAACTGGTCGCGAAAGCCACGAGTGATGAACAACACGGTGCGGTCGCCCTTGCGCTCGAGCAGTGCATTGGTGGCCACCGTGGTGCCCATCTTCACCGCTTCGATCACCTCACCGGGAATGTGCTCGCCGGCTTTCAGCTTAAGGAAATGGCGAATGCCGGCCAGCGCCGCGTCCTTGTACTGCTCCGGGTTCTCGGAGAGCAGCTTGTGGGTCTTGAGCGTGCCATTCGGTGCGCGCGCCACCAGATCGGTAAACGTGCCGCCCCGGTCAATCCAGAATTGCCAGCGGGAAGATGGAGTGAGCGAAGAAGGAGTCGTCATGAAGCGAAGTAGGAATGCAAATTAACGGGAGACCGACACCAGCCACAGGGCGATGGCCGGGAAAAACATCAGCAGCACGATGGCCAGCACATAGACCGCAATGAAGGGCATGACGCCGCGAAACACATCGGTAATCGAACCCTTGGTACCACGCATGCCCTGCAACACATAGAGCACCGTGCCATCCGGCGGGCTGATCAGCGCAATCTCGACCAGCATGGTGACGATGACGCCAAACCAGATCGGGTCATAGCCCAGCGCCTTGACCACCGGGAAGATCACCGGGATGGTCGTCACGATCATCGAAAAGCCTTCCATGAAGGTGCCCAGCGCAAGATAAAAACCGACGATCAGTGCCATGATCACCCAAGGTGGTACCGGCAGCCCCGCCACAAACTTGGACAACGCCTGCGGCACGCCAAGTGCGCCAAACACGTAGTTGAGAAGATAAGCACCGCACAAGATCAGGCCGATGAAGGACGTCGTGCGCGCCGTCGCCTCAGCAGACTCATGCAGCATGCGCCACGAGAGCTTGCCGGCGATGGCCGCCGCCACGATGGCTGCCACCACGCCCAGGGCGGCCGATTCGGTCGGCGTGGCCAGACCCGAATAGATCGTGCCCAGCACCACCAGAATGAGAAGCAAGGTCGGCACCAGCCCGGTGAGGCCTTTCAACTTTTCCATCAGGGGAATGGCGGGCGGTTTGGGCAAAGGATTGCGCACGCCGTGCCAGAAAATCACTGCCGTAAACAGCAATACCACCAGCACACTGGGGCCCACCGCTGCAATGTACAGCGCGCCCACCGAAGTTTCGGTTATCAGGCCGTAGACGATGAACGTGATACCTGGCGGGATCAGGTTGCCCAGCGCCCCACCGGCGGCCAGCGAACCGAGCACCATTGGCTGCGAATACTGCGTCTGGCGGAAATACGGCAGCGCCACCGCTCCCATGGTGGCCGCCGTCGCCACGCTCGAACCCGAGATCGCCGAGAACACGCTTGACGACGCAATGTTGGTATGCAGCAAGCCTCCGGGAACGCGTGACAGCCACTGGCTGAGCGACTTGTAGAGCCGGTCCGAAAGCCCGGCGCGCAGCATGATTTCGCCCATCAGCAAGAATAGCGGCACCGCGACCAGCACGAAATTGGTGGTCGGGCCCCAGACCATCTGGCCGATGAAATTCCAGAACGGCCGGTCGGAAAAAGCGAAGCCGGCAATGATGCCGAGAATGCCAAGCGCCGCCGCAATGTAGATGCCGGCACCGAAGAACAGGCAGAACAGCGCCAGCAGCACGGCCATCGGCCCGATCGGCAGCGATGAGACATCGGCCCCGCCAAACAAGGCGGCAGCGGCAGAGACAATCAGTACGATCGCGAGAAAGACGACGGCAATCATGGGGCCGCCTTTCCGGCAGGCGCATCGACCGCCAGTGCCGAAACATCGACCGGCGCCATGCCCAACACATGCAGCGTCTCGTCCGCTTCTTCGATAAAGCTCTTGGGGCCGGTCAGGTGCTCGATCGCCTCGATATCCTGCGAAGGCAGCAGCAAGGCCACTTCGAAGACGCGCAGCGTGATCATCAGACCGAACACGCCCAACCCGATCAGCCACAAACCTTGCGGGATGATCAATGGGGTTCTCAACAAACTGTTGTCGGTGGCCTTGAACTCCCACGATTCGAACGTGGTGTGCCAGGCGCCGTAGACCAGGAAGCCGACAAATACCGCCAGCAATATCAAGGCCAGAAAATGCAGATACGACTTGATGCCGGTTGGGAAGCGTTGGATCAACACATCAATGCGCACATGGGTACGCGCTTCCAGAGCCGACGCCAGCCCCCAGGCAATGCCGACTCCCAGCATGTAGCCGGACAACTCGGTGGTTGATTGGGACGAGAAACCCAAAAACTTGCGCGCCAGCACATCAAACGTGATGAAGATTGCGCAGGCCATGAACAGCCAGCCTGCGCACGCCCCCATCAGCCGGGCCAGCCAATCGACCCGCCGGTTGACGGCAGACACCAGCCGCAAAGCCGCTCCTGGAGCGGATTTACGCGATGTGGCCGCCGTTTTGGCCAAATCAGCCGCCACTATATTTGACGCCGGAGATCGGTGCGATCACTTCGTTATAGATCTCGCCACACTTGGCGCCGCAACGCTTCACCCAGTTCGGCAGCACCACCTTGGAAAGTGCTTCGCGCAGGCGCGCCTTGTCGGCATCTGTTGCTTTCACTTGCGTCATCGGCTTGGCTTTGACCAGCGTGTGAATCTTGCACGCGGCAGCATTGCCGATGTTGCAGTCAATGCCATCCTGGCTGACCTCGGCGCCAAGCTTCCACTGGGCTGCCTGCACCTGCATGAGCTGCGCTTCGATGAAGGTGCGCACTTGCGGATCCAGCTTGTTCCACCAGGCAAGGTTCACGAAGTAACCCGATACCGACCAGGAGGTGGCCAGCGTATAGAGCGTGCCGGTCACTTCGTACCATTTCACGCCGTTGCCGGAGCCGGTACCGGTAATCGCGCAATCGACCGTACCGCGCTCAAGTGCGGTGTACACCTCGCCAAAGGCGATGGCGGTGGGTTGTGCACCGAAGGCATTCATCAGGTCACCCTGGGCCGGGCCATTGGTACGAACCTTGAGGCCCTTGAGGTCGGACAGGCCGGCGATCGGCTTCTTGCAGAAAAACACCTGCGCCGGGAACGGATAAGTGGCGATCAGCTTGACGCCGAGGCGCTCGAGTTCCTTGTTGGCAATCGGCAGTACGGCATTGGCCACCTTGTGCGCCTGGTCGAGTTCAGGGTTGAGGCCCGACAGGTCAATGCCGTCGAGAATCGGCACATCCCCCGACACGGTAGTCAGCGGTGCAGCGGCCAAATCGACCTGGCCCGAACGTACCAGACGGATCACCTCCGGCCCCTGCACGTTCATCTCCGGCCAGCTCTTGAGGTTGAATTCCACGCGGCCGCCACTGGCTTTGGTCGCGCCTTCACGCAACAGCGGTATGTCGACACGGGTGTACTGCGGCACGGTGGGTGCCACTTGCGTCACGGCCGAGACTGTGACTTTCGGGCCGGCAGGCAGGCCTTGTGCCAGGGCCATCGAGGCCATCGCGCCAAGCGCCAGCGCCATCAGGGAATGCTTCAACGTGGGTTTCATCATCAACTTCTCCTCAGAAGGGTGGTTCAGGAACTACTCAAATCGCTGTTGCGCAAATCGGTGACCAGCATGCAGCCAGGCTTGTGGGTGATGGCAAAAGAAGGTTTGGCGGCGCGAATTGCCGATTGCGGTGTCACGCCGCAGGCCCAGAACACCGGTACTTCACCGGCCTTGATCTCGACCGCATCGCCAAAATCGGGCTTCATGATGTTGGCAATGCCAATTGCCGCCGGGTCGCCAAAATGCACTGGCGCACCATGCACGGTCGGAAAGCGTGACGTGATCTGGATCGCGCGGATCGCATCGGCCGGCTTCATGGGCCGCATCGACACCACCATCGGCCCGCCAAACGGCCCGGCTGGCGCAGTCGCAATATTGGTGCGCCACATTGCCACATTGCGCCCCTGTTCGATATGGCGCAGCGGAATGCCAGCCTCCATCAGCGCCGCTTCAAATGAGAACGAACAGCCGATCACAAACGTGACCAGGTCATCGCGCCACACGTCGTTCAGGTTGTCGAGGTCGCGCGCGAACTCGCCGTCCTTCCAGAGCACATAGCCGGAAAGGTCGGTACGGATATCGAGATCGCCACCGAGCATCGGGATGCGCGGCGAACCGACATCGGACACTGCCACCAGCGGGCACGGCTTGGGGTTGCGCTGACAAAACAGCAAAAAATCAGCGGCGTATTCGCGCGGCAGGATCGCGAGATTGCCCTGCACCTGTCCGGGCGCAAGATTGGAGGTCGGGCCACGATGGCGACCGGTTCGAATGGCATCGCGGGCACCGCTGGCTGCGGATAAGTCAGGAGCGTTCATGGTGGATAGGGGTAGTCGTGTATATTTTGTTGCCTATTGTTGAATTGGATGGCGCTTCGAGGCAAGACAGTTATTCCTATCGCACCTGATTACTTTTTCCTTTCATGAATCTGCGCTTTGTTGAAGCCTTCCTGTGGGTCGCGCGCCTGCGAAGCTTCAAGGCTGCGGCAGAGCAGATGCACACGACGCAGGCAGCCATCAGCGGGCGCATCGCCACGCTCGAGGAAGAGCTCGGCACCAAGCTGTTCGAACGCGACAACCGCTCGGTCAAGCTGACCCATCGGGGCGCGGGCCTGATCCCGCTGGCCGAACAAATGCTCGATCTGGCGGCGCAGATGCGCCAGACCGTCGTTGTGAAGGAAGCGGTCACCGGCACCTTGCGCGTCGGCGCCATGGAAACGGTCGTGCACACCTGCCTCCCCGATCTCTTGTCGCGCTTCTCGCGGATGTACCCGCAGGTTACCGTCGAACTGCATTGCGACATCACGCCGTTCCTGCGCGACGAACTCCTCAAAGGCAGGCTGGACGTGGTGCTCGCCAGCGAGGAAGTGACCGAAGGATTCGTCGAAAACCGCCGCATGGCCGAATTGCCGATGCGTTGGGTCGCTGCACCCTCCCTGGAATTGCCCGAGGGCATACTCGACTTCGCCAGCATCGTACATCTGCCCCTGCTCACCTTTCACAAGCAATCGATCATTTGCAAGAACGTGGTCCAGATTGGTGCGCGGCGCCCGCTGCGCCTCAATTGCCTCTCATCCCTGGCCGCGATGATCAGTCTCGCCAAGACCGGTTTTGGCATTGCCACCCTGCCGCCCCAGGCGATTCGGGAGGAAACGCGCACCGGCAGCTTGCGCGTGCTCGAGGTCAACCCGGTCCTGCAGCCCTTGCCGATCATCTCGAGCATTCAGGCCGGCAATGCCTCGCCAGTGGCCGAGGATTTCGCCCGTCTCGCGCAGGAAGCCTGCGACGACTATCTGCGCACGAATCCTGCATGATCGAGGCAAGTCGGGCACAAGCTATAGCATCTATGGCATCTATGGCACCTATGGCAAACTCGGCGCAACACGACAACCACTCACGCACAACCCTGGGAGCCGGCATTGCCCGAATTTGATCTCACCATCCGCAACGGCAGCATCGTCAACGCTGCCGACACCACCCGTGGCGACATCGGCGTGCGTGCCGGCAAGATCGTCGCCGTCGCCGACAAGCTGCCCGCCGGTACTCGTGACCTGGATGCCAGCGGCCGCTACGTGCTACCAGGCGGCATCGACAGCCATTGCCATGTGGAGCAACTCTCCGCCAGCGGCATGATGACCGCCGACGACTTTTACTCCGCCACCGTATCGGCCGCGTTTGGCGGCACCACCACCATCATCCCGTTCGCGGCGCAGCATCGCGGCATGTCCTTGCCCAAGGTGGTGGCCGACTACCACGCTTGCGCAGGCCCGAAGGCGGTGATCGACTACGGCTTTCACCTGATCGTCTCCGACCCGACCGAGCAGGCCTTGAAGCACGACCTGCCCGACCTGATCCGCAAGGGCTACAGCTCGTTCAAGGTCTACATGACCTACGACAAACTCAAGATTGATGATTACGCCATGCTCGACGTGCTCGATACCGCCGGCCGCGAAGGCGCGCTGGTGATGGTGCACGCCGAGAACAACGACATCATCAAGTGGGTGGCGCAGCGCCTCTTGGCCAACGGCCATGGCGCGCCCAAGTTCCATGCTGTCGCGCATGACCCGCTGGCCGAGAGCGAAGCCACCAACCGCATGATTTCCCTTTCACGCCTGGTCGATGTGCCAATCCTGATCGTGCACGTATCGGGCATTGAAGCGGTGAAGACCATCCGCGCCGCGCAAACCCTGGGTGCGCGCGTGTTTGGCGAGACCTGCCCGCAATACCTGTTCCTCACCGCTGCCGACATCGACAAGCCCGGCCTCGAAGGCGCCAAGTTCTGCTGCAGCCCGCCGCCGCGCGATGCCGCCTCGCAAGAAGCCGTGTGGGAGGGTCTGGCCAACGGCACCTTCCAGGTCTATTCCTCCGACCACGCACCGTACCGGTACGACGAAACCGGCAAGCTGCCCAAGGGTGACAAGACCACCTTCAAGGACATGGCCAACGGCGTGCCCGGGCTGGAACTGCGCCTGCCGCTACTCTTCTCCGAAGGGGTCGGCAAGGGCCGCCTCACGATGAACCAGTTTGTTGCCCTCACCTCTACCAACCACGCGCGCATGTACGGCTTTGCCGATCGCAAAGGTTCGGTTGCTGTGGGGCAGGATGCCGACATCGCGATCTGGGATGCCGAAAAGCGCACCACCATCCGCGCCGAAGACATCCACGACAACGTCGGTTACACGCCCTATGAAGGGCGCACGATTCAAGGTTGGCCGACAACGGTGATCAACCGTGGCCGTGTGGTGGTGGCCGATGGCAAGCTGCATGCAGAGCGCGGCAGTGGCCAGTTCATTCCGCGCGGCATGCCCGGCCCACTGACTACGCCGCGCAAGCCTTCCGAAGCGATGCGCCTGTTCCAGTCTTTCATTCAACCCAAGCCGTAAAGAAACCTTCAGGAAAACCCGCATGAAACGCCCCTTCCCCATGGCCGTGGCCCAGCTCGGGCCAATCCACCTGGCTGACACGCGCGCCGCCGTCGTCAAGCGTCTGCTCGACATGCTGCGCGAAGCCCACTCGCGCAGTGCCAAATTCGTGGTGTTCCCCGAACTGGCGCTGACCACTTTTTTCCCGCGCTACTGGATGACCGACCAGGCCGAGATCGACCGCTTTTTCGAGCGTTCCATGCCCAACGCCGATGTGCAGCCGCTGTTCGACGAAGCCAAAAAATGCGGCATCGGCTTCTACCTGGGCTATGCCGAACTGACCCCCGAAGGCGAGCGCTTCAACACCGCCGTGATCGTTGATGGCGCAGGCAAGATCGTCGGGCGCTACCGCAAGGTGCACCTGCCCGGCCACGACGATCACAAGCCCCAGGCGCCGTTCCAGCACCTGGAGAAAAAGTACTTCCAGGTCGGCAACGAAGGCTTCAAGGTGTGGAACACCATGGGCACCAAAATGGGCATGTGCATCTGCAACGACCGGCGCTGGCCCGAAACCTTTCGCGTCATGAGCCTGCAGAGTGCCGAGGTGGTGGTGCTGGGCTACAACACGCCGTCGCATAACATCCATTGGCCGGAACCTTCGCACCTGCGCATGTTCCACCACCTGCTGCTGTTGCAGGCCCATGCCCACGAAAATGCACTATGGGTGGGCGCAGCGGCCAAATGCGGGCGTGAAGACGGCTTTCACATGATTGCCGGCTCGGTCATCGTTTCGCCTTCCGGTGAAATCGCCGCCCAAAGCACCACCGAAGAAGACGAAGTCATCTTTTTCAACTGCGATCTGGCGCTGGGCGACACCTTCCGCGAGCACGTGTTCAATTTTGCCAAACACCGCCGCCCGGAGCACTACAAGCTGATCATCGACCGCGTCGGTGCGGGAAAACCGGTAACCGAGGCGTAGCCGACCCACAGACTGTGGCATGATGATTGCTGCATGATCGTTGCTGCTTACTGCTTGTTGATTGCCGAGACATTGCTCGTGAAACCGATTCAAGAGTTGCCCTTGGGCACGATTTATTTTGGACTTCCAGGAGACTGAAGACATGCACCGTTCCATTCCGTTTGTAGTTGCCGCCTTGTCGTTTGCCGTGCTCTCGGGCACGGTGTCTGCCCAACCGATCCAGACCGCGGTCGACGCCACCTTCGCCCCGCACGCCATGCCCAAGCTCGGCGGCGGCATTGAAGGTTTCAACGTCGACATGGCCAATGAAATCGCCAAGCGCCTGAACCGCCCGATCAACATCGAAGGCACGCAGTTTTCCGGCCTGGTCCCAGGCCTCAACGCCAAAAAGTACGACTGGATCGCCGCGCCCACCACGGTCACCCCCGAGCGTGCCAAGGCACTGCTGTTCACCGAAGGCTATCTGGACACGGACTTCCAGTTTCTGGTCAAAAAAACCGACCCCGAGATCAAGGGGCTGGAAGACCTCAAGGGCAAGACCATCGCCGTCAACAAGGGCTCGGCCTACGATTCGTGGGCCAAGGCCAACGCCGAAAAGTACGGCTTCAAGTTCGACATCTACGACACCAATGCCGACGCGGTGCAGGCGGTGCTCTCGGGCCGCGCCAACAGCAACCTGGCCGGCAACACGGTGGCGCAGTGGGCCGCCAAACAGAACCCGATGGTCAAGACCACCTACACCATCAAGACCGGCCTGGTCTGGGCGATTCCGTTCCGCATTGATGACAAAGCCGGCCGCAACCAGGTCTCCAACGTCGTCAAGTGCATGAAGATCGATGGCACGTTTGCGCGCCTGCACGAAAAATGGTTTGGCACCAAGCCGGCCCCCGATGCAGCAGCGGTCAAAGTGGTAGCGGGCCATGGCGTACCCAACATGGACGGCTATGACGCCACCCCGGTGACGCCGAAGTGTTCCTGATCTGACGCCCGGTAAACAACGCGCTCGGAGCGAAGCGCCGGATCATTCCGGCGCTTCGCTTTTCTACCCGCCCGCCTAGCCAATCTCAGCACGGACATGAAGCAAGACCTCCCGCCTATTCTTGAACTGAAGGGTCTCGTCAAGTCGTTCGGCGCCCTGCAGGTATTGAAGGGCATTGATTTTTCGGTGCAGCCGGGCGAGCTCGCGTTCATCATCGGGCCGTCGGGCTCGGGCAAGAGCACGCTGCTGCGCTGCTGCAACCGGCTCGAAGAACCGGATGGCGGCAGCGTCACCGTCGATGGCATTGACATCACCGCACCCGGCGTGGACATCAACCGCCTGCGCCAGAAGATCGGCATGGTGTTTCAATCGTTCAACCTGTACCCGCACATGACGGCGCTCGGCAACGTCACGCTGGCCTTGCGCAAGGTGCAGGGCATGGACAAGGCGACCGCCGACGCCAAGGGTCGTGCAGCGCTGGAGCGCGTCGGGCTCACCGACAAGGCCGATGCCTACCCGAACCAGTTGTCCGGCGGCCAGCAGCAGCGCGTCGGCATCGCGCGCTCGCTCGCACTCGAACCCCTGATCGTGCTGTTTGACGAGCCCACCAGCGCGCTCGACCCGGAACTGGTCGGCGGCGTCCTCAAGGTGATGCGCGAGCTGCGCGAATCGGGCATGACCATGGTGGTGGTGAGCCATGAAATGGCGTTTGCCCGCGCGGCGGCGGACCGCGTGGTGTTCATGGACCAGGGGCAGATTGTCGAACAGGGCCCGCCCGAAGAAGTATTCGGCAACCCGAAGCACGCGCGCTTGCGCGAGTTTCTCGCGACCCTGGCCGACCGGCACTGAGTTGCGCCACGCCGCCCGCACCATGCAATGCGACCCGTCGTTTGAGCGCCCCGACATGAAGCCCGCAGCATGAACCCGGTCGTCAACGTTCCGCCCACGATGAGCACGCTGGACCGTTTCCTGTTCAGCTTTTTCAATCCCGATATCGCCGGGCGCTACTGGAAGGCGATTGCCGAAGGCTTCGTCACCACCACCTGGCTCGGGGTGACCGTGATCATCACCGGGCTGGTGGTCGGGCTGGCGCTGGCGGTGGCGCGCGCGCAGCACGTCAAGCCGCTCAATTTTTGCATCATCGTGTTTGCCGACGTGTTTCGCGCCTTGCCGCCGCTGGTGATCATCATCATCCTGTTTTTCGCGTTTCCCTACATCGAGATGGCGATGAGCGCGTTCACCGCGACCTGGCTGTCGCTGTCGCTCGTGCTGGCCGCCTTCGCCGAGGAAATTTTCTGGGCCGGCATTCTGGCGGTGCCCAAGGGCCAGTGGGAAGCGGCGCGCTCTACCGGCATGAGCCGCCTCGAAACCCTGCAGCACGTGGTATTGCCGCAAGCCGTGCGCATGACCGTGCCGCCCCTCACCAACCGCGTGATGGCAATCACCAAGGGCACGGCCCTGGGGTCGGTCGTGGCGCTGCATGAAATCCTCAACGTGTCGTCGTCTGCCTCGAGTGAATCAGGCAACGCCACGCCGCTGCTGGTCGGCGCCTGCGCGTATCTGATCCTGTTCATCCCCTTCGTCTGGTTTGGCCGCTGGATCGAAACGCGCTTTGCCTGGAAACGTTAAGCAGCACCCCACCCACCAAGCCGCCATGGAAACCCTGCTCACCGTATTCTTCAACGTCGAGATCATGAAAAAGGTCTGGCCCTTCCTGTTGCAGGGATTGGGCATGACCGTCGTGCTCTCGCTGGTGGTGATTCCGCTGGGGCTTGCCGGCGGCCTCGGCATCGCCATCCTCTCCAGCCTGCAGCGGCGCTGGCTGAACCGCGTGCTGATCGTCTACGTCGACTTCTTTCGCGCCTTCCCGCCGCTGGTGCTGCTGATCTTCATTTACTTCGGCTTTCCGTTCCTGCAGATCGACTTGCCCAAGTTTGCGGCGGTGGCGCTGGGGTTTTTCCTCAACACGTCGAGCTACTTTGGCGAGATTTTCCGCGCCGGGTTCGAGAGCATCCCGCGCGGCCAGCTTGAAGCGGCGCGTTCCACCGGCCTGACGCGCTGGCAGGCGCTGGTGTCGGTGGTGATTCCGCAGGCCACGCGCAACGTGCTGCCCGATTTGATTAGCAATACGCTCGAAGTGATCAAGCTCACGTCACTGGCGAGCGTGGTAGCCCTGCCGGAGTTGCTCAACAACGCGCGCCAGGCGCAGGCACTCACCTATAACGCCACGCCGGTGGTGCTGGCGGCGTTGATGTACCTGCTGTTGTTATGGCCGATCGTGCGGCTGCTTTCCAGGCTGGAACACAAGAGCATTGCGCTGCACTAGCGAGTGCTCAAGTAATATGATTGCGTCACTTGCAACACAAGGATTTCCTCATGCTTAAAAGCTACCCCGCACAACTTGATGGCGTCACATTGCGCTGGCTGGATCGTGCGCCCGCGCGTGCGCCGGTCAAGCCTGTCATGGTCGTGGTTGATGAGTCTGATGGCGACGTCGCGAACGCGCCCTCTTATCGCCTGCGTGATCTGCTGGGCCGGCTCACCTGGCGTGGCGACGCCGTGCGTGAGCAGCGCACGCAGCGCGATGCCTGGTAAGCGTTTTCTTCTCGATACCAACGCAGTCGTCGCACTGTTGCAAGGCCACGCCGGCCTGGCGGCAATGACAGATGGCGCAGCGTGGCGGGGCGCTGAGCGAGCCGCTGCTGCTGGTGTAGCCCGAAATCAGCCTATTTTTTCTCAGGCCGCTCTTTTGGCCACAACGCCTGAGCCAGCCGCCATCCCGCGCACCAGCAACTGGCCAACGGCAATCGCCACGCCCGCTTGTGTCGGATCAATCACCGGCACCGCCAGCTCCGATTCCAGTCGGGCGCGGTAACGCGCCATGCCGGCACAACCCATGATGATGACGCGCGCCCCGTGCCTGTCGATCAGGGTCTTGCCGACGCTCAGCATGCGCGTGAAGGTCAGGTCTTCCTTGACCAGGTCAACCACGTTGACCTCGATCGCCAGGTCTTCCGCCAGCTTGTGCTCCAGCCCAAGCAGGCGCACCTGGCGCTTGTGGCGGCCGATGGCGCGCGAGAGAATCGAGATCACCCCGAACTTGTCGCCCATCGCCGCCGCTGTCAGATAGGCGCACTCGGCGCTGCCAAACACCGGGACCGAGATCGTCTCGCGCAGCGCCACCATGCCGGGGTCGGAGAAGCACGCCAGCACGACGGCATCGACGTTGCGATAGTGCGGATGCGCCTCGAACCAGGCGATCAGCTTTTCACTGATCCCGTCCACATGCGCCTGGCTTTCAATGCCGGGCGGGCCGCTGGTCAGCGTTTCGCAGAGGATGGCGGGACCGTCCGGTCGACGAAACACTTCCAGCGCGAGGCTGATGTGGTCGGTCACCACCTGGGTACTGTTGGGGTTGATGACCAGCAAGGTGGACTGCGCAGGCTTCATGGCTAACCTCTGTTGAGCGAATGCGGTT
This sequence comes from Burkholderiales bacterium, assembly GCA_947473125.1. GTDB lineage: Bacteria > Pseudomonadota > Gammaproteobacteria > Burkholderiales > JAEUOS01 > CANJDH01. Next base: position 20,754 of record CANJDH010000048.1, read on the forward strand.
CAGGGATTGGGTTTCATTGATTGCGCGGAGACTGGAGCGCGCATCCCGGGCCGCGAGTAATGTCGTTGATTGTAGCCAAAGGCACGTTTCACGCACCGCTATACTCGTCTCCTCCCGCAAGACGAATGCACCTGCCATGTCGAACCCCAAAGCCAAGCCCTATCGCTCTTCGATCACCACCGACGGCATGGACCGCGTGGCCCACCGCGCCTTCATGCGCGCCACCGGCATGGACGATGAAGCGATTGCCAAACCCTTCATCGGCGTGATGAGCACCCATGGCGAGAACACGCCCTGCTCGATGTCGCTGCGCCCACAGGCCGACGCCGCCAAGATGGGCGTGGCGGCGGCAGGCGGCACGCCGATTGAATTCACCACCATTTCAGTGTCGGACGGCACCTCGATGAACCACAAGGGCATGCGCATGAGCCTGGTGTCGCGCGAGCTGATTGCCGACAGCATCGAGCTGGTGATGCGCGGCCACGCCTACGACGGCTTCATCGGTTTTGCCGGCTGCGACAAGACCCTCCCCGGCGTGATGATGGCCATGGTCCGCCTCAACTGCCCTTCCGTGTTCGTCTACGGCGGCGCCATGCTGCCGGGCGAATGGAAAGGCAAGCCTGCCACCGTGCTCACCGCTTATGAAGGCGTGGGCGCGGTGCTGGCCGGCAACATGACAGAGCAGGACCTGGCCGAGCTGGAACTCACCTGTGCGCCCACAGTCGGCTCCTGCCCGGGGCAATTCACCGCCAACACCATGGCCATGGTGTCCGAAACCTTAGGCCTGGCGATTCCCGGCTCGGCCATGATGCCGGCGGTGTACTCGCAGCGCCTGGCGCTGGCACGCCGCGCCGGCAAGATCGTGATGCAGATTCTGGAGAACGGTGGCCCCTTCCCGCGTGATCTCGTTACCCGCAAGAGCATCGAAAATGCCTGCGCTGCCGTGGCGGCCACCGGCGGCTCCACCAACGCCGGCCTGCACTTGCCGGCAATTGCGCACGAAGCCGGCATCAAGTTCACCATGGACGATGTGGCCGAAGTGTTCCAGCGCACGCCGTTGATCGCCAGCCTGCAGCCGGGCGGCAAATACCTCGCACGCGACCTGCACCATCGCGGTGGCGTCGCGCTGGTGTTGAAAGCCCTGCTCAATGGCGGTTATCTGCATGGCGATGCCCTCGCCCTCTCCGGCCGTACCTTGAAGGAAGAACTGGCCGGCATTCCCGCGCCGGATGGCGACATCGTCACCACCACGGCGCAACCGCTGCATCCCACCGGCGGCGTCGTGGTCCTGAAAGGCAATCTGTGCCCGGATGGCGCGTTGATCAAGATCGCCGGCTTGAAGGCGCTGGTATTCGAAGGCAAAGCCCGGGTATTCGATGGTGAGGAAGCCTGCGTCAAGGTCGTCAAAGATCGTGGCTACGAAGCGGGCGACGTTCTCATCATCCGCAACGAAGGCCCCAAAGGCGGCCCCGGCATGCGTGAAATGCTCGGCACCACCGCGCTGATCTATGGCCAGGGCATGGGCGAGACAGTCGCACTGCTCACCGACGGCCGCTTTTCCGGCGCCACCCGCGGCATGTGCATCGGCTACGCCGCGCCCGAAGCGGCCGAAGGCGGGCCGCTGGCGTTGGTGAAAGATGGCGATGCGATCCGCATCGATTGCAACGCCCGCACCATCGACATGCTGGTGAGCGATGCGGAACTGGCCGCGCGGCGCGCGGCGTGGACGCCGCGGCGGCAGGAGCGTCTTGCCGGCGCTCTGGAAAAATACGCCAGGCTGGTCGGCCCGGCGAATCTGGGTGCAGTCACCCATTCGGGCGCGGTTGATTGGCCCGAGGGCGTTTAACTCACCACCGGACCAGCCTCCCAAAAGGCAATTTGCCTGTACATACAATAAACCTTGACGCAACATCTATTTGTACATACAATTTAGAGAATGAAAGTCGACTTTGACCCGGTCAAAAACGAAAGAAACATCAGAGAGCGCAAGCTTTCGTTTGAACGAGCGGCAGACGTCGATTTCAATACTGCGCTGGTTTTTCCGGACACCCGAAAGGCATATGGCGAAACACGTTATATCGCGCTGTGCTACCTGGATCGCCGGCTGCATGTTCTGTGCTTTACCGAAACTGAGACGGGCATTCGGGTAATCAGTTTTCGTAGAGCAAATACCAGAGAGGCAAACAGGTATGGCAAGCCGCAAACCATTGATTGACGCTGAGGGTGAAGTCCGCGAACTAACCGCCGAAGATATGGCGAGGTTCAAGCCAGCCGGCAAAGTATTGCCCTCATCCCTGAGAAAAAAGTTGGGCGTGCGTGGCCCTCAGAAATCGCCCACCAAAGAGCGCATCACCATTCGCTTGTCCAAAGAAGTGGTTGAGCAATTTCGCGAAAGTGGCGAAGGCTGGCAAACCCGCGTGGATTCGGCCTTGCGCGATTGGCTCAAAAGTCATTCTCCTGCGTAAGCCATTGGCTCACTCACCCGCCTGGTCAAATCCATCACTCCACGGACACAAGCCCAATGACCAAACCAGTACTCGCCTATCTCGGCCTCGGCCTGATGGGCGACCCCATGACCAAACGCCTCCTCGCTGCCGGCTATCAGGTGCACGTGTGGAACCGCTCCAAGTCCAAGCTGGCACCCGCGCTGGCACTGGGCGCGATCGCCGCCGAGAGCCCGCGTGCGGCAGTGGAAAAGGCGGACATCATCATGATGTGCCTGTTCGATGCCAAGGCGGTGGAAGAAGTCGTGTTCGGCGCAGACGGTGTCGCCAAGGCCACAGGCAGCGGCAAGGTGCTGGTGGACCATGCCAGCATTCGGCCGGACAAAACCCGTGACTTCGCGCAACGCCTGAAACAGGCCAACGGCATGGAATGGATCGACGCACCGGTTTCCGGCGGCGTCAAAGGTGCGGGAGAAGGCACGCTGGCCATCATGTGCGGCGGCGATGCGGCCGCGTTCGAGCGCGCCAAACCCGTGCTGGCCGCGTATGGCGCCAACATCAACCTGATGGGGCCCTCCGGGGCGGGCCAGGTGACCAAACTGTGCAACCAGGTGATCGTCGGCAGCAACATTGCGGTGATTGCCGAGGCGATTCGCCTGGCGCAGAACGCGGGGGTCGATGCGCGCCTTTTGCCCCGCGCCCTGGCGGGAGGCTTTGCCGATTCCAAGCCCCTGCAGATTTTTGTGCCGAGAATGATCGACCGGCCGGCAGAATCGATCGGCGCCGCCAACACCATGCTCAAGGACCTGGACACCGCGCTTGACCTCGGGCGCGACACCGGCACCCCGCTGCCGGTGAGCGGCCTGGCGGCGCAGCTGTTGCGCACCCTCGCCGCCCAGGGCAAGGGCGAGGAAGAACTATCGGCGGTGATCGACCTTTACGGCAAGCAGGCCTAGAAGGCAACCCACAAATTTGTGCAGATCGCCCTGCGTGAGAGATAATGGGGGAATGCCCGGTACACATTTTCACCAGCGGCCCGGAGGGAGTAAGCCATGAGTTCAGTCACTATTGAACACGTCAATATCGCCGACCTGCCAGAGCTGTGGCGCGCAAAGCTGCCCTCACTGCAAACCGAGCGCGTAACGGTGCGCATCGATACCGAAGAGCCTGAAACTGCGGCAGTTGCGCCTGCCACGTCTAATGCCGCAGGTGACACCACGTTCGCATCAAGTGATCCGGCCTTCGGGATCTGGCGTGACCGCGAAGACATGGCTGACGTGGAAGCCTACCTGAGCAAGCTGCGCGCACCGCGCTACAACCGCGATGGCTCACGCAACCAAGGTTGAGCCGGGTGCTGGTAGATAGTGATGTGTTGATCTGGCATTTGCGTGGTTTGGCACGCGCCACGCAACGCCTTGATCAATTGCCACACCTGACGATTTCCGCCATCACCTGGCTCGAATTGTTGCAAGGGATGCGCAGTCGTGCCGAATTGGAGGCCGTACAAAAAAGCTTGACCATGCGCAAGACCGAACGGTTGCCTGTTACCCCGGCAATCACACTACGCGCCACTGCGCTGATGGAAAGTTTGACGCTCTCGCACGGCCTTGGCATGGGCGACGCCCTTATCGCTGCAACTGCGCTCGAACATGACTTGCCGTTGCTCACCGCGAATTTCAAACATTTCATTCCGGTAGAAGGGCTTTCTGTCGAACGCTTCGATCCGACACAGAACGCGCAGGTGTGACCCATTTTCTACCAGTCGACGCGCGAGACCCCTTCGACAAAGTCAAAATGCGCGTCCCGGCTCAAAACGGAAAGGCGATGCTCCAGCGCGAGCGCCGCAATCCACGCATCGTTAGCTGGGATCGGTTTGCCGGCGGCCTTGAGCGCAACCCGCAGCGCCGCGTAAGTAGTGGTGGTTGTCGGCATCGACGAAAGCCGACAGCTCACTGGCCTCGAGAATCACGCACGGTCCTAGGGCTCAATGACGTCGAGAGTTTCATCAATGCGCGCTTGCACGCGCTCGGTTTCGCGGCGCAATTCTGAAAGCGTGCCAAAGCCCTGCATCCAGTCCGGCTCCGCATCGCTGGCTGCTACAGGTACTGACTCCATTCAGGCGACTTCTGCGATTCGCGAAATCTTGGCGCGCCGCACCTTGGGTGCACCGGCCTTGCGGGCTTTCCACAAATCGTAGGCAGCCTGCTGCCCCAGCCAGGTGTCCGCCCTGCCGCCATTGGCGACCCCGAGCCAACCCTCGATGCGCAGCGCCATTTCCGGCGAAATGGCGGCGCGGCCATTGAGCACGCGCGACAACGCGGGGCGGGTGACGCACAGCGCCTCCGCGGCTTCGGTCACGGATAGGCCGAGAGCCGGCAACACGTCTTCACGCAGTGTGTGGCCCGGATGCGGGGGGTTGTGCATTTGCGTCATGGTTCGTGCTCCTAGTGATAGTCCTGATAGTCGACCAGCACGGCATCCTGTCCCTCGAAAGTGAATGTCAGGCGCCAATTGCCGTTGACCCACACCGAGAAATGCCCTTCATGGTCGCCACCCAGTGAGTGCAGGCGCCAGCCGGGCACATTCATGTCTTCTGATGACTTGGCCAGGTCCAGCCGGATCAACTGCCGGCTCAACTTTTCAGCATGATGGGGCTGAATCCCGGCTTTGCTGCCACGCCTGAAAAAGCCCTCGATGCCTTTGTGTCGGAACGACTTGATCATTGGCGTAGTGTATAGCGTAGCGTTACGAATGTCAAAGACGTTCCCGGCAGGGGCGCTTTGTCAGCGGATCAAATCGCTTGGCTCATCAACGCCCCGCATCCACTCCGGCTCCGCGCCGGTGGCTGCCGCTGCCCCCAATTTCTGTTGCAGGGCTTCGGTAAACAGATCTTTGAGCGACTGCCCGTGTTCCGCCGCGAATGATTTGGCGCGGCGAAACAGCGGGTCAGGAATTTCTATCGTGGTCTTCATACGCCCATGTTTCCATATTCATGGGGTCCCGGATGATGCCGGTGAGCGGTCTGGCCTATGGGGGGCAGGTTACGGGGTCGAACCCATCATTCCACGTTCGACCCCAACTGCCCTGACCTGCCCCTCATCAGGGTTTGTTGGAGTAGTTGACAACAATCTTGCATGTTGGTATTGTCTCCAACATGAAAGCCGTTCAGCTTGTCCGCTCCCGCATCCCCTATGCTCAAGCGGCGTTTGCTGAATTGGTGCTGTGGGAATTACCCAAGCCAGTCGCGGGTTCGTCCCACCGTTTCAAGTACCGGCTTGCGTATGTAGTGGATGGAGTGTGCGTCGTTCGTTACGACAACGAGGCCGGCAAAGGTGACCACCGGCACTTCGGCAGCAAGGAAAGCATCTACCGCTTCAACACGCCGGATCAATTGATCGCCGATTTTCAACGGGACATAACGAGGTGGAACAATGAAAACCGTAACCCTTGAGGTACGCGCACCCGCTGATTCAATGGGGGACTTCGTGCAAGCATGGAAGACCGGGAAGCCGCAGAAGGCTGCGCGCATCAGCTTTGCCACGCCGGAGCTGCTTTGGCAGGTGCTTACCGCCAAGCGGTGGGAATTGCTCAAAGCCCTTTGTGGAGCGGGTCCAGTCTCCATCCGCGAGGCGGCGCGCCGTGTAGGCCGTGACGTAAAGGCGGTTCACGGCGATGTGATGGCGCTGCTCAATGCCGGTGTTCTTGACCGTACAGAAGCAGGCAGCATCGAGTTTCCGTTCGAGGCCGTGAAGGTGGAGTTCCTGTTGCAGGCGGCGTAGTGTGCTTGTGCCGATGGGGTCGAACCCATCGTTCCAGCGGATGCGCTTCGCGGGCCGCTGAAGTCAAACGTTAAACGCACGCCTCCACTTGTCAGCTTCGCATTGCGGCAACTTCACTAACGAGTTCCCCGCACCCCGCCGCCTCCAGCACCTCCATCGCGGCTTTCTGATCAGCCGCACCCAGCGCCGCAAACTCCTCACGCAGCCACCTGAGGCACTTGCCCTGGTACGGAAACGGGTTCTGCACCCAGGCGCGCCCGTCGATCTCGGTTTTGACGCGCTCGGCCCCGGCCTTGAGCGCACGCGCGTTGGCGAGCATCAGGGGCACATAGGTGCGTCCGGCTTCGGCCAGCAACGCCAGCAGCGTCGGGGGAATGGCATCGCGCGTGATCCAGTCTGCCTCAGTGGGCGCCAAGCCCGAGAGGTCTTCGGTGAGCCAGGTCCAGGTGAAGACGCGCGGTGCCTGTGCCAGGGTGATGGCAGAAGGCGTGGGGTCGAAGTGCGCCAGTTGCGTCAGTTGGCCGAAGAAGCCGAAGTCCGAGGCGCCCGGCCGTGCGCCCATGAGGTACGGGTACTGCGCAAGGTGTGCTTCAAACGCGGCGAGGAAGCGCAGGTAGCTCTGCTCGATCACTTCGGCGGTGGTGGGGTTGGAGCCAACGAAATGCAGCCGGCCGATCTGCCGGCTTGAGAACTCGGCCGCACGTTCGGCGGCCACCTCGTCGGTAGTAGTCAGCCTGCGCCAGCGCGGCAGGATGTTGCCGGATTTGGCCGCATCCGCCGCAAAGTGCCAGCGGTAGTGAAACATCGGCTTGGTGAGCCATTCGTCCGCATAGTCTTCGAGCACGCTGTCGAGAAAGCGGATCACCGGGTCTGGCGGTTGCACGCGCGGCCCGGGAAACTGCGCCTCGAAGCGCCGCAAGAGCGGCGTGGAATCGGTTACCGCTTCGAGCTTGCCTTCTGCGTTCGGCAGGTAGAAGGTGGGCAGCAGTTCCACCTTGGGCACCGGCAGGGCATCCAGCCGGGGCGAGCCGGGAATCAGCAACGAATAGGCAATGTGCCGATAGCGCAGGAGCGCCAGCATCTTGCGGGTGTAGGGGGAGCCGGGGGCGCCCTTGAGCAGCAATGGATGATTCATGTGCGCCCTGCCCTGTAAGCCTTGGTGCGTGCACCCCGCATGGGCAATGGCCCTGAAACCCTTGGTGGGTGCGGCTCTTGGCGCACCTTCCCTTGGCGCACCTTCCCTTGGCGCACCTTCCTATTCGACCTTGATATTGCCGTCGGTGACGACCTTCTTCCACAGCGCGATATCTTTCTTGATCAGCGCGGCAAACTGGTCCGCCGAGCCACCTGCGGGTGCGACACCATCGGTCTCAAGCTTCTCGACCGCCTCCTTGTTGGCCAAGGCCGCAGCCACTTCCTTGTTGATGCGGTCTACGATGGCCTTGGGCACGCCTTTGGGTGCAATCAGGCCGTGCCAAAGCACCGCCTCGTAACCTGGCAGGCCAGCCTCGGCGATCGTCGGCACCTTGGAGAAGGTGGCACCGGTGGCGCGCTTCGAGGTCGTCACGCCCAGGGCCACGAGCTTGCCGGCATCAACGTGCGCATGGGCTGACGCGGGGCTGGAGAAGAACACATTGGTCTGGCCGGAGATGGTGTCGGTGAGTGCAGGTGCCGTGCCCTTGTAGGGCACGTGGGTCATCTTGATCTTGGCGGTGCTCGCAAAATATTCGCCCGCCATGTGGGTCACGCTGCCGAGCCCGGCTGAAGCGAAAGTGATCTCGCCCGGCTTGGCCTTGGCGCGCTCGATCAGCTCCTTCACGGTCTTGACGCCCAGCTTGGGGTTGGCGAGCAGCACCATCGGCCCTTGCGATATCTGCGCGACTGGCGTGATGTCGGTGATCGGGTCAAACTTGAGCTTGAAGATCGACGGGTTCACCGCATAGCTCGACGCGATCAGGATGAAGGTGTAGCCGTCGGCCGGCGCCTTGACGCCCAACTCGATGCCGAGCAAGCCGCCCGCGCCGGGGCGGTTGTCAACCAGCACGGTCTGGCCGAGGCTCTTGGTGAGCTTGTCGGCGATGAAGCGGCCGATGAAATCGGAGCCGCCGCCGGGCGCAAACGGCACGATGATCTTGATCGGCTGGTTCGGATAGGCCGGCTGCGCCTGGGCGGCAAACGCGGCCAGACCCACAAGAGTGGCGCAGGCGCTTGCAATGACGCGGCGTAAATTCATGAACGGCTCCTCAATGGTTCAGTTGCTTGATGCGCGCTTCGAGGCGCGCCATGAGGCGCTCCACTTCGGCGCGGTCTTTGGGGTTTAGCTTCGGGCCCGGTGCGCGCACACGATCGCACTTGATCGCGCCGCGCTTCATCAGCGCGTATTTGCGAACCGCCAGGCCCACGCCCGGCTGCATCTCCTGCATGATCAGCGGCAGGCAGGCGTCAAACACGTCTTCGGCGGCGTCGAGCTTGCCGGCCTTGAACAGGTCGTAGGTCTTGACCAGCAAGTCGGGATAGGCAAAGCCGGTCATGGCGCCGTCGACGCCGCGCTCGAGCAACTGCGAGTATTGCGCGCCGCCGTTGCCGATCAAAATCGATACGCGCCGCCCGCCGTCGGCTTCGGCCTCGCGCAGCTTGGTGATCTTGTTGTTGCCCGGCCAGTCTTCGTGCTTGAGCATCACCATGTCGGTAAAGTCGGCAATCATCTTCACGATCAGCGGTGTCGACATGAACACGGTGGTCGCGGCCGGAAAATCCTGCAGCACCCAGGGAATGCCCCTGAGGCCGCGCGCCACCTGCTCGTAGTAGGCGTAAATCTGTTCGTCGGTCTTGAGGCCGGCGGGAGGTGCAATCATCACGCCGGCAGCGCCGGCATCCATGACACCCTTGGAGAACCCGAACAGGTTGTCCAGGCCGGCTGCGCTGGCACCGACGATGATCGGCACCTTGACGCGCGCCAGACAGGCCTTGACGAAAGCCATGCTTTCGTCGCCGGCCAGCTTGGGCGCTTCGCCCATGATGCCGAGGATGGTCATGCCGGTGACGCCGCAGCCGATATAAAAATCCATCAGGCTCGCGGTGGAGTCGTGGTCGAGCGCGCCAGAGTCGGTAAAGGGCGTGGCCGAAATGACATACATGCCGGCGGCAGAAGCGTTCAAGCGCATGGCGGCTTTCAAGGTGAGGTGGGGATGCCGAATTGTACCGGCCGCCAAGATGTATCAACCCGGCGTATCAACCCGGTGCATCAACCCGGCGCGTTCACCAGGCGCCTCGACGGAGCTGCAAGACGGACCTACAATACAAGCCATGATTGCGCTTTTCTTCGAAGTCACGCCGCGCCCCGGCCAGTATGACCGCTACCTGGCCATGGCGGCGGCCCTCAGGCCAGGGCTCGACGCACTTGGCGGCTGCCTGTTCATCGACCGCTTTCGCAGCCTGCAGGACGCAGGCCGCATCCTGTCGTTTCAGATCTGGCGCGACGAAGCCGCCCTCACCGCGTGGCGCGTACACGAAGCCCACCACCGCACCCAGGAGGCCGGGCGCGAGGCGGTGTTTTCCGACTACCGCTTGCGCGTGGCGCAGGTGATTCGCGCCGAAGAGCCGGGCAAACCGGCATGGCAGCCGCAACGCCTGTCGGCATGGAACGACCCCGCGGCCCGGCCGCCGCGTTTTTGCGTGATTACCGAGTCGACCAGCCCTGACTTTAACGCGCCTGCCGAATGCCCGCACGAGCGCTTCGAGAGCATCAACCGCGCCGGCGAGTTCGCCCATCTGGTGACGGTGCCGGACTATGCAACCGCCCTCGAGGTCACCGAAAACTGCCGCATCGGTGCACCGGCGTATCGCTTCCGCGTGTGCGAAGTCGAACGCGATTACGGCATGTTCGAGCGCGCCGAGGCGCCCCAGTACTACCCGCCGGTGCAACGCTGAGGCAGCGCGAGTTGCCGGTCCGGAAATGGCGCGTGGCGCCGCTTCCGGACGGCTACACTGGGGCCCGATGACGACACGCCTGTATCTCGAACTTTTGCTGCTCGGCGCCATCTGGGGCGGCTCGTTCGTGTTCGTGCGCGCCCTCGCACCCAACATCGGCGCACTGGTCACCACCGAACTGCGTCTGCTGCTGGGCGGGCTGGGGCTGTGCGCCTGGTTTGCCTTCGCGCGCTTCGACGCCGACTGGCGCCGCTACTGGAAACACTATCTGGGCCTGGGCCTGCTCAACACCGCCACGCCGTTTGCGCTGTTCGGCTTTGCCGCGCTGACGCTGCCGGGCTCGTATTCGGCCATCATCAACTCGATGTCGCCCTTGTGGGGGGCCGTGTTTGCCGCCTTGTTCCTCGGCGAAGCCCTGACCGCGCGCAAGTGCGCCGGATTGGCGCTGGGGGTGGTCGGCGTGGCGTTCATCACGCGCGCCGGGCCGGTGCCGCTCAACCCCTCGACCCTGCTGGCCATCGGCGCCTGCATCGCCGCGACCATCTGTTACGGGCTGGCCGGCCCCTACATTCGCCACAACCTGCGTGATGCCAAGCCGATGGGGATCGCCGGCGGCTCGCAGATGCTGCCCGCCCTGCTGTTTCTGCCGGCCCTGTTCACCAGCCCGGTGCAGGCCAGCTACACCCCGCTGGTGCTGTTCAACATTGCTTTCATCGGGCTGGTGTGCGGCTCGTTCGCGTTCCTGCTTTACTTTCGGCTGGTGGCGCTGGCCGGCCCGGTCAAGGCGCTGACGGTGACGTTTCTGATCCCGATCTTCGGCATGCTGTGGGGCCACCTGTTCCTCGGTGAAACCATCACGCCGAGCATGGTCGGCGGCTGCGTGATCGTGCTTTGCGGGCTTGCCTTGTTGTCCACTTCCGCCCCCCGGAAAGCCGCCGCAAAACAACCCTGACACGCGCGCGGATTTTGCCTACAATGCGCTTTACCCTTCGCCTTACCCTTTGCCGCGCCCTGACCCAATGCCCCAGGAACTACGGTTTCACCGGTTTTCGAACCAGTCGCCCAACGCCTTCGACTTCACGCCGCGCAACCTGGTGGTCGCGGGGTGGACCGGGCGCGATCACGCCGCGCTTGAGCACCACGTGCGCGAGCTCGAAGCCCTCGGCGTCAAGCGCCCTTCGTCGATGCCGGTGTATTACCGCATGGCTGCCGGCAACCTCACCCAGGAAGCGCGGGTGCAGGTGCTCGGGCCCGACACTTCAGGCGAAATCGAGCCGGTGCTGTTCTCGATGCGCGACGGCCTCTGGCTCGGCTTGGGCTCCGACCATACCGACCGCAAGCTCGAAACGGTCTCGGTGGCGATGTCGAAACAGGTATGCCACAAGGTGGTCGGCGACCACGTGTGGGACTGCCGCGAGATCGCGGCGCATTGCGACGACATGATCCTGCGCTCCTGGATTGTGGAAGAAGCCGGCGCCAAGCCGGTGCTCTACCAGGAAGGCGCGCTGTCGCTGATCCGCTCCCTCGACGAATTGATCGAGGGCCATGCGGGCAAGAACGCGCTCGACGTCGGCACCGTCATGTATTGCGGCACGTTTCCGGCCATCGGCGGCATTCGTTCCGCACAGCGCTTCATCGGCGAACTCGAAGACCCGGTTCTGAAGCGCAAGCTGCGTTTCTCCTACGACATCGAAGTCCTGCCGGTTGTCGAATAAACCCGCGCTCCGGCGCAGCCCGCCCCGCGCATGAGCAGTTGGGTATTCCTGGACCTCGAAACCACCGGCGCCTCGGCGCGCGGCGACCGCGTTACCGAAGTCGGCCTGATCCGCGTGGTAGACGGTGTCGAAGTCGACGAGTGGTCGCAACTGGTCAACCCGGGCACGTCGATCCCGCCGGAAATCGTGCGCCTGACCGGCATCAACAACGCGATGGTGGCGCGCGCCCCACGCTTTGCCGACATCGCGCCGCAACTGCTCGAGCGCATCGGCGACAGCGTCATGGTGGCACACAACGCGCGCTTTGACTTCGGCTTCCTCAAATCCGAGTACGCGCGCCTCGGCATCACGTTTTCAGCCAAGACCCTGTGCACGGTGCGCCTGTCGCGCGCGCTGTTTCCCGAGCAGCAGCGCCACAACCTCGACACCCTGATCGAACGCCACGGCCTGGCCGGCATCGACCGGCACCGTGCGCTTGGCGACACGCGCGCAATCTGCACGCTGTTCCACAAATGGCAATCCGACACCGATGCAGAAACCTTCGAGGCCGCGATCGACCGCCTGCTGCAGCGCCCGAGCCTGCCGGCCCATCTCGACCCGGATGTGCTGCGCGACCTGCCGGCGCGACCCGGCGTGTATCTGTTCTACGGCCTCAACCCGCTACCCCTCTACATCGGCAAGGCGGTCAACCTGAAGGACCGCATCGGCTCGCATTTCAGCAACGACTACCGCTCCGGTACCGACCTGCGCCTGTCGCAGGAACTGCGCCGCATCGAAGTTGAGGAGACCGCCGGCGAACTCGGCGCCCTGCTGCGCGAGGCGCAACTGGTCAAACAGATGATGCCGGCGCACAACATCAAGCTGCGCCGCAAGAACGCCTGGACCGCGATCCGCCTCAACGCCGAAACCGCACAGCCCGAGTACGTCAAGTCCGATGCCATCGTGCTCGACGAACTTGACAGCCATTACGGCCTGTTCGCTTCGCGCGCCGCGGCGCGCGCGTGGCTGCTGTCAATCGCCAGCGAAGCCCACCTGTGCGCCAAAGGACTCGGCCTGGAACGCGGCGCCGGGCCGTGTTTCGGCTACCAGATCAAGCAATGCCACGGCGCATGCATCGGGCTGGAGACGGCGGAACAACACCTGCAGCGCGTGCGTGAAGCGCTTGCGGTCAAGCAGTTGCGGCACTGGCCCTACGCGGGGCCGATCTCGATTGTCGAAAAGAGCGCAGACCTGCTGCGCGAGGACTGGCACGTGGTCGACCAGTGGTGCTATCTGGGAACCGTGCAATCCGAGGCTGCCGCATGGGAACTGGCCCACGATGGCGAACGGCGCTTTGACCTCGATGCGTATCAACTGGTGTTGAAGCATCTGGATGCGGAACCGGTGAGCCCGTTCCTGCACTACTGAGAGAGCGCTGCAGCACGCCTGACTTCCAGCCCCCCCACGGATACACGCTCGTTACGCAAATTGCACACATCTGCTACGTAAGCGCGACCATGTTTACACCGGACGGCTTGCGTTAGGCCCTAGTCTTGGCAAGGTTAATTAGCACTGATGGGTCGAGAGTTTGCGAAAGCGGTGACCGTCGTGCTCCATCTGTTTTTTGAAGGAGGAGAGGCTTTATGGACAAGCAGCTGCAACGTCTGATCCAACAGACCATGGACACCCAGCGCGCACTCACGCGCTCTGGCCTAAATCGTCGCAACCTGCTCAAGTTGGGCGTGCTGAGCGCGTCCACGGGCATGTTGTTGCCGATCAAGGGGCTGAGCATGCGCGCCGCTTATGCCGCCGCTGCCTGCCCGATTCCGGGCAAGGAAATCTTCAGCCCGAAAGTGAAGCCCTTCAAGGACCCGTTACAGCGGCTCTTTGAGATGAGTCCTCTGGCCGCCGGTATCGATGGCGTGAGTGGCGGGCGCCCCGGGCCGCGGCCTGTAGCTGGCAGCAAGGATTCGAAGCTGCGCGTACTGCAGGAGCATCCTGATCTTGCGCAGGCCACGCCTTATGCTGATCTGGCGCACCAGGCCTGGGTCGATCCGACCTCCAAGTTGTATGCGCCACCGCAGGAATTTTAGTAGCTGCGCGCGACCCAGCACCGGCATGTCTGGCACAGCGACATGCCCGCCGGTAGCGCGGGTCAGACGGCCTGGGGTTTTGCGCCACCGGGCTTTGATGTCAATGCCACGCCGCTGGGCGGCAATTCACCTTCGATCGCGCCTGGACCGGTGTTCCGCACGCGCTACGGCCGTTCGCATCTGGTGCGCATCCACAATGACCTGCCCGACGCGGGTGGCGTCGATCAGGTGAGCGCGCTTGGCTTTGCCACGCCGACGTTGAGCACGCACATGCACAACAGCCATTCGCCCTCGGAGAGTGACGGCGGCCCGCTTTATTACAACTACGCCGGCGGCTTCTGGGACTATCACTACCCCAACCTCTATGCCGGCATCAACCAGGGCTATGTCTCGCCCAAGGAAGGTGTGCGCGGCGACTA